>JAYSXW010000619.1:0-6720 GCA_043716935.1 Pseudonocardia sp.
GGTACCGAGCGCGTCCGCCCAGTCCTGCACGGTCGGCTCACCGCGGTCACCGGGCCCGAAGAGCACCGCATGATCTCCTTCTCGGACCGCGTCCTGCCCGCAGTCCACGACCACCTGGTCCATGGACACCCGCCCGACCACCGGGCGCAGCGCACCCGCCAGCAGCACCCGCATCCGTCCGTCTGCCCCGAGCCTGCGCGGTATGCCGTCCGCATAGCCGATCGGGACGAGTGCGAGGGTGGTGACCGCCGGGGTGGTCCACTCGTGCCCGTAGGACACGCCCTCACCGGCCGGCACGCGTTTGACCAGCGCGACCCTGGCGCGAAGCGTCATCGCGGGTCGCAGTGTCATCGTGGGCTGCGACGCGGGCGGCCGGCTCTGCGGGTGGGACCGGTCGAACGCGTCGAGGCCGTAGACGGCGATGCCGGGGCGGACGAGGTCGAAATGCAGGTCGGGCCGGGTCAGCGTGGCGGCGGAATTCGCGAGATGACGGATCGGGTCGAGTCCGCGGTCGCGAGCGGTCCGCCACGCTGCAGTCAGCCGCGCGGCCTGATGGTCGAGCGTCGGATGACCCGGTACATCGGCGTGTGAGAGGTGCGACCAGACGGCAACGACCTCGCCCACCCCGTCGGCCACGGCTTTGGCCGCCTCGTCGAGCAGGTCGGGCCAGTCCGCGGGCTGCGCGCCATTGCGGGACATCCCCGTATCGATCTTCAGGTGCAGCCGAACCGGGCGGCCGACGCGGCGCGCGGCGGCCAGAACGGCGGCGAGATGGTCGCGCGAGGCGACGGACAGGTCGACGTCGGCGGCGATCGCAGCGGCGAAGTCGTCGCTGGACAGATGCAGCCAGGACAGCACGGGCGCTGTAATCCCAGCGGCCCGCAGGTCGATCGCCTCCTCCAGCGTGCAGACCCCCAGCCAGGTGGCGCCCGCCTGCAGCGCGGCCCGCGCCACTGGAACGGCGCCATGGCCGTAGCCGTCGGCCTTGACCACCGCCATCACGGCGGCACCGGCCGCCGCCTCACGCAGGACCCCGACGTTGTGCCGGATGGCGGCCAGATCCACCAGCGCCTCGGCCCGTGCAGTACCCGACTCCACGTCCGAATCATGGCATCCGTCCCGGACCGATCGCGTACCTGGTTCGTGATCACCGATGGCAGCGGGTGCTTCTACCCCGGCATCCCGGCCAACGGCGCGGGCATGGGTTCCCGGTGACGTGCACGGCGGGCGGCGACCGCCCCGAACGCGGGCAGCGCATCAGGTCATCCGAGGCCGAATCGGTTGCGGGAGACCTCTGGCAGCACAGCCGGAGTTCGATGGGCGGGTGGTGGAGGGCGTGCTCGGCCCCGCCGTAGACGAACAGGCGTCAATCGACGCCGACGGCCTGTAGCTCGCGAGCAAAGACCTGGAGCTGTTCCGGTGTCAATGGGGTCCTCCGAGCCGACGCAGATCAGTACCGAGCCCTGGATCGCCGCAGAGTCCTGCGGGCGGGGCATGGGCGGGCCGGGGTTGATTGCCGCGATACCCCGCAGGTCGGCCCCGTCACGGCCCAGCTCCAGGGCGATGGTGCCGCCCGCGCCACACCCGATGGCGGCAAGCCGTTCCGGGTCGGCCCCGGGCTCGGTGAGCAGGGCATCGAGCGCAGCTCGCCCGATCGCCCGCATCCGTTCGGGGTCGGCAAGCAGTGGCGCGAGGCGGGCCGTCATCTCTTGCGGGTCGGAGAACCAGCGCCCGCCGTGGTGGTCCATGGCCAGCGCCGCGTAGCCGCGCTCGGCCAGGTGGTCGGCGCGGCGGCGCTGGTAGTCGTTGAGCCCGGTCCCCTCGTGGCCGATCAGGACCGCAGGTCACGGCCCGGCGCCCTCGGGTCGGGCGAGATGGCCGACCATCCTGAGGCCGTCGGCGTCATAGGTGACCTCGCATGTGGTGACCATTGAGCTTCCCCTTATACTTTGCGTAACGGCGGACGCTAACGAGCGGGTGGCCGCTCCGGGTCGCTGTTCGCTCCTGGCCGAGCAGGATGGGTGGGTGTATCAACTCGCGGGCGGCGAGCCCGTCCTTGTCGGACACCCCACCGGGTCGGCGGCCTTCGGTGTTGGCCTCGTTCGCCGTCCTGCGGGCCGCCACCGCCCGGCATCGGCGGCCGGACCGGGTTTCCGCGGTGGCAGCCGATGAAGTTCGGGAACTCCCGGGTGGCGGGGTAGTGGTGGCTGCGCACGACTCGGCCGTCGAGCAGGACGGGTGAGGTTCGGCCGACCTGCTCGATCGGTCGGACGTGGTGACTGTTGCCCGCCGGGTGTCGGTGACCTCGTGGCACCGAGGGCACGGGCGGCTGAGAGGGGCACACAGCGCGGCCGGGAGGAACTCCTGGCCGCACATGGCCAGCATGGGTCGACGGTGTCCCATTCGGCAGGTACGGACCGCGTGTCGACCGCCCTTACCCACACCGTGAATCCGTCGCCGCCGAGCACCTCCGCGATGCGGAACGCCTCGTCGCGGCATGAATCACCGGGGCTGGCTATCGTCTGGATCGAGAAGACCTACCATCGACAACGCCGCCAAGACGAACTCGGCCGGCTCACACCCGCCGAGTTCGAGATAATTCGACAAGCCGCTCATGCGGCCTGACCGCACCTGCCCGAGCGAGTCGACGAACCTCGGGCAGATCCTGGTCGTGCACCCACCCGATCGACGGAGGAACACGTGAGTTCGAGACCGACCGACCGCCTGGCCAACCCGTACGACCTGGAGGTCGGGACCGGCCCGGTCTCCGGTGACGTGCTCACGTCCGGAAGGCGGTCGGTGGCTCTTTCCTCCGGCGTCGGGCGGACGCTGGTGGCGGGTCTGTTGGGGGTCGGCGCATCGGTCGGTCTCGCTGCGGCGGGTGCGGCAACGGCGTTCGCCGATGACGCCGGCTCCGCTTCGGGGTCTCTCGCCGGGGGTGAGCCGGAGGGTCGGTCGGGGTCGCACGAGGTTCCCGAGTTCGAGCTCGCGTGGGAGCCGGGTGCCGAGCGGTCGGGGCTGTCGGCGCAGGAGGCGCCGGACCCGGCCGCGGTGCCAGAGCTGCGGTCGGGCGGTTCCGGTGGCGATGGCAAGGGGGGTCGGGACGGGATCGCTCCCGCGGTGGTGGCGGAGGGGGACCGCTTCGTGGGTGGGCCGGGCTCGTTCGCCGAGCCGGCGGCCGAGGTGCTCGCGAGGGAGCCGGACCCCGATCCCGCGGACCGGGACCGGGGGGTCGGGCCGGCCTGGTCGGGGCCGTCCGCGGAGGAGGCGTCGGGCCCGGTCGAGGTGGTCGAGCAGGAGCCGTGGGCCGACGGAGGTGGCTCGGAGGCCGTTTTCGGTGCGGTCGAGCCGCCGACGTCGGCGGTCCCGCCCCCGATGCCGGCCGTCACGTCGTCGTCCCAGGGGGACGTCGAGTGGTCACCAGCGGTCGTCGTGTCGGAGCCGGGGTGGTCTGCTGCCGAGGTGCCGTCGACACCGGAGGTCCGGGATCGGGACGAGTCGGTTCCGTCCGTCCTTCCTCCGAGGGGTGCGGGGCTCCTCGGCTCCATCGGTGACGACGGCGCCGTCGCGTCGCGGTACGTGGTCTCTCCTGCGGTGGCACCGGGGGGGGTCCGCGGTGTCGTGGACCCGGGGCCGGTCCTCGACGGTGATGGGGTGCTGGTGGCGTCATCCGGCGTCCCGGGTGAGGCCGGGCTCCTTCTGGGCGATCCGGGGAGCTCCGGTGCCGGGACGAGCGCATCAGGAGCAGCCCTGCAGCCCTTGCCGACGGAGTACCTGGTGGCGCGGGAGGAGGGCGATGGTGTGACCGACGACAGGTGGGTGAACGACCTGATGCACGAGGGCGACCCGGCCGGGCCGGGCACCAGCGGCTACGTGGTCGCGCAGATCCAGGAGGCGCTCTCCACGCTCTCGTTCGACACGGGTGGTCACGATGGTCACTTCGGGCCCATGACCACCAGAGCGGTCAGGGAGTTCCAGAGGTCGCGGGGGCTGCGCGTCGACGGTGTCGTGGGCCGGGAGACCGCCCGGAGGTTGATCAGGGACTCGGAGGCGCGGAAGGCGCGGATTCGGGAGATTCTCAGAGGGGTGCCCGAGCACTGGACCTGATCGTGCGGAGAACCGGGACGGGCAGGATCCGTCCCGGTTCCACGCTCTCACCGTCCGGGTGCCGGGGCGCAGGCGCCCCGAGCAGGCCACGTTCGCCGCCCGTACGTCAGGACGGGGGAGTTCCCCGCCGCCCCGGATCTTCTGGACCTCGCGGGCCGATCGCGCGGAGCGGGCCGTGCGGGACGTGCACGGCACCGACCACCAGTTCGACCGCGCAGGCGAGCAGGAGGAGCTGCTGGGTCGGCTGTTCGGTACGGGCGACGTGCGCGAGGTCCTGGCCCACGCCGTGGCCCACTGACGCACAGCGAGGTGGCGTTGCTGCCGTCCTGCTGCAGCAGTCCCCTCGCTGCGGTCAGGGGTGGGGGCCCCGCCCGCCGGACTCCGCCCGCCGGTCGACCGACCAGCGCCACGCCATGTCGTGGTGCACATGCGGGCAGTGGCGGACTGCCATGTGACGCCGACCCCACGGGGTTCAGGCTGATGGGATGGCGCGAACCCCGGTGATTCCCTTCCTGCAGAACCCTTATCAGGGAGCCGGTGGACCTGCGGAGTCCCCACGAGTCGCCCGCGCAGTCACCGTCAGTGCGTTCGCGATCGGTGCCGCCCTCGCCGGTGGCGTCCTGATGTCCCAGGCGGCGTACGCCGATGAGCCCGGCGGGACGACCTGCGAGATCGATCAGGACGGCAACGTCGTGAACAGCGCCGACGGTACGGCGTGCACCACCAGCGAGGAAGCCGCCGCCGAGGAGACCGTCGCCCCCGAGGAGACCGACGGATCGGTGGTGGCGGCGAGGACTTCCGCCGAGCCGGCCGGGGCGGCGGCCGGTAGGGCTGTTCCGGACGGGGGGGAGCGGACCCTGTTCGCTGATGCGTCGACGGGGGTCGTCTACGACCCGGATGGCACGCAGGTTTCCGGGGCTGGAGTTCGACGCGGCGTCGGGCACGATCTCTGACAGCACCGGCGGCACCGGCATCGTGTCGCCTGCACTCCTGACCGACGCTGTTGCGACCACCACGTCGGCGCCGACCGACGCCGCGATGCCCCAGGCGCTGGCGGGACTCACCCCTGACCAGTTGCAGCAGGTCGTGGCCGCCGGCGAGCTCCCGCCCGACATGCTGGCCGATCACATCGCCGGCGCCCCTGAGAGCCCGGTCCAGCCGGGCCGGGGACCCGACCGGAGCTTCTCCGAGCCCGACCGGATCGCCATCGAGAACCTGCTGACGATCGCCGGCGCGGCGATCAACGGCGGCACGGACGGGAAGGACGGGAACGTCGGGGACCTGCTGCGTCAGGCGGGGATCAAGGTGGCCCTCGACTACACCGGTCGGGGCGTCACCGACGCCATCGGCACCAAGGCCCGGGCGCGCGGTGCCACCCCGGGCCTCAACGCCCTCCTCGCCGGGGCCACCAGCGGCGAGGGGATCGACTGGCAACAGATCCAGGAGACGGCGGCGGGCGGTCTCGCCGCCGAGGGGATCCGCCAGCTCGATCCCGGCCTGGAGGACGGCCCGCTCTCCTCCGTCGCCACAGGCGGTGGAGCGGTGATCGGCGCGCTGCTCTCCCCCGACGGGCTCACCGGTGAGGAGGTCGAGGGCATCGGTGAGGATCTGGCCGTCGGGGCCGTGACACATCTGCTCAAGGACTCTGCTCCGGGTGCCGCCGGCGCCGCCCTCTCGGGGGGCGTCGGCGCGGTCCTCGGGATGTTCGCCGACCCCGACCACGCCAACCCGGTGAACTTCCTGAGCGCGATGGCCAACGGGATCCTCCCGGGCGCCGGCCTGGCCTTCATGCCGCTGGCGCACTGGTTCGCGAAGGAGCAGCAGCGCCGCGAGTTCGAGCAGCAGATGGAGGAGCTGAACGCGCAGGCCGCGACCACGGGTACGGCCAACGTCAGCCAGTACCGCGATCCCGCCACGATGCAGCCGCTCACCCTGGCCGACGGCACCACGTTCCAGTGGGGCAATGGGCAGCCGGTGCTAGACCCGAACACCGGCCAGCTGCGCCCGTACGGCACGGCGTTCTACCAGGACGGCATGAACACCATCGCGGAGATGACCGACATCGGTACGGCCATCCCGTACGCCGCGCGAGCGGTGCAGGAGGCCCGGGTCGCCGAGATCCAGGCCAACCTCGCGGCCGGGTCGAACGGTGACGGCACACCGCGCACACCCGAGCAGCAGAAGTTGTTCGACCAGGTGTCGCGGTGGACCGCCGAGGGTCGCACCGACCTCCTCGGGAGCTACAACAAGAACACGAGCGGCATGTTCGGGGCCCCCGACCCGGCCACCATCCCGGTCGAGTGCGGCGAGGCGACGGGCTGGCGGGCGCACGCGATCGCCGTGGCGCAGAACGAGGCGGCCCGGGCGCTCGACCCGACCCACGCCGCCGCCGGGCTGACCGGGCGGGAGACCGACGCCCGCGCGGACGCGGCCGGGGCGGCGACGGACTTCCACCAGCTGTTCGACCAGCAGCGCTGGGCCATGGCGGGCCCGAGGTACAGCGGCGGCCGGGGTCAGCAGGCTGATCGACCCGCCGGCCTTCCCGTGTGACGCGGAGAGCTGGGACGAGGAGCAGTGCGGCCCGATGCCCTCGAGCAACCCGCGCGGCCACCA
>JAYSXW010000620.1:0-2280 GCA_043716935.1 Pseudonocardia sp.
CGACGACGGCTTCGGCCGTGGAGGCAGACGACATGCAACCCGACGAGCGCGCCGCGCTGATGGAGGTCCGCGACGGGCTGCGGGCCATGAAACCCGGCGTCCGGCTCCCCGGCCGATCCGCGACCCAGCAGTCTGCCGTCGACGACGAGTTCGGCTGGACCATGACCGGCGCCGGCCGGGCCGACGACGCAGCCCGCGGCGTGGAGGCGCTCCGGGCGCAGGTGACCGCGCTCATCGGCGCCCAGGCCGCCGCACCGATCGACTACCAGCGCCTCGCCGCTGTGCTGCTCCCGCAGCTCGTGATGGCACTCACCGGCGCATCCCCGCGCTGACATCCGCACCTCACCAGATCAGGAGACCCACATGTCTGCTCCCCTCAACGTCCGCCCGGTCCCGCTCCGCGACGCCTTCCGCACGGTCGGCTCTGCGGTCGCCTGGATCGGCGGCGTCGTCACCGCCCTCGCCGGATTCGGCATCCTGTCCATCGCTCAGAGCGATGCCACTGTCGGACTGCTCGGCGCCATCCCCGGCCTCGTCACGCTCGTCACCGCGCTCGCCGCGGCGTTCGGCGTGGTGAAGGTAGCGGAGCCGCAGGTGACGCCGGTCAGTTCGCCGGCCACGCTGGTCGACGGCGAGCTGCTCCCGCTGGTGATCGACACCGGGTTCGGCGCCTGAACCTGTAACTCTGAGTTACAGGTTGCCAGGTCTCACAGTCACCCGCGTCGACGCGGGTGACTGTGAGACCTGCGCTCACCGTTACGCACCCGGGGTGATCACGGTCAGGTCGTCGTATGCCAGCCGGATCTCAAGGGGCTCGTGGGGCGCACGCTCGAAAAGTACCGACGCGCGGGGCTGGTCGAAGGTGCCTTCCGCGTAAGTCGCTACCACGGTGCCGGTCAGCACGCGGCCTTTGCTGTTCGTGCACTGAACGGTTGCGCCGACTTTGATTTCGTTATTCGCCATGAGAAGACTGTAGCACGTCGGCTACGCACCGCGCAAGACCGACCTCCGCCCCACTCTCTTGGTCCCAGAACGTCCTGACCTCCGGATGTCCTGATCGGCCGAGATCAGGACATCCGGAGGTCAGGATCTCTCCTGGTCAGCCGATCCGCGGACCCGCTACCGTCCCGCCATGCCCACCACGCACCCAGCCGTGCTCGCGGTCGTGCACACCAAGGGCGGCGCCGGGAAGACCACCACCGTCGCGCACGTCGCGTCCGCTCTGCACGAGCGTGGCCTACGCGTCCTCGCCGTCGACGCCGACCCGCAGCAGTCGCTGTGGCGCTGGCACGAGGCCGCCCCGTTTCCCTTCCGGGTCGGGATCATGCCGACCAAGCGGCTACACCTTGAGGTGGGTGGCGTCGGCGGCCGGCCCGACGTCATCGTCCTCGACACCCCCGGCACCGAGCACGGCCTTCCCATCGTGCTGTCCGCGCTCATCGCCGCCACCCACGTCCTCATACCCGTCGCCCCCACCGGTATTGAGGTCGCCGAGATGGCGCACGTCCGGGCCGTGTTCGACGACGCCACCGCGCTCCGACCCGACGGGCAGCCACCCCCGCTCGGCGTGCTCCTGGTCAAGGTCCGTCCGGCCGCGTCGTCC
The DNA here is from genome assembly GCA_043716935.1 of Pseudonocardia sp. GTDB lineage: Bacteria > Actinomycetota > Actinomycetes > Mycobacteriales > Pseudonocardiaceae > Pseudonocardia. Next base: position 1,604 of record JAYSXW010000620.1, read on the forward strand.
GCCGCCTACCGCGAGCAGCTCGCCGCGTCCGGGTGGCGCGTTCTACGCCCGCACGTTGCCCTGCTGGAGCGTTTCGGCCAGTCCTGGGGGGAGCCGGTCGTCGACGCGTCCCGCTCCGGGTACGCCGACGCCGCCGCCGAGCTACTCGGCCTGGCCCGCGAATCGCGCCACGCCCGGCCGGCGGCGACAGCGTGACCGCGGCACGCAAGGCCGCCGAGCGAGCCGCCCGCGCCACATCGCCGCCGGCCCCGGCCGACGGCCGGCCCGACGACGACCGCCACCTCGGTCCAGCACCGGCACAGACTGGGCGCGTCCGGTGCGGCGTCGACCTCACCCAGCGTCATCGCCGGGAGCTGCGACGCTGGCAGGACGACGCCGCCGACGAGCTCGGCGAGAACCGACTCACCCAGCAGGACGTGCTTGAGGCGCTCGTCGTGCGACTGCTGACCGACGAGACGCTGTCGCGGAAGATCCTCGCCGACCTGCGAACCGGCGGCGGATAGCACGATGGGCCCGAAGTGATCTCCGGGCCCATCGTTGTCGAGCCCTCGCCTTGCCACGCTCTGCTTCGCCGCGCTTCGCCACGCCGCGGGCGTCCGGGACTTGAACCCGGATGTGTGCCGCTCGCCCTACCTCAAACCCTTGCCACGCCGAACCTCGCCTTGCCGCGCCACGCC
>JAYSXW010000063.1:0-6018 GCA_043716935.1 Pseudonocardia sp.
CCTCGACGACGCCGTCCAGGCCAGGATGCAGCGCCAGGAGCTCTACCGCGCAGACAAACGGTTCCACATCCTCATCACCGAGGCCACGCTGCGCTACCGGCGCTGCCTGCCCTCGACGATGCCGGGCCAGCTCGACCGGCTGATCGCGCTGGCCGCCCTGCCGACGGTCCGGCTCGGCGTGCTCGGGTTCGCGTCGATGGAGCAGCGCGTGGATCACGTTCGTGCACCAGCGCGCGATACGCCTCGAAGTCATCCTCACACCACGGCCCCAGCGTCAGCCGGGACGTGGAGATTAGCGACGGCATTGGGTGATAGGCAGGCACGGCGCCAGCATCCAACACCCACCCCGCGTCAGTCGTCGGGCAGCCGAACTGGAACACGACGAGGCGCCCGAGGCCGGTGTCCGTCGTGTCTCGTATGACGATCCCCTACCGGGTGAAGACCTTGCGCTGGGGACCGGGGCGCGACCCGAACAGTGGTTTGTGGTGCCGGTACGGGTTCGCGGCCGCGCGGCGCTCAGGCCTGTTGCACTTGATCGAAGATCTCCACCGACTCGATTGACCACGCCGGCCCCGGCGGTGCCGAGCGCGGCCCGACAGCCGCGCCCGCTGCCGCCTCGGCCGATGCGAACGTCACCACCCCCATTCCCCGGGTGCCGTCCTCGCTACGCAGCCAGCTGCCCGTGACGAAACCCGGCTGGGCTTTCGCCCACCCGGCCACGTCTTCGCGGAAATGCCGGTTCACCTCATCCAACAAGGCCGGGTCGAGCCTCATCTTCACGATCATGGTGTACATCTCGATCTCCTCCGCCACCAGGGATGTCGTCACCCCGACCGTAGGCGGTGCGCACGGCTGCCCGGCATCCCAAGTTGTTGGGGGTCAAGCCGCTGCCCGCCGTAGCCTGTGGCGATGACACGACCGCGAGCGGCGCGACGGCCACCATGGGGCCACGCGCACGCGCAGATCGAGCGAATCTGCGCTGCGCCAAGCGATGACCGCGCTCTGCGGGCGTCGATCATCGAGCAGATCCGCTTGGTCGTGCCCTTCGACGCCTACGTATGGGTCCTCACCGATCCCGAAACCACGGTGGGCGCATCCCCCCTTGCCGAGGTGCCCTCCCTGAGCGACCTACCGTCGGTGATCCGGCTGAAGTACCTGACACCGATCAACCGATGGACCGGGCTCCCGCCCGACAAGGTCATGACACTCGCCGACGTGACCGGTGGTGACCTGCTACGCAGCGCGCTGTGGCGCGAGCTGCTGCATAGCTACGGCGTCCACGACATTGTCTCGGCCGTCCTGCACGACACCATGGGTTGCTGGGGATTCCTCGACCTCTGGCGCACCTCAGTCCAGCAGCCCGCGTTCACGCCGGACGAGCAGGCGTTCCTCACCGCCGTCCTCACCACACTGACCCGAAGCCTCCGCGCCAGCCTGGCCGCGACGTTCTCCACCCCGACCGGACTCGGGCCACCGGACGGGCCAGCAGTGCTCCTTCTGACCGACGCGCTCCGACCCGTAGGCCGCACCCCGCGCATCGACGACCAGCTCCGCGCCCTGCTGCCCACCCCAGCCGGGCACTTCCCGGTCCCTGCCGTCGCTCTCAATGTCGCTGCCCAACTGCTTGCCATCGAGGCTGGTGTCGACGCCCACCCGCCCTCCGCCCGTGTGCATCAAGCCCACGGACGCTGGATCGAGGTGCAAGCCGCCAGGCTAAGTCCCGAACCGGCTACTGGCCCGACCATCGCGGTCACGATCGAACGCGCCACCCCCTCGCGGCGAATAGGGGTCTACTCCCGGGTGATGGGGCTGACCCGGCGTGAGACCGAGCTCCTCAACCACCTCGTCTCGGGCGCCGACACCAGAGCAACAGCCCGGGCCCTCAGCGTCGCCGAGCACACGGTCAACGACCACCTCAGGTCGATCTTCGCCAAAGCCGGCACCAACAGCCGACGCCAACTCATCGCCAACGCGCACGGCTGACCCCATCCAGAGCCGAGGTCGGGATCGAACCGGCGACCAACCGCAAGACAGTCTTCACGGACGCAATCCCGGAGCCGCAAGGGGAACCCGCTACGGGAACGGCGCAGGTGGCGGGAGTGCTCCAACGGATGCCGTCCTGCGAGACCCGCCCGATGACGATTCCCGCGCAGGTACCTTGAGGCTTATTCACCGGCCGGGTAGAAGTGTAGGGCGACTACTGTTGAGATAGCTGCGGCGAACGTCGAGAACGGCCGCCGGTAGTCGGCCATCCACCGTCGCCGGGCCGACGGGACCTGCTGTGGCCGTGGCCCGGCGTCGACGAGATGGCCGTGATCGCGGAGCGCGCCCGCGGTGCCACCGGTCAGCGCCGGGTCGAGCGTGCACTCGGACTGTGAAATCTCTGGTGACCGGCGGCGGCGTCCACCTCGATCAGAGCGGCGGACCGGCGTCAGGTCGAGGTCGGGACCGGCCCGTCCCGGCCGCCCGGCGCTGACCCGTTCGGAACCGGACACGCGGGGGAGCGGACATCCGCCGTCCGGCCGGGTCACGGTGAGAGGATGCGGTGGTGTACCGGGTCTTCGAATCGCTCGACGCGCTGGTCACCGTCGTCGAGGAGGCTCGGGGTGTCCCGATGACCTCGAACTGCGTCATCCCGCGGGGTGATGTCCTGGAGCTGCTCGACGACGTGCGGGAGGCTCTGCCCGGCGAGCTCGACGACGCTCAGGACGTGCTCGACCGCCGCGACGAGCTGGTCGACGACGCCGCCCAGCACGCCGAGCAGACGCGGTCGGGAGCGCAGTCCGACGCGGAGCAGCTGGTCGCTCAGGCGGGGGCGCAGGCCCAGCAGCTCGTCGCCGACGCCCGGGCCGAGGCCGAGCAGGCCGTCGCCCAGGCCCGGCACGAGGCGGAACGGGCTGTCGCCGAGGGGTGCCGGCAGTACACGGAGCTCATCGATCGCTCCCAGGTCGAGGCCGACCGCCTCGCCCAGACCGGCCGCGCCGCCCACGACCGCTACGTCGGCGACGGCCAGGCCGAGCAGTCCCGGCTCGTCTCGCAGGCCGAGGTGGTGCGCTCGGCGCAGGGGGAGGCGGTCCGGATCGTCGACGCGGCAGCCGCGGAGGCCGACCGGCTGCGCCACGAGTGTGACGGCTACGTCGACGCCAAGCTCGCCGAGTTCGAGGGCACGCTCGCAGCGGCATTGCGCACGGTGACGCGGGGTCGCAGCCAGCTGCGGCACGGCGGAGTGCCGTCCGGGCCGCTGCGCAGCGGCCGCTCGGGCACCGGCATGGATCTCATCGACTGAACCCGGCGCGGACGATCTCCGTTCGAACGCCCCGCCGCAGGTCCTGCTGTAACCTTCGCCCCGTGGTGGAACGCCGGCTCGAGCCTGACCATCTGACGTGGTGGCAAGACTATGGACACCGGCTCGAACCTCGTCCCTACGAGCGAGGGGGAGCCGTGGACGCAGGAGGAACCGCCCCGCCGCCGGACGAGTGGGAGAGCCCGATGTCGGCCTCCGAGCTGACCGGCGAGACGATCATGCGAGCCCGACCTGACGAGCCGGTCTACGGATGGCGCCGGGCGGTGCTGAGGGGGTCGGGCGGGCTGGTCAACCCAGGACCCAGCGTCGACGAGCTGCGCCGCCGCGGCGTGGTGCACCGGATCCGGCGCCCACTGAGCCAGAGCCACCGCATCGCCGTCACCTCGATCAAGGGGGGCGTCGGCAAAACCACCGTCGCGACACTGCTGGGGCTCGTCCTGGCCGAGAACCGCGGCGACCGGGTCGTCGTCGTCGACGCCAACCCCGACGCCGGCACGCTCGCCGACCGCCTCACCGGCGAGACCTCGGTCACTGTCCGGGAGCTGCTGCGCGACCTGGACCGCATCCACTCGTGGACGGAGATGTCGCGCTACACCAGCCTCGCCGGCCGGCTGCAGGTGCTGGCGTCCGAGCAGGATCCCGCGGCGGGCGACGCGTTCAGCCGCGAGGAGTACGAGCACATCTGTGGACTGCTCGACCGGTTCTTCAACATCATCATCACCGACTCGGGCACCGGGCTCGTGCATTCGGCGATGGAGGGCACGCTCAAGCTCGCCGACAGCGTGATCATCGTCGGCGCACCGACGGTCGACGGCGCCGGTCGGGCCAGCAAGACCCTCGACTGGCTGCTCGCGCACGGGCACAGCGCGCTGGCCGCCGACTCCATCGCCGTCCTGTCGTGCGACCGCACCAGCGCGGACATCGATCTCGGCCGTATCCGTGAGCACTTCGAGGCCCGCTGCCGAGCGGTCGTGGAGATCCCACCCGACCCGCACCTCGGTACCGGCGGTCGGGTGGAGCTCGGGCGGCTGCGGTCGGCGACCCGCGACGCGGCCTACGAGCTGTCCGCGCTCATGGCCGACCGCTTCATCCTCTGAGGCCCGCCGCATGTCCGACGATGAGGTGGGTCCGACGTCCGCGTGGGTGCGGGAGCTCACCGAGGACGCGATCCTGCGCCACCGGGGAGATCGGCCCGAACACGGGTGGCGGGGTGGGGTGTTCCGGGTCAGCGGTGGGCTGGTCAACCCCGGAGTGGGGTCGGCGGAGCGGGAACGTCGGCGGCTGCAGCGCCGGATCCGCCGCCAGCTGCCCGGGGCCCACCAGATCGCCGTCACGTCGATCAAGGGCGGTGTCGGTAAGACGACGGTCGCGGCGTGCCTCGGGCTGGTGCTGGCGGAGAACCGCGGCGACCGCGTGATCGCCCTCGACGCCAACCCCGACGCCGGCACGCTGGCCGACCGGCTCACCAGCGAGACGTCGGTGACGGTGCGCAACCTGATCGACAACATCGAGCGGGCCCGGTCGCTGACCGACATCGCGCGATACACGAGCCTGGCCGGCCGGCTGCAGGTGCTGGCGTCGGAGCAGGACCCGGCATCGAGCGAGTCGTTCGACCGCGACGAGTACGAGCGGGTCTGCGCCGTCCTCTCCCGCTTCTACAACATCATCATCACCGACTCGGGAACCGGACTGGTGCACTCGGCGATGGAGGGCACGCTGGTGCTGGCCGACGGGCTGGTGGTGGTCGGAGCCCCGACCGTCGACGGCGCCGGCCGGGCGAGCAAGACCCTGGACTGGCTGATCGCGCACGGGTACGAGGCGCTGGTCGCCGACGCGGTGGTCGTGCTGAGCATGGATCGCACCAGCCGGGAGATCGACGTCCCGAAGGTGCGTTCGCACTTCGAGTCCCGTTGCCGGACCGTGGTCGAGGTGCCCAACGACCCCCACCTGGCGACGGGCGGCCGGATCGAGCTGGGACGGCTGCGACCGGCGACCGTCGATGCCTTCCTGACGGTCGCGGCGGAGCTGGCCGACGGCTTCGGTACGTCGTCGCGCGCCGCCCCCGCGGGAGCGGCCGGTCCGCCCTGATCGCGCGGGTCCGGCAGCGTCGCCGGCCGCGGCGCCGTCCCGCTGGTCCCGTTCCCGTCCTGGCTCCGCCGCCGGTCGTGGACGGGCCTATCCTGGGTGCCGTGAGTACGCACCATCGCGCGCCGGGCCGGCCCGATCCCGCTGGACCGTGGGTGTTCAGCACCCGGGAGATGGGCCGGGCGCCGGGCACGATGCGCCCGTTCTCCCGGCGCATCCCCGCCCCTGCCGACCCCGCCCGCCTCGGCCTGGAGACGATCGCCGTGCCGGTCGGCGAGATCGTCGAGCTCGACGTCCGCCTCGAGTCGGTCACCGAGGGCGTCTACGTCTCCGGCACCGTGCACGCCCCACTGGGCGGCGAGTGCGCGCGCTGCCTCGACGAGGTCGCCGACGAGATCGAGGTCGAGATCGGGGAGCTGTTCGCCTATCCCGACACCGTCACCGACGAGACCACCGACCCCGACGAGCTGCCCCGCGTGGTCGACGACCTGGTCGACCTGGAGCAGACCGTGCGCGACGCCGTCGTCCTCGCCCTGCCGCTGGCGCCGCTGTGCCGGCCCGACTGCCCGGGCCTGTGCGTCGGGTGCGGGGGGAAGTGGGCCGACCTCGCGCCGGACCATGGGCATGAG
>JAYSXW010000621.1:0-6709 GCA_043716935.1 Pseudonocardia sp.
GAACCGCTACTTCGGGCCCTGTTCGAAGCCACCCGGCTGGCCATCCACGTGCACCACGACACCGACGACGTCACCGTCACACTGCCCGCCGATGATCGACAAACCTTAACCGACGCCGCAGAACGGCTACCAACGGCCGAACCGAACACGCAGGGTCAGACGGGGTGTTTCGGCCGCCACCCATTGTGCAGATGCTGTACGTGCCCCCGGCAGGATTCGAACCTGCGCTTTCGCCTCCGGAGGGCGACGCTCTATCCCCTGAGCTACGGGGGCCGCAGCGATGCTGAGCGTAGCTCATACGCCGGCTCAGCCGGGCAGTGGTGTGCCCCCGCGTCGGGTGAGCAGCTGGCGCAGGTACTCGCTCTCCGACGTCTGGCTGCTGAGCATCTGGGCGGCGAGGTTGCGCACCTGCGCCACCTCGGCATGCTCGGCGCCGTAGCTCAGCATCTCGGCGCCGCCCTGGTGGTGGCGCAACATGAGCTGCAGGAACGTGACGTCGAGGGTCGGGCCGCTGCTCGCGCGCAGGGCGGCGAGTTCGGCGCTGCTCGCCATGCCGGGCATGGTGTCGACGGCGCCCACGCCCATCCAGGCCATGTGCCCGCCGACGGGCAGCGACCCGGCGCCCCACAGCTCCAGCCAGCCCTGCATGCGTCCGACCTGGGACGTCTGGGTGGCCTCGATGTCGGAGGCCAGCTGCGCCAGCTCGGGGTCGGTGGTGTGGTCGCGCTCCCACGACGCCATCTCGACGGCCTGGGTGTGGTGCACCGTCATGTCCTGGGCGAACCCGACGTCGACGGAGCCGGCCACCGGTACCGCCTCCGCGCCGCGCGTCCCGTAGAGCAGGCCGCCGGCCGCGCCGAACAGCAGCAGGCTCAGCGCGGCGACCACGGCCAGGAACGGGCGGACCCAGCGGGCCTGCGCCGGCGCCTCGCCCATCGTCGGGGGTTCCGCAGTGCCGACGGGGCTCATCCCGTCGCCCCCTGCGCGTCCGGCACGACGGCCGCGTCCGGGGAGTCCTCGGCCTGCGCACCGGGAGTACCGGGGGCCGGGGCGGGGGCGAACGGCGGCGGGTCGTCCTGGGAGAAGGTGCCGGGACCCAGCTCGTCGCAGCGCGCCCCGGGCTCCGGGTACTGGTACTGGTTGGTGCGCAGCGCGGTGATGAACTGATCGATGCGCGTGTCGTTCGCGTCGGCCAGCTTGAGCTGGTGGCCCCACGACTGCACCGAGATCGGCTGGTCGAGGCCCGGGTAGGGCGACATCAGCGTGAAGGGCTGGTTGTTCACCCGTTTCGCGAGCGCGTCGAGCGCCGGGCCGGTGACCTGGTCGGGGTTGTAGGCGACCCACACCGCGCCGTGCTCCATCGAGTGCACCATGTTCTCGGTGCGGACGGCCTGCGGGTAGACCACGCCGTTGCAGGCGGCCCAGGCGAAGTCGTGGGCGCCGCCGAAGGGCGGGCTGTGGGTGTAGGAGATCTGCACGGTCGGGCCGACGTGCTGCCCGCCCTTGTAGGCGATCACCTGGACGCCCGGGATGCCGGTGGACGGATCCTGCTTCTCCGGCGTCGGGGCGAATGCGGTCAGCGCCGACTTCTTCGCGCCGGCCTGGAAGTTCAGGTAGAGCGGGTAACCGATGAACGCCACCGCCACCAGGAGCACCACGAGGCTCGCCGTGATCAGCCCCCACGGGGTGGAGCGCTTCGTGACGACGGCCGCGCGCGCATTGCGTACTGCCCTGCTGTTCTTTCCGCTGACCATCAACCGTCCAGACCTCGAAATGCCCCGGCTGCCGGCGCAGGCGGCCGAGTCGCAGTGTAGGAGCGCCGCCTGAGAAACCGGTGAGCAGTACCTTCTAGACTTGTCCAGTGACTCCCGTCCTGCTCGCCGAGCTCGTCCGCGCCGCCGCCTCCGACGTCCTGGCGCGGCGCGGCCTGGACGCCTCCGCGCTGCCCGCCGACATCGGCGTGGAACGGCCCCGCAACCCCGAGCACGGCGATTACGCCACCAACGTCGCCATGCGCGCCGCGAAGAAGGCCGGCGTTGCGCCGCGTGACCTCGCCGGCTGGCTGGTGGAGGAGCTCCGCGGCAAGGACGGCATCGCCAGCGCCGAGATCGCCGGGCCGGGCTTCATCAATCTTCGTCTCGCCGCCGACGCGCAGGGCGCCGTCGTCGGGGACGTCCTGGCCGCGGGTGAGTCGTACGGCACGGGCGACGAGCTGGCCGCCACCCTGGTGAACCTGGAGTTCGTCTCCGCCAACCCGACGGGCCCGCTGCACCTGGGCCACACCCGCTGGGCCGCCGTCGGCGACGCGCTGGGCCGGGTGCTCACCGCCCGGGGTGCGAAGGTCACCCGCGAGTATTACTTCAACGACGCCGGCGGCCAGATCACCCGGTTCGTCGATTCGCTGGTGGCCGCCGCGCTCGCCCGGCCGACCCCCGAGGGCGGCTACGGCGGCGCGTACGTCGCCGAGATCGCCGCGAAGGTGGTCGTGGCCCAGCCAACCGTGCTGACGCTGCCCGACACCGAGCGGGACGAGACGTTCCGGCGCATCGGCGTCGAGCTGATGTTCGACGAGATCAAGCGGTCCCTGCACGCCTTCGGTACCGACTTCGACGTCTGGTTCCACGAGCGCACGCTGCACGACTCCGGGGCCGTCGACACGGCGGTCGAGCGCCTCAAGGGCACCGGCAACCTCTACTTCGCCGACGGCGCGTGGTGGCTGCGGTCGACCGACGAGGGCGACGACAAGGACCGCCCGGTCATCAAGAGCGACGGGCAGCCCGCCTACATCGCCGCCGACCTCGCCTACTACCTCGACAAGCGGGCCCGTGGCTTCGACCTGTGCATCTACATGCTGGGCGCCGACCATCACGGCTACACCGCCCGGCTGCGCGCCGCGGCCGCAGCGTTCGGCGACGACCCGGACACCGTCGAGGTGCTGATCGGCCAGCTCGTGCGGCTGTTCTCCGGCGGCCAGATGGTCAAGATGAGCAAGCGCGCCGGCACCGCGGTGGGCATGGACGACCTGGTGGGGTTCGTCGGGGTCGACGCGGCCCGGTACTCACTGATCCGCAGCTCGATCGACTCCGTGCTCGATCTCGACCTCGACGTGATCTCGAAGCGGAGCAACGACAACCCCGTCTTCTACGTCCAGTACGCCCACGCCCGGCTGGCGTCGCTGGCCCGCAACGCCGCCGATCTCAGCCTGGAGCCCGGCATGTCCTACGGCCTGCTGGAGCACCCACGGGAGGGTGACCTGATCCGGACAATCGGGGAGTTCCCGGCCGTCCTGCGCTCCGCCGCCGAGCTGCGCGAGCCCCACCGGGTGGCGCGCTACCTCGAGACGTTGGCCAGCGCCTACCACAAGTTCTACGACGTCTGCCGCGTGCTGCCGATGGGCGACGAGGAGGTCAACGACCTGCACCGCGTCCGGCTCGCCCTGAGCGTCGCAGCCCGACAGGTGCTGGCCAACGGGCTGCAGCTGCTGGGCGTGAGCGCGCCGGAGCGGATGTGAGCGTGCTCATTCTCGAGGAGGCGACGTCATGAGAGCCCATCCGGCCGGCCCGCTCCACGCCGGGATCTCGATGCCGGCGGAGACGGCCGGTCAGCGCCCGTTCGACGCGGCCGGCCTCGACGAGCTCGACCCGACGGTGTGGCCGCGGAGCGCCCGGCGCGGCGCCGACGGCGTGCTGCGGGTCGCGGGCGTCGACGTGCGGGATCTGGCGCAGACCTACGGGACGCCCCTGTTCGTCGTCGACGAGGACGATTTCCGCTCCCGTGCGCACGCGTTCGCCGATGCGTTCGGGGCGGGGAGCGTGCACTACGCGGCGAAGGCGTTCCTGTCGGTGGACATCGCGCGGTGGGTGGCGCAGGAGGGGCTGTCGCTCGACGTCGCGAGCGGCGGCGAGCTGGCCGTCGCCCTGCGGGCCGGGTTCCCGGCGGCGCGGATCGCACTGCACGGCAACAACAAGTCCGTCGAGGAGCTGGTGGCCGCGGTCGAGGCCGGCGTCGGAGGGGTGGTGCTCGACTCCCTGCACGAGATCACCCGCCTCGACGCCGCGGCACGCGCTCGCGGGGTGGTGGCCCCGGTGATGGTGCGCCTGACCGTGGGGGTCGAGGCGCACACCCACGAGTTCATCGCGACGGCCCACGAGGATCAGAAGTTCGGGCTGTCGATCTCGGGGAACGACGGGAGCGCGGCCGCGGAGGCCGTGCGTCGGGTGCTGGCGGCGTCGCATCTGCGGTTGGTGGGCCTGCACAGCCACATCGGCAGCCAGATCTTCGACACCGAGGGTTTCGAGGTGGCCGCGCACCGTGTGGTGCGGTTCCTCGCGCAGTTGCACAAGGAGCACGGCGGGAACGCGCTCGCGTCGCTGACGACGCTCGACCTCGGCGGCGGGTTCGGAATCGCCTACCGGGCGGACGAGACGCCGCTGGACGTGGCCGAGCTGGCCCACGAGCTGCGCGGGATCATCGAGCGGGAGTGTCGCGCGGAGGACCTGGACGTGCCGGCGATCGCCGTCGAGCCCGGCCGGGCGATCGCGGGGCCCGGCACCGTCACGCTCTACGAGGTCGGCACGATCAAGGACGTGCCGCTCGGGGGGAGCAACGAGCGTCGGTACGTGAGCGTCGACGGCGGCATGAGCGACAACATCCGCACCAGCCTCTACGACTCGGTGTACGACTGCCGGCTCGTGTCGCGGTCCTCGGAGCTCGACGGTTCCGGCGACGCGGTGCTGTCACGGGTGGTCGGGAAGCACTGTGAGAGCGGCGACATCGTGGTGCGCGACTGCTGGCTCCCGGCCGATCTCGCCCCTGGTGACCTGCTCGCCGTCGCCGCCACCGGCGCCTACTGCTACTCGATGGCCAGCTCCTACAACCGCCTGCCACGGCCCGCGGTCGTCGCGGTGCGTGACGGGGTGGCGCGGGTGCTGCTGCGGCGGGAGACCGACGAGGACCAGTTCCGGCTGGAAACCGGCGGGTGAACAGTGTCACCCCGGCTTCGCGGCAGGCGGCTCCGGACGCGATGATCGGTGCGGCGGACGCGGCACGGCCCGGCTCGGCGATCATGGAGGCAACGGCGTGAACCCCAGCGGGGCCGGCGCGATCCGGGTCGCGATGCTCGGCTGCGGCACCGTCGGCAGTCAGGTCGTGCGCCTGCTGCGCGAGCAGGCGGGTGAACTGGCAGCCCGGGCGGGCGCGCGGGTCGAGGTCGTCGGGGTGGCCGTGCGCCGCCCCCACAAGCACCCCGAGCTGGGTGATCTGCTCACCACGGACGCGTCGGCGCTGGTCACACGGCCGGACGTCGACGTCGTCGTCGAGGTGATCGGCGGTATCGAGCCCGCCAGGACGCTACTGCTGGAGGCGTTGAAGGCCGGCAAATCGGTGGTGACGGCCAACAAGGCCCTGCTCGCCGAGGACGGCGCTGCCCTGGCCGAGGCCGCCGACGCCTCCGGCGCGGACCTGTTCTACGAGGCCTCGGTGGCCGGCGCGATCCCGCTGCTGCGCCCGCTGCAGGAGTCGCTGGCCGGCGACCGGATCACCCGCGTCGCCGGGATCGTCAACGGCACCACGAACTTCATCCTGTCGGCGATGGCCGATTCGGGCGCCAGCTACGCCGACGCGCTCGACGAGGCCACCCGGCTGGGCTACGCCGAGGCCGACCCGAGCGCCGACGTCGACGGCTACGACGCCGCGTCCAAGGCCGCGATCCTCGCGTCGCTGGCCTTCCACACCCGTGTCACGGCGTCGGACGTGTACTGCGAGGGCATCCGGAACGTCACCTCGTCCGACATCGCGGCCGCGGCCCGGCTCGGCTCGGTGATCAAGCTCCTGGCGATCTGCGAGCGGACCCCGGCCGACGGCGCCACGCCGGAGTCGGTGTCGGCGCGCGTCTACCCGGCGATGATCCCCGCGACGCACCCGCTCGCGGCGGTGGACGGGGCGTTCAACGCCGTGTTCGTCGAGGCCGAGGCCGCGGGCCAGCTGATGTTCTACGGCCAGGGCGCGGGCGGTGCGCCCACCGCGAGCGCGGTGCTGGGCGACCTGGTGGCGGTCGCGCGCAACCGGGTGGTCGGCGGGCGCGGCCCGCGGGAGACGACCTACGCGAGCCTGCCCGTCCGGCCGATCGGCGACGTCGCCACCCGGTACCACGTCAGCCTCGACGTGGCCGACCGCGCCGGTGTGCTCGCCACCATCTCCGGCGAGTTCGCGCGGCATGGCGTGAGCATCGCGGCCGTGCGGCAGACCGGTGGCGGCCGGGCCGCCAACGCCGCGCCTCCGGGCGAGGACCGTGCCGCCCGACTCGTGGTCGTCACGCACATGGCGTCCGAGTCCGCGCTCGCGTCGACGGTGGAAGTCCTGTCGAACCTCGACGTCGTGCGCGGGGTCGACAGCGTGCTGCGCGTCGAGGACCTCGGCCGGAAGGGCGTCTCCCTGTGACTGGTACGAGAATGGCTGTGACTGGTACAAGAATGGCTGCGACTGGTACGAGAGTGGCTGGATCCGGACTCACCCGCTGGCCCGGCGTGATCGAGGCGTACCGGGATCGGATGCCCGTCGAACCGGGCTGGCGGATCATCACCCTCGGTGAGGGTGGTACACCGCTGCTGCCCGCGCCGCACCTGTCGTCGCTCACCGGGTGCGAGGTGTTCCTGAAAGTCGACGGCGCCAACCCGACGGGGTCGTTCAAGGACCGCGGCATGACGATGGC
>JAYSXW010000622.1:0-6708 GCA_043716935.1 Pseudonocardia sp.
GCCGCGCGTCGAGGGGTTCGACACGTTCTCCGTGCAGCCGCTCGCCGACGGCCTGGCCACGGTGGAGGCGCAGCAGCGCGTGCTGCTCTCCGACGTCGCCGGCATCGCGGGCGGGCTGGTCAGCGGGCTCACCCCGCTGGTGGTCATCGGGTTCGCGCTGGTGCCGATCAGCTACCTGATCCTCTGGCGCACCCGGTTCGGGCTGCGGCTGCGCTCGTGCGGGGAGAACCCGGTGGCGGCGGAGTCGCTGGGCGTCGACGTGATCGTGTTCAAGTACGTCGCCGTGGTCATCTCGGGTGGGCTCGCCGGGCTCGGCGGTGCGGCGCTGACGCTCAACCCCGGCCAGCTGGGCTACCTGGAGGGCCAGACCGGCGGCCGCGGCTACATCGGGCTCGCTGCCATGATCTTCGGCAACTGGCGGCCGGGTGGTCTGCTGGCCGGGTCGGCGCTGTTCGGCTACGTCGACGGCGTGCAGCTGCGCGCCGGGGGCGAGGCCGTGCACGCCCTGCTCTACGGCGCCACGCTCCTCGCCGTCGCGGTCGCCGTGCTGTGGGTGGCGCAGCGGCGCTGGCGCTCGGCCGTGATCGCGCTGGTGGCGGGCGGGCTCGTCTACGCGGTGTACGCCGCGATCGAGACGGTGCCGCGGGAGTTCGCCGCGTACGCGCCGCAGCTCGTCACGCTCCTGGTGCTGGCCGTCGCGTCTCAACGCCTCCGGCCGCCAGCGGCCGACGGGCTGGAGTACCGGCGGGGCGAGGGTGACTGAGCGGAGCTTGCGGAGCGCACATCATGACTGAGCGGCCCGACATCGCCTGGGCCCTCTTGCGGGACGCCGCCGTCGCCGCCGCGGGGTCGGCATACGCGCCCTACTCCCGTCTGCAGGTCGGTGCGGCGGCGATCTGCGACGACGGCCGGACGATCACCGGCTGCAATGTCGAGAACGCCTCCTACGGCCTGGGCCTGTGCGCCGAGTGCACGATGGCCGGGCAGCTGCGGCTCTCGGGCGGTGGCCGGCTCGTCGCCGTGGCGTGCCGCTCGGGCACCGGGGAGCTGCTCATGCCGTGCGGCCGGTGCCGGCAGGTGCTCTACGAGTTCGGCGGCCCCGACTGCCTCGTCGACACCCCCCGCGGCCCGGCCCCCCTGCACGAGGTCCTCCCGGACGCCTTCGGTCCATCCGACCTGCCATGAGTGGACAACCGTGTTCCAGCCCTGATTTCCACTCACGAACCCTGCCAACGGAGGATGCCCTCGTGCCCACGTTCAGCGCCGTCGACGTCATCACGACCAAGCGCGACGGCGGCCGGCTGTCCGACGAGCAGATCGACTGGGTCCTCGACGCCTACACCCGCGGCGACGTCGCCGACGAGCAGATGGCGGCGCTGGCCATGGCGATCCTGCTGCGGGGGATGGACACCGACGAGATCTCGCGGTGGACCCAGGCCATGATCGACTCCGGCGAGGTGCTGTCCTTCGGTGACATCGGACGTCCGCTGGTGGACAAGCACTCGACCGGCGGCGTCGGTGACAAGATCACGCTGCCGCTCGCGCCCCTCGTCGCGGCGTGCGGCGCGGCCGTCCCGCAGCTCTCGGGCCGCGGGCTCGGCCACACCGGCGGCACGCTGGACAAGCTCGAGTCCATCCCCGGCTGGCGCGCGTCGCTGTCGCTGGAGGAGATCGCGACCCAGCTGCAGTCGGTCGGTGCCGTCATCTGCGCGACGACCCCGACCCTCGCCCCCGCCGACCGCAAGCTCTACGCCCTGCGCGACGTCACCGGCACCGTCGAGTCCATCCCGCTCATCGCCAGCTCGATCATGAGCAAGAAGATCGCCGAAGGCACGGGTGGTCTCGTACTCGACGTCAAGGTCGGGTCGGGGGCATTCATGAAGACGCCCGCCCGCGCGCGGGAGCTCGCCGAGACGATGGTGCGCATCGGCACCGCCCACGGGCTCGCGACGACGGCCCTGCTCACCGACATGTCCGTGCCGCTCGGACGCGCGGTCGGCAACGCGCTGGAGGTCGCGGAGTCGGTCGAGGTGCTGCGGGGCGGCGGGCCGGCCGACGTGGTCGAGCTGACCGTCGCGCTCGCCCGCGAGATGCTGGCTCTGGCGAAGATCGACGTCGACCCCGCCGAGGTGCTCGCCTCCGGTGCCGCCTACGCCGTCTGGGAGCGGATGATCGCCGCGCAGGGTGGCGACCCGTCTGCGCCACTGCCCGTCGCCGGCCACGTCGAGACCGTCGACGCCGACCGCTGCGGCATCTTCGTGTGTGACGCCCTCGCCGTCGGAGTCGCGGCGTGGCGTCTGGGCGCCGGACGGGCGCGCAAGGAGGACGCCGTACAGGCGGCTGCGGGTGTCCGGCTGTTGGTGGAGCCCGGTACGGCGGTGGAGGCCGGCGCGCCGCTGCTGGAGCTGCACACCGACACGCCGGACGCGGTGCCCGCCGCCCGGGCGGCGCTGGTCGGAGCTCTGGTGACCGACACCCCGTCGGCCCGCGCCGTCCTCCTGCAGGCCACGATCCGCGCCTGACGCGCCCGACTCGCGCGCCCCTGGGCCCCGACTCGCGCGCACTCACGCCCCGGACTCACGCCCCGGACTCGCGCGCACTCACGCCCCGGACTCGCGGGGGCGAGGGGCGGGTGGGTCAGTCGTCGTCGGGATCGTCGGTGACCACGTCGTCGGAGCTGGCGCCGTTGGGACTCTTGACCGTGATCTTGCGGGCGCGGCGCTGGGCCGGCCGGGGCGGGGGCGGCGGGGACTGGACCGAGCCGCCGCGTCCGAGGATCAGCTCCGCGAACGTCGCCATGGCCTCGTCGAGCTGGCCGGCGTTGCGCTGCTCGGAGTCGTAGTTCGCGCGGTCGACCAGCGTGCGCAGCGAGGCGGCGTTGGGGCGGTCGGCAAGGGTGGCGTCGAGGCGCCCGAGCTTCTCGTCGATCGTGCCGCCGAAGGTGCCGAGCTTGCCGCCGAAGCCCTCGTCGATCTGATCGAGCCGGCCCCCGACGGTGTCGAGCCGGGCAGCGAGCGACTCCAGGCGCTGGGCCAGAGCGGCCAGGGGCTCGGTGGGGTCGACGGCCGGGCGGCCGGCGAGCTCTTCGAGGCGCCGGTGCAGACCCACGCTGGTGTCGCCGAGCAGGTTGCGCAGGCCCTCGCCGTGCTCCTCGTTGGCGCGGGAGAAGGCGCCGAGCTGCTCGCGGACGGTGCGCTCGACGCCGTCGATGCGTTCCTTGATCGGCGTGCCGACCGAGGACGGCATGGCGTCGAGGCGCAGCTCGTGCCGGTCGAGGCGGTTGTCGAGGTCGTCGAGGCGCTTGTGGAGGCCGCCGAGGCGGTCGTCGAGCCCGTCCATGCGGCCCGAGATGCCTTCCATGCGCCCGGCCATGCCGTCGAGGCGACCGTCGAGCTGGGCGAAGGGTTTGGCGAGCCTGTCCGGCAGCGACTCCACGGCCCGCAGCAGGGAGGCGATGACAGCGTCCTGGGCGTCGAGCTTGGCGACGGTCTCGTCGAGCCGTTCCGCCAGCACGCCGGTCTCGGTGCGGTCGGGCAGGTCGGCGAGTCGCTTGCGCATCGACCCCAGCGCGTCCAGCGCGGCGAGCCGTGCGTGGATCTCGTCCAGGGAGTCGAAGATCTGCTGCTGCTCACTGTCGCGGATCTCCGCGGCGCGGGTCAGCATGCCGCGCATGCGGTCGAACGAGAGTGCGGAGTCATTACTCATGGCAGCGGGGAGCTTCCTGAGGAGCCGGACAGGGAGTGGCGGTGTGAACAGTAGCGAGCCCGGTGGACGACCCTTCCACGGCTCCCCGTTGGCGGCGCTACGCTCGATCGGATCAGTCCGGCCTGTCGACGCGGAATGGTCGGGTGCGGTGATCTAGCGTGGCGGCGTGCCCGCGCCGCTGAACCTCCAGTCCGTCCGCGACGCCCCCAAGGTGCTGCTGCACGATCACCTCGACGGCGGCCTGCGACCCGCCACGGTGATCGAGCTGGCCGAAGCCGTCGGCTACATGGGGTTGCCGAGCGTCGAGGCGGGTCCGCTCGGTGAGTGGTTCCTCGCCGCCGCGCACTCCAACTCGCTCGTGCGCTACCTGGAGACGTTCGGACACACGGTGGCGGTCATGCAGACCACCGAGGCGCTTGTCCGGGTCGCCGCCGAGTGCGCCGAGGACCTGGCCACCGACGGGATCGTCTACGCCGAGGTCCGGTTCGCCCCGGAGCTGCACGTGGAGCTGGGTCTGGGGCTGGACGCGATCGTCGAGGCGGTGCTGGAGGGCTTCCGGCTCGGGACGGCCCGGGCGGCGCAGCGCGGGTACCGGATCCGGTTGGGGTGCCTGCTCACGGCCATGCGCCATGCGGCGCGGTCGCGGGAGATCGCCGAGCTCGCCGTCCGGCACCGCGACGTCGGTGTGGTCGGCTTCGACATCGCCGGCGCCGAGGCCGGCTTCCCGCCCACCCGCCACCTCGACGCGTTCGAGTACGTCCGCCAGCAGAACGCGCACTTCACGATCCATGCCGGCGAGGCGTTCGGGCTGCCGTCGATCTGGGAGGCCCTGCAGTGGTGCGGCGCCGACCGGCTCGGGCACGGCGTCCGGATCGTCGACGACATCACGCTCGACGCCGACGGCACCCCCACGCTCGGCCTGCTCGCCGCCTACGTCCGCGACATGCGGATCCCGCTGGAGATGTGCCCGACGTCGAACGTGCACACCGGCGCGGCGAAGTCGCTGGCCGATCATCCGATCGGCCTACTCACGCGGCTGCGGTTCCGAGTCACGGTCAACACCGACAACCGCCTCATGTCCGACGTTTCCATGACCAGCGAGATGACCGCCCTCGCCGACGTCTTCGGCTACGGCTGGGACGACCTGGCGTGGTTCACGGTCAACGCGATGAAGTCCGCCTTCATCGGCTTCGACGAGCGGCTCGCCCTGATCAACGACGTCATCAAGCCGGGGTACGCGGCGTTGCAGGCCTGAGGGCCGGCTAGTGCTGGTGGAAGCGCCCCACGAGATCGTCGACGAGCCGGCGGAAGGCCGCGGACTCCGCGTCGAACGGCGGGCTGGGGGCCAGCCGCGTCGGGTCGGGCCGGATGACGAACGAGACGAGCCAGCCCAACGCCTGGTTCTCGGCGAGGGCCTCGCGAGGCTCGTCGTCGCCCGCCCAGTCGGCGACGTCGAGCAGCAGCTCCGTGGCCAGCTCCAGCTGGGAGGCGTCGACGGCGAGGGTGCCCTCGGCGATGTCGTGGTCGAGCCCGGTGAGCACGTAGGTGTTGAGCTCGTCGACCTCCACCTCCAGCTCGCCGACGGCCGCGCGCCCCACGACCTGCGGCCACGTCGAGGCGGCGATGAGATCATGTCCGTCGGTGCCCCCGTCGTCCTCGGCGATCCAGCGGGCGAGGGCCCGCTCGCTGTCGAACACCTCGATGCGGCCGTCGCGGCCCAGGAAGATCGGCGCGTCGTCGAGGTAGCACCGTAGGGTGACGAACTCGCCGTCGCGGGTGGTGACGCGGATCGGGTCGATCCCGATCTCCTCCCAGAAGGCGACGGGCCCGTCCTCGGCATCGTCCGGCTCGTCGATGTCCACCACCGGGGACACCTCGTCGACGAGGACGATCTCCTTCTCGGCCGCGGCGAGCGCACCGGCGTCGACGTCGGGGGTGTCGACGAGGTCGTCGAGGGCGTCCACGACGTCGTCCCAGCGCTCGGCGATGACGCCCACCAGCTGCGTCCACAGCCGGGCACCCTCACGCCCGACGAACGGCAGGGTGCCCTGGCGCAGGAGCGTGAAGCCGGGCGCGGAGTCGAGGACCTCGGTGACGACGTCGAGCTCGCACACGTCGGCGATGGACCGCACCATGTCGGTGATCTCGGCCAGCTCGCCGATCGTCCAGGTGTCGGCGTCCTCGGCGGCCAGCTCGGGCACGCCGATGACGTCGTAGCTCTGCGTCTGTTCGGGCGTGAGCTCGGCGACGGTCAGGTCGGGCACCACCGACCACGCCGGGTGATCGACGAGATCGTGCTCGCGCACGGTGCGGACGAACGCGGCGAGCTGCGCGACCTCGGGGAAGGCGAACAGCGCGTCGTCGTCGCCGAGGAAGGCCTCCCACTCCTCGCCGTCCTCGCGCCACCGCGGTGCCCAGAGCGTGACGAGGTCGCCCTCGGTGAGCGAGAGCTGGATCGGGACGATGTCGCTGGCCACGGCGGTGAGCCTAGAACCACGGGCGCTCAGCGCCCTACTGGGTGCCAGACCGTCTTGATCTCGGTGAACGCCCGCAGCCGCGCGGTGCCCGGGGGCCGTGTCGGGTCGGGTTCGACGGCCGGCCGCGGCAGTACACGCGTGACGGTGCCGGCCGCGGCGCGCTCACACTCCGCGGCGATGTCCGCGGGTGCTCCGACGAGATCGAGCGCCTGGACGTCGCCGTGCGCGGCGAGCCACGGCGCGAGCTCCGCCGTGGACCCGGTGAGGATGTTGACGACACCGCCCGGCACGTCGGAGGTCGCCAACACCTCGGCCAACCCGACGGCCGGCAGCGGCCGCTCCTGCGACGCCACCACCACGGCCGTGCAGCCGGTGGCGAGCACCGGGGCCAGCACATCGACGAGCCCGAGCAGCGACGACGACTGTGGCGCCAGCACCCCGACCACCCCCGTCGGCTCCGGGGTCGACCAGTTCACCAGCGGTCCCGCTACGGGATTCACCGAGCCGAAGACGCTGGTGATCTTGT
>JAYSXW010000623.1:0-6703 GCA_043716935.1 Pseudonocardia sp.
CCGTGCTGCTTGATGGCCTTTCGCACCACGAACGCGTCGACGGGCGGGGTGTCGGGCTCGAGCACCCGCTCGGCCGCAGCGGCGTGCAGCACCGCATCCGCGACCGGGTCGGCGCCCAGGGTGAGGCCGCCGACCGCGCCGTAGGGCCAGTCGGCCGTCAGCACCCGCAGCAGGCGCCCCACCAACGGCGCGGCGCGATGTTCGAGCGTCACCCGCCGCAGGTCGACGTAGTAGTCCGCCTCCGCGCCCGAGGAGAGCGTGACCCGCTCGCGCACCACGCCGAGCTCCCGGACCAGCGCGGCGAGTTCCTCGCGTTCGGCGTCGGCGCTACTGACATCTGCGCCGCTCACGTACGCCCCCGGTCACCGAGCGCCATCAGGCGTCGCAGGAACGGGCGGGGCAGGACGTCCACCACCGCGACGATCGCCCGGTACTGCGGGCTGGGCACCGACACCACCCGGCCGCGGGCGAGATCGGCCAGGGCGTCTTCGACGACGCGGTCGGCGTCGAGCCACAACGGGCCCGTACGGTCGCCGACGTCGATGCCGGCTCGCTCGTGGAACTCCGTGCGCACGTAGCCGGGGCACAGCGCGAGCGCGTGCACGTCGCTGGCCGCGACGGAAGCCGCAACCCCTTCGGTGAACGCGATGACCCACGCCTTGTCGGCGGTGTAGGTGGAGCCGCGGCCGGCCAGGAAGCCGGCCACGCTCGACACGTTGATCACCGCTCCACGGCCCCGGTCGACCATGCCCGGCAGCGCGGCCCTGGTCAGCCGCAGCACCGCCGTGACATTGACGTCCAGCTGCCGCTGCAGTTGCGCCATTCCGATCGTCACGAACTCACCGGCCACCGCGAGACCCGCGTTGTTGACCAGCAGGTCCACCGGGGCGGCGTCCGGATCCGTCAGGCGTGCCGCCACCCGCTCGCGGTCGTCGGCCACGGCCAGGTCGGCCGCCAGTACTTCGACGCCCACCCCCGCCGCCCGGTGGCGAACGGCCGCGGCGGCCAGTCGCTCCCGGTCGCGGGCGACGAGCACCAGGTCACGGCCGTCGGCAGCCAGTCGGGCGGCGAACGCGGCACCGATGCCGGCGGTGGCTCCGGTTATCAGGGCGGTGGGCACGGATCCGACCCTAACGGCGAACCCCGACCGGACCGATCAGCGCCCGGCGCGGACGGCCTGACCCTGCTCCAACGCCGTCGCGACCTCGGCCAGATCGGCGAGTAGGTCCTGGAGCCGGTCGGGGGTGGAGCCCAGCGGGGCGGTGGCGAGCACCCAGGAGTCCTCGGCCCACAACAGCTCCACGTCGTCGCCGACCGCGTCGCTCGCCTTGGCCAGGCGCGTGGTCAACAGCGGGCGCACGGCATCGGCGTCGGCCACGAATGCGTACCGCTCACCAACCGGCTCCAGCAGCTCCAGCCCGGCGTCGTCGGGCACGGGGGCGGTGGGCAGGCGCAGCTCGACAGCCGCCGGCAGAACCGTCTGCACCTGCACGACCACCAGCACCGAGGTGAGCCGCCCGGCCTGCTCGTGGTCGAACGCG
Source organism: Pseudonocardia sp. (assembly GCA_043716935.1). GTDB lineage: Bacteria > Actinomycetota > Actinomycetes > Mycobacteriales > Pseudonocardiaceae > Pseudonocardia. Next base: position 1,542 of record JAYSXW010000623.1, read on the forward strand.
TACGCCTGCCGCGGGCCGTCGGGGGTGGGGACATCACCGCTGATCAGGTTGCGCGCGACCCCCGGCCCGCCCTGATGGATCGTGCCGTAGCGCCATCGACTGGGCAGGACCGGATCGACGTCGAGGAACTCCCAACCGCGCAACGCCGCCCACTTCCGGCGTTCCGTGGCGGTGCTCGAGCCACTGCGTCGCCTGTCGGCGAACACCAGAGCAGCCCCGATCAGCAGCGCGATCACGGCGATGACGAACCACGAGGTCGACCCCACGCCGGCAGGGTAACCCGCCACCCCGTCCACACCCGGCAACGCCACGACCCCCATCGGGGCAATCCCGCCCCGCGAGTCGGGGCCTCGGTGCGCGCGAGTCGGGGCGTGCGGTCGTGTCGGACGTCGACTCGCGTGCATTCCGCGCCCGACTCGCGCACATCCACAGCCCGACTCGCGCACACCTAGGGCCCGACTCGCGCAGATTCGGAGCCTGATTCGTGCGGGGTTCGGCCGACGACGAGGCCGCCGGTGCCGCCGCCCGCCGCCGGGTCGAAATCGACGCGGACCGTGTCGCCCTCGCGGACATCGCCGGCGAGCAGCTCGCGGGCCAACTGGTCGCCGATGGCCGACTGCACCAGGCGGCGCAGTGACCGAGCCCCGTACAGCGGGTCGAAGCCGTTCATCGCCAACCACTCGCGCCCGCCGTCGGACACCTGCAGTACGAGCCGGCGCTTGGCGAGCCGGCGGCGCAGGACGTCGAGCTGGATGTCGACGATGTGGGTGAGCTCCTCGGTGGTGAGCGCGTGGAAGATCACGACGTTGTCGAGCCGATTGAGGAACTCCGGCTTGAAGTGCCGCTGCACGGCGTCCATCACGAACGACCGGCGGTCGGCCTCGTCGAGCACCCGGCCGCCCGTCGAACCGAGATTCGACGTCAGCACGAGGATCGTGTTGCGGAAGTCCACCGTGCGGCCCTGGCCGTCGGTCAACCGGCCGTCGTCGAGCACCTGCAGGAGCGTGTCGAAGACGTCCGGGTGGGCCTTCTCGACCTCGTCGAACAGCACGACGGTGTACGGCCGCCGCCGGACGGCCTCGGTGAGCTGCCCGCCCTGGTCGTAGCCGACGTAGCCGGGAGGCGCGCCGACCAGACGGGCCACCGAGTGCTTCTCGGAGTACTCGCTCATGTCGATGCGCACCATCGCGCGCTCGTCGTCGAACAAGAACTCGGCCAGGGCCTTGGCCAGCTCGGTCTTGCCGACGCCGGTGGGTCCCAGGAACAGGAACGACCCGGTGGGCCGGTTCTCGTCGGCGATGCCGGCCCGCGACCGCCGCACGGCGTCGGACACGGCGCGCACGGCCTCCGCCTGGCCGACGACCCGCTTGCCCAGCTCGTCCTCCATGCGCAGGAGCTTCGTCGTCTCGCCCTCCAACATGCGGCCGGCCGGGATGCCGGTCCAGGCGGAGACGACGTCGGCGACGTCGTCGGGGCCGACCTCCTCCTTGAGCATGAGGTCCTGGCCGACCGATGTCGGCGTCGCGGCGAGCTGCTTCTCGATTGCCGGGATCTTCCCGTAGAGCAGCTCCGACGCGCGGCCGAGATCGCCGTCGCGGTCGGCGCGCTCGTACTCCCCGCGCAGCGCCTCCAGCTGCTCCTTGAGCTCCCGGACGCCCTCGATCGCGCCGCGTTCGTTCTGCCACCGGGCGGTCAGGGCGGAGAGCTGTTCCTTCTTCTCGGCCAGCTCCGCGCGCAGGGCGCCGAGCCGCTCGACCGACGGCGCGTCGGACTCCTTCGCCAACGCCATCTCCTCGATCTCCAACCGCCGGACCGCGCGCTCCACCGTGTCGATCTCGACGGGCCGGGAGTCGATCTCCATGCGCAGCCGCGAGCCGGCCTCGTCGACGAGGTCGATGGCCTTGTCGGGCAGGAACCGGGCGGTGATGTAGCGGTCCGACAGCGTGGCGGCGGCGACGAGGGCGGCGTCGGTGATCCGCACGCCGTGGTGCACCTCGTAGCGCTCCTTGAGCCCGCGCAGGATGCCGATGGTGTCCTCGACCGTCGGCTCGCCGACGTAGACCGGCTGGAAGCGGCGCTCCAGGGCCGCGTCCTTCTCGATGCGCTGGCGGTACTCGTCCAGCGTCGTGGCGCCGACGAGCCGCAGCTCGCCGCGGGCCAGCATCGGCTTGATCATGTTGCCGGCGTCCATGGCGCCCTCGGCGTTGCCCGCACCGACGATCGTGTGCAGCTCGTCGATGAACGTGACGACCTGACCTGCGGAGTCGGTGATCTCCTTGAGGACGGCCTTGAGCCGCTCCTCGAACTCGCCGCGGTACTTCGCGCCCGCGACCATCGAGCTGAGATCGAGGGAGATCACTCGTTTGCCGCGCAGCGACTCCGGCACGTCCCCGGCGACGACGCGCTGCGCGAGGCCCTCGACGATCGCGGTCTTGCCCACCCCGGGCTCGCCGATCAGCACGGGGTTGTTCTTGGTCCGCCGCGACAGGACCTGCACGACGCGGCGGATCTCGGTATCCCGCCCGATGACGGGGTCGAGCTCGCCCTTGCGGGCCCGCTCGGTGAGGTCGACGCTGTACTTGTCCAGAGCCTGGTACGTGCCCTCGGGATCGGGACTGGTGACGCGCGATGATCCGCGCACCCGCGTGAACGCCTCGCGCAGCGCATCGGCCGTGGCGCCGTGACGCTGCAGCAGCTGCGCCACCGGCGACGCCGCGGACGCCAGTCCGACGAGCAGGTGCTCGGTGGAGACGTACTCGTCGCCCATCTCGGTGGCGAGCCGCTGAGCAGCGGTGATGGCGGCGAGGGACGAGCGGGAGAGCTGCGGCGCGCTGACGGTGGACCCCGACGCCGACGGCAGCCGGTTGCCCAGTGCCGTCAGCTCGGCCCGCACGGCCGCAGCATCGGCACCCACCGCAGCGAGGAGCGGCGCGGCGATGCCGTCGCCCTGCGCCAGCAGCGCGCCGAGCAGGTGGGTGGGCCCGACATCGGGGTGCCCGGCCAGCACGGCGGCCTGCACCGCCGCCGAGACGGCCTGCTGTGTCTTCGTGGTGGGGTTGAAGGATTCCATCCGTCACGTCCTTCTGCATCGTTGCGAGGCCCTGCGAACGCGGCCTCCGGTTGGACAACGTCAAAGAAGTTGAGCGTGTTCCGCTCAACTCCGTACGAACGACGGGATCCGGACCCGGTCCCGGTCGGGCCATAATCCTGATGATGCCTGTCGACTCGCTCCTCACCGGCCGCCGAAGCCGGCCCGGACGACATACCGCTGCGCCTGCACGTCGCGGAGGTGCTCGCCTCCCGCGAGCGCCTGCCCGAAGCGCTGTCGCTGCTGCAGCGGCTCACGACGATCCTCAGCACCCCGCCGCCGGCGGTTTTCGACTGGAGCAGCGCAGAGGAGCAGGTCGCCGACCTCCCCGCACTCAGGTTCACCGTCGATCCGACACCGGTGCCGGCGATCGAGGACATCGAGCAGCCGACGCTGCGGCTCGACGACGTACCTGGCGGTCGTGATCTGCGGTGTCGCCGTGGTGGCGGTGGTCGCCTGGCTGCTCCTCGGCGCGTTGGGCTGCCTGGCGCTCGTCGCCCGGATGTCACATCGGTCGTCGCGCAGACGGGCGCAACGCCGGGAACGGGAACCCCGGTGACGGGGCCCGGGGAACCATCCGGCGACGCACCCGTACCACTCCCGTCACGGGCGGCTCACCGCGGCAACCATTCGCGCTACGGTAAGTGGCCTGTGAGCGGGTTCAACCGTAACGTGACTCGTCGCTCCCCGAACGACCAGAGCCCCGACCAGAAAGAGCCGTCTACCGATGACCGCTGAACAGCTGCTCACCGCCGATCTGCCCTACGTCGGTGAGCCACGCGGCGAGGAATCGGCGATGGTAGAGATCATCCGCTCGAGCTTCGCCCTCGTCGAGCCGCGCACCGAGGAGCTGGGGCGGCACTTCTACGCCACGCTGTTCAGTCGAGCCCCGGAGACGCGGGGGCTTTTTCCCGTGAACATGGAAGTGCAGCGCAGCCGCCTGCTGCGGGCCCTCGTACACGTCGTCCAGATGGTGGACCAGCCCGACAGCCTCGCGCCGTTCCTCGAGCAGCTCGGCCGCGACCACCGGAAGTTCGGGGTCATCGCCCAGCACTACGACGCCGTCGGCGCCGCCCTGATCAGCGCGATCGCGGCATTCACCGGCAGCGCGTGGACCCCGCGGGTCGAGAAGGCCTGGACCGACGCCTACGGCATCGTGGCCGGCGCCATGCGTACCGCCGCGGCCGCCGAGCGCGGGCCGGCATCGTGGCTCGGGCGGGTGGTCGGCCACCAGCGGGTCGGGTGGGATCTGGCGCTCATCACCGTGCAGGCCAGCGAACCGATTCCCTACCGGGCGGGCCAGTACGTGAGCGTCGAGACGCCGCAGCGTCCGCGACTGTGGCGCTATCTCTCGCCCGCCAACGCGCCCCGCCCGGACGGCATCCTGGAGTTCCACGTGCGCGCCGTGAACGGCGGCTGGGTGAGCCGGGCGCTGGTCGCGCACGCGCGTACCGGCGACACCTGGCGGATCGGCCCGCCGATGGGCCGCATGCACGTCGAGCCCGGCGCCGGTCGCGACCTGCTGATGGTGGCCGGCGGCACCGGAGCGGCGCCGATCAAGGCGCTGCTCGAGGACCTGTCCCGGCGCGAGAAGCCTCCCCACACCCAGGTGTTCGTCGGTGGCCGCGCGTGGGAGGACCTCTACGACTTCCCGTCGCTGCGCAAGCTGTCCTACGACAACCCCTGGCTCGATGTCGTTCCCGTGCTGGAGCGCGACGACGAGGCCACCGGCTCCGAGCAGGGCACCCTGGCCGAGGTCGTCACACGGTACGGGTCGTGGGCCGACCACGACGTGCTGGTCTGCGGCTCGCCCGCGATGATCCGGGCCACCGTGAGCCAGATGCTCGTGGCGGGCACGCCGCTCGACCGCATCCGGTACGACCCGTTCACGATGGACTGAGTCGGTCCGTCCGAGGGGCGGGCCGCCACACCACCAGCGCCTGCTGACGGCTGACCGGAACGAGCTCGCGCCGGTAGGACGCATGAACGGTAGCGGTGGCCTGCGCCACCGAGGCGTACGCGACCAGCAGCTCGTGCGCCATCTCTTCAAGCCGACCACGGAGCTCGTCGACGA
>JAYSXW010000624.1:0-1012 GCA_043716935.1 Pseudonocardia sp.
CACCGAGTCCATGGCGCGCTACGGCTCCGACAAGCCCGACCTGCGCTTCGCCGTGGAGCTCACCGAGCTCACCGGCTACTTCGCCGACACCCAGTTCCGGGTGTTCCAGAACCCCTACGTCGGCGCGGTCGTCATGCCCGGCGGGGCGAGCCAGCCCCGCAAGCAGCTCGACGCCTGGCAGGAGTGGGCCAAGCAGCGAGGCGCCCGCGGGCTCGCCTACGTGCTGGTCGGCGCCGACGGGGGGGTCGACGAGCGTGGTCCGGTGGTCAAGAACCTGTCCGAGGCCGAACGCGACGGCCTGGCCAAGGCAGTCGGCGCCGCGCCGGGCGACTGCATCTTCTTCGCCGCCGGCCACCCCTCCGACGCGCGCGCGCTGCTGGGTGCCGCGCGCGGCGAGATCGCGCGTCGTTGCGCCCTGATCGACGAGACGGCCTGGTCGTTCGTGTGGATCGTGGACGCCCCCATGTTCGAGCCCAAGGGGGATGAGCAGAGTCGGGACGACAAGGGCGTCGAGCGGGGCTGGACGGCGGTGCACCACCCGTTCACGTCGCCGAAGGTCGAGTGGATGGACCGCTTCGAGGACTCGCCCGGCGAGGCGCTGGCGTTCGCCTACGACATCGTCTGCAACGGCAACGAGATCGGTGGCGGCTCCATTCGTATCCACCGGTCCGACGTGCAGGAACGCGTGTTCGCGCTGCTGGGCATGGACGAGGTGGAGCAGCGGGAGAAGTTCGGTTTCCTGCTCGATGCGTTCGCCTACGGCCCGCCCCCGCACGGCGGCATCGCCTTCGGGTGGGACCGCATCTGCATGCTGCTCACCGGCGCCGACTCGCTGCGCGAGGTGATCGCGTTCCCCAAGTCCGGCGGCGGCTACGACCCGCTGACCGCTGCCCCGGCCCCGATCACCGTCGAGCAGCGCAGGGAGGCGGGCGTTGACGCCCAGCCCCCGAAGGTCCCGCAGCCGACGGCCGGGACACCGAACGTTCCTGGTGACGCGCAGGCCGTAGCCTCG
>JAYSXW010000625.1:0-1000 GCA_043716935.1 Pseudonocardia sp.
CGCGGCACGTCGGCCCACCGCGTCGGCCGCTTCTCGTACATCGTCATGGCGAAGCGGTTGGCCCAGAACAGGTTCAGCGCCAGGTCACGCATGAGGGCCGGGCGGTGGGCGTACTCGCCCTGCTCCACCTTGCGCAGGATGTCGGTGCCGGTCGGCGCCTTGGTCTCGAAGTCACGCCGGATGACGCGGTCGAGCTGATCGAGGCTGTCGATGGTCGAGAAGTCCAGTTCGGGCATGACGTTGGACGGGAAGACCATCCGGCCGTGGCGGTTGAGGACGAAGGCTTGCATACGAGTCCTTTCGGGCTGGTCGTTCGGGAGCCGGGCGGGCCGGGTCAGATATCCGGGGATGCAGCGGGGGCGTCGGCCCCGGCGCGGGCAATACCCCGCTCGACGGCGGCGATGAGCCGGGGACGCAGCTCAGCCGCGGGGATGATCGCGTGCACGCTCCCCACGCGCTGTGCGCGGGCGATGTCGTGCACCTGCTCGAACTCCACCGCGACCTCGCCCAGCTTCTCCGAGCGCACGCTGCTGCGCAGCGCCGACAGCTCGCGCCGGAGCCGGGCCTGCTCGGCCTCGTCGCCCTGGCCGGGTGCCGCCTCGAGCTCGCCTACCCGCGGGTCCGCTGCGGTGCGCTTGTTGACCTCCCCGGAGAACACGACGGCGGCGGCCGGGGCGCCGCCGATGACCGAGGCGAACGAGCCCTCCACGGCGAGCACCTCCATGTTGTCGTTGAGCACACCGGAGAACACGACGAATGCCCCGCCGTGGTATCTCGAGACGACGCAGAACACGATGGGTCCAGCGAAGTTGACGATCGCGCGGCCGATCTCGGCGCCGTACTCGAGCTGCATGTTGCGCAACGACTCCGGGGACCCGTCGAAGCCGGACAGGTTCGCCAGCACCACGAGCGGGCGATTGCCGCTGCAGGCGTTGATCGCCCTGGCCGTCTTCTTCGACGAGCGGGGGAACAACGTCCCGGCCGTCCACTGATCCGGCCC
>JAYSXW010000064.1:0-6013 GCA_043716935.1 Pseudonocardia sp.
GCCGAGCACGGCTGCGCTCAGGTCGCCTACCTCGACGCCGCCGAGCGCCGCTGGGTCGAGGAGATGGGCGGGATGAACCTGTTCTACGTCCTCGGGTCCGGTGACACGGTGGAGGTGGTCACTCCGGAGCTGTCGGGCAGCATCCTGCCCGGCATCACCCGCGACTCCCTGCTCGTGCTGGCCAAGGAGCTGGGCTGCCAGGTGACCGAGCGTCGCATCTCTGCCGACGAGTGGCTCGACGGCTGCGCGTCCGGGAAGATCAGCGAGGTCTTCGCCTGCGGCACCGCGGCGGTGATCACCCCGGTCGGTACGGTCAAGCACAACGAGGGCCAGGTGAGGGTCGGGGCCGGCGAGCCGGGGAAGATCACCGTCGCGCTGCGCACCCTGCTCACCGAGATCCAGCGCGGCACCGCCCCCGACACCCACAGCTGGATGCGCACCCTGCTCCCGGCCTGAGCGGAGCGCACGGTTCCGGTCCTTCCTCCGCCGCCGGGCGGGTGGGACGATCTCCGCCGTGGCCCCCTACTCGGCGCAGACCGTCGCCTATCCCGCTCCCGGCGCACACCCTTACCGCAGTGGACCGGAGGTCACCGCACCCCATGTCGTCGTGCTGTTCGGGGCGACCGGTGATCTGTCCCGGCGCAAGCTCCTGCCCGGCCTCGCGCACCTGGCGGCGTCCGAACTGGCGCCCGAGCTGCGGGTGGTCGGTTCGTCGCTGGAGGACATGAGCGACGACGGGTTCCGCTCCTTCGCCCACGACGCCCTGGCCCAGTTCGGCGCCCACAAGCTCACCCCCGAGCAGTGGGACGCGTTCGCCGCCAACCTGCACTACATTCCGAGCACCGCCGGGCCCGAGGCACTGGCCGCCGCGGTGGCGACGGCCGAGGAGCAGCTCGGCGAGTCGGTGCGGCGGCTGCACTACCTGAGCGTGCCCCCGAAGGCGGCGCTGTCGGTCATCACGATGCTGCGCGACGCGAAGCTCGTCGAACACTCGCGGGTGGTGATGGAAAAACCCTTCGGTACCGATCTGGAGAGCGCGCTGGCTCTCAACGGGCAGCTGCACGAGACGTTCGACGAGCGACAGATCTTCCGCATCGACCACTTCCTCGGCAAGGAGGCGGCGCAGAACATCCTCGCGCTGCGCTTCGCCAACGGCCTGTTCGAGCCGATCTGGAACCGCAACTTCATCGACCACATCCAGATCGACATCCCCGAGACCCTTGGCCTGGACCGCCGGGCCGCCTTCTACGAGTCCACCGGCGCTTACAAGGACATGGTCGTCACGCATCTGTTCCAGGTCATGGCGTTCGTGGCGATGGAGCCGCCGACGGCCCTGGACCCGCGATCGATCAGCGAGGAGAAGAACAAGGTCTTCCGGGCGTTGCTGCCGGTGCTGCCCACGCACGTGGTCCGCGGCCAGTTCACCGGCTACCGCGACGAGGAGGGCGTCGCCCGCGACTCCGACACCGAGACGTTCATCGCCCTGCACTGTGAGCTCGACAACTGGCGCTGGGCGGGTGTGCCGTTCTACCTGCGCACCGGCAAGCGGATGGCCGAGGGCCAGCGGATCATCTCGATCGCGTTCAAGGAGGCGCCGCGCACGATGTTCCCGCCCGACTCCGGCGTCGGCTCCGCCGGGCCCGACCACCTGACGTTCGACCTGGCCGACGAGTCCAAGGTCTCGCTGTCCTACTACGGCAAGCGCCCCGGGCCGGGCATGAAGCTCGACAAGCTCAGCATGCAGTTCTCCACCCAGGAGAGCGACCACGCCGCCGACGTCCTGGAGGCCTACGAGCGCCTCATCCTCGACTCCATGCGTGGTGACCACACACTGTTCAACACCGCGGACGGCATCGAGAGCCTGTGGGAGCGGTCGGTCCCGTTGCTGAACACCCCGCCGCCCTGCAAGCCCTATGCGCCCGGCAGCTGGGGCCCGAACGCGATCCACCAGCTCATCAGCCCGCACGCCTGGCGGCTGCCGTTCGAGCGGTTGTGGCGGGAGAAGAAGTAGGCCACACCGGTCCGGGGAGCGGGGTCGGCCACTGCACATCAGGCACCGGTCGTCGAACCCATCACGACCAGTGCCGTGGTGAAGGCCAGCTCGGTTGCCGCGCCCAGGACGTCGCCCGTCATGCCGGCGAAGCGCCGGGCGGTGTGGCGGGACAGGGCGACCACGAGCACTGCGCCCAGGCCGACGGCCAGGGCGCCGCGTGCGCCGGCCGCGGCGAAGCCGGCCGCGCCCAGCGCGATCCACCACAGTGGCGCGACCCACCACGGCTGGGAGCCCGCCACCGTGGCGCCCAGGCCCCCCGGGCGTGCCGCGGGGGCACCGCGCCGGGCGACCCAGGCGAACGACGCCCGGCTCGCGGCGCCCGCCAGCGCCACGAGGACCGGGGCCCGCTCCGGTGGCAGCGCCGCCAGTGACGCGGCCTGCGCCCCGAGCGCGACGACGAGCGTCACCACCGCGAACGGGCCGGCGCCGCCGTCACGCATGACGGCCAGGGCGCGCTCGGGCGGGCCGTAGCAGCCCAGCCCGTCGGCGGTGTCGGCCAGGCCGTCGAGGTGCAGCCCGCGGGTGGCGAGCGCGAGGAAACCGACGGCGAGCAGGCCTGCGACCAGCGGCTGGACACCGAGGCGGGCCAGCCCGAGGAGCAGCCCGCCGGCCACCCCGCCCAGCAGCGCACCCACGACCGGCGCCCAGCGCAGCGCGGCCGCGGCCGTCGGGGCGTCGGGGGCGCCGGTGCGGACGGGCAGGACGGTGAGCCAGCTCAGGGCCAGCGCGAGGCCCCGAGTCGCCGTCCTCAACCGACCTCGGCGACCAGCCGCGCCGCCATCTGCAGCAGCGGGACCACCGTCAGGGCGCCGGAGCCGTCGCCCAGGCGGATCGCGAGGTCGAGCAGCGGCGGGAGGTCGAGCTGATCGGTGACGACGGTCATCGCCGGCTCGGGGGAGCGCTGCGCCACCAGCCACCACGCCCGGGCGCCCGGCGCGATCTGGTCGGCCAGCAGCGCCGCCGCCCCGACCACGAGCCCGTCGATCAGCACCGGGGTGCGACGCACCGCGGCCTGGGCGCAGAACCCGGTGAGCACGGCGAGATCGGCGCCGCCGGCCACCCGCAGCAGCGCGGCGACGTCGCGTTGATGGGGCCGGGTGCGCCGCAGGGCGTCGCGGACGGCGGCGGCCTTGCGCATCCAGCCGGCGTCGTCGATGCCGCTGCCCCGGCCGATCACCGCCACCGGCTCGGTGCCGGTCAGGGCCGCCACCAGCACCGCCGCCGCGGTGGTGGCACCGACCCCGAGCGAGCCGGGGACGAGCAGGTCCGCCCCGGAGTCGACCTCCTCGTCGGCCAGTGCGCGCCCCGCCTCCAGTGCGCGCGCGGTCTGCTCGACGGTGAGCGCGTCCTCACGGTCGATCCGGCCGCTGCTCTCCCGGATGTGGAACCTGTTGTCCGACGGCGCGGCCAGGGCGGCATCGACCACCCGGACCGACGCGGCCGCCACGGGCGCGAGCACCGCCACTGGTCCGGTCCCGGCCCGGATCGCCTCGACCTGTTCGACCGTCGAGCCCGGGACCTGCGCCGACACCCCCGCTGCGGCGATGCCGTGGTCGCCCGCGACGATCACCACCCGGGGCCGCGCCGGCGGCCGGGGCGGGCAGGTGCCCTGCACCCCCGCGAGCCACACGCCCAGCTGCGCGAGCTGCCCCAGCCCGCCGGTCGGCACGGCCAGGGCCGCGTACGTCGCGACGGCCTCCCGCCGAGCCTCGGTGTCCGGCTGCGGGACCGCGGGGAACTCGACGGCCGGGACGTCGACGACCGAGTAGCCCACACCGCCGCCTGCCGCCGAGGCATCCGGCACCGAGGGGTCCGGTGCCGAGTCCGGCATGGGGCTGTCCGGTTCTGCGTCGCCGTGTTCTGCGCCGCGCGGGTCCGCGGCAGTGGAGCCCGTGGAGATCGAGCCGGTGGAGATCGGGGCTGCGTTGATCGGAGGCGCGTCGATCGGGGCTGCGTCGATCGGGGCTGCGGCGGTGTCGGCTGCGCCGTCTGCGGCGGGGTGGTCCACCACGCCTTCCTACCGGGCCCCGCTCAGCGCAGGCGAAGCGGGAGGCCCGCGACCAGCAGCAGCACCTCGTCGCACGCCGCCGCCAGCGCGGAGTTGAGGGCCCCCAACTCGTCGCGGAACAGCCGGCCGGCGCGGGTGGCGGGCACCACCCCGAGCCCCACCTCCGCGCTGACCAGCACCACCGTGCCGGTGCACCCGCGCACGGCCTCGACCAGCTCGGTCACCCGTCCCCCGACGTCAGCGGAGTGGCTCCGCTGACGCTCAAGGTCAGCGATGTCACCCCGCTGACGTCCGGGCGGCGTGTCGGCCCACGCGCCGGCGTCGTCCATGACGCCTGTCAGCCACGTCGCCAGATCGTCCACCAGGAGGGGGTCGCCTCCTGACCGCACCGTCGCGGCGACGTCCGGTGACTCGACCGTCACCCAGCCGGGTGGGCGGCGGTCCCGGTGTGCGTCGATGCGGGCCGACCACTCGGCGTCGGACGGATCGCGACGTCCGGTGGCCAGGTAGCGGACGGTCGCGTCGGGAGGCAGCAGATTCTCGGCGTATCGGGACTTCCCCGACCGGGTGCCGCCGAGCACGAGGGTGCGTGTCATCGCCCCATGATCGGCCCCAGGGCGACGCCATGACTGCTCGTACCACCGTCGGGCCCCACCGGGCCGATCTTCCTCGCTATCATCGGTGCCGTGGCCTACCGCTGGCGTTATCTGGATGTTGCGGGCGAGACGACCGACGGCCCGGACGAGGGGTTCGACACCCGGCAGGAGGCCGAGGACTGGTTCGGCGCCACCTGGCAGGAGCTGCGCGACGACGGCGTGGACGCCGTCACCCTGCTCGACGGGCCCGTCGAGGTCTACGGGCCCATGAGCCTGCACGAAGCCTGATCCTCCATCGGCCCGGCCCGGCTCGGCAAGGCCCGGGACCTGGCTCCGCACCCGGCCTGAACCTCTGTCAGCCGTGACCCGGTACCCGGCCCGACCCGGGTGCCCGACCGACGCTGTACCCCGGCCCGGTCAGGGGTTCGCGCCGCGCTCCACCCGGGGCTTGGGGATCCGCAGCCGTCGCAGCTGGCTGGCGCGGGTGAAGGCGTACCAGCCTGTGCCGAGCGCCCCGACCGTCGCGTTCGGGAACTTCGCGCGAGTCTTCTTCGTGATCGTCGTGCCCAGCAGGATGCCCTCGAGGATCATCGCGGTGAGCGCGATGAGGCTGAACAGGCTCAGGTACTGCTGGATCGCGAACACCGGGATCAGCAGCGACAGCACGACGACGATCGCCAGCGGCATGAACAGGCCCATGAGGTGCGGGCGGGAGTCCACGAGGTCACGGATGTGGGCCTTCACGGGCCCGCGATCGCGCGGCATCAGGAACTTGTCGTCGCCCGCCGCCATCCGCTCACGGCGCTCGGCGGCGTCGGCGCGGCGCTGGTCCTTGTCCGGGCGGGTGGACCGGGCGAGCTTGGCGGCTTCGCGCTGGGTGCGCGGTGGGGGCGGGGCCGGGCCGCGGCGCTTGGACTCGGCCTCGCGCCGCTTCGGGGTAGCGCGACCCTTGCCGCCGACCCGGACGGTCTCGGCCGGTACGAGCGCAGGGGCGGGCTCGGTGGCGGGGGAACGGCGCAAGAACCTCACCCCCGACACACTACGGTCATGGCGCATGCGCGCGGTCGTGGCTCCTGATTCCTTCGGCGGCACGCTCGACGCCCGGTCCGCCGCCGCCGCTATCGCCGACGGCTGGCGCCGGATCGCGCCCGCCGACGCCCTGACTCTGCTGCCGCTGGCCGACGGCGGCACCGGGTTCGTCGACGTCCTGCACGCCGCCCTGGGCGGGACCTGGAACGCTCTCGACGTCGCCGGGCCGCTCGGGGTTGCGGTACCCGCCCGCTGGTTGCGGATCGGGGACACCGCCTACGTGGAGTCGGCCGCGGCCTGCGGGCTGCAGCTGGTGCCGCAGCGCAC
>JAYSXW010000065.1:0-2046 GCA_043716935.1 Pseudonocardia sp.
GTCGAGCCGCGTCACACCACGGAGGGACTCGCCGACCAGATCGACGCCGAGTCCCGTGACAAGCCCGCCCGATGCCGGTGTGTGATGAGACCGGCTGCCAAACGGCGTCGGTCCGCCGGGCCAGGAAGGCGACCACGGCGATAGAAGGGATGTGCTCATGCCACCCAGTCTGACGCCGAACCGCCGACGACGGCAAAACCGCTGTTCTCCGCGGGCACTTGGGCGAGCGATTCCTTCGAGCCGTAACTGCGTCGCTCGGCGTCACCCCGCCGAGTCGATCATCGCCAGCACGGCGCGGCAGAGCGGCTCCGGGGGCGTAAGGCCACGCCTCGACGACGCGAGTCAGCCAGGGAGCTACCGCTTGGGGGTGTCGGCCACCACGCCCCACGCCGCACCCGGTGTCAGCAGAGTGGCTGAAGTGCCCCGACTTGGCGGGCGGGTGCGCCGCCCCCATCCTGCCCCAGGACGTGAGCCTATTCTGTGATCTTGGCGTCCACGCCGAACGCCGCGGCCCGCTCTAGCAGGGTGTTGAAAAAGGCGGGTGGCAATCGTGCGTCTCGGCGCTAGACTCTCCCCACCCCTGCGGAGAGACGCGATGCGCGGCCGGATCGACGGGCAGGCCCCCTTGTTCCACACGTTCTCGGTCGAAGACCGCATCCGCCCGGACCACCCGCTGCGCGACATCAAGCGGCGGGCCGACCGCATCCTCGACGGCCTGTCCGCGAAGTTCACCGCGGCCTACGCCGCGACCGGGCGGCCGAGCGTGCCCCCGGAGCGCCTGCTCAAGGCCCAGCTGCTCCTGGCGCTCTACTCCCTCCGCAGCGAGCGGCAGCTGTGCGAGCGGATCGACACCGACCTGCTCTTCCGCTGGTTCCTCGACCTGCAGCCGGGCGACGACGCCTTCGACCCGGCCGTGTTCTCGCACAACCGCAAGCGCCTCGACGACGGCGACTTGACCCGCGCCTTCTTCGACGCGGTGGTGGCGGAGGCCCTGACCGCCGGGCTGTGCAGCGACCACTTCAGCGTGGACGGCACGCTCATCGAGAGCTTCGCGTCGGCCAAGAGCTTCCGGCCCATCGCCGCCCCGCCGGCCGAGGGGCCGCCGAGTGACGGCGGGTCGCCGGGCGATGACGGGCCGCCGACCGCGCCGCCGGCCGGCGGCGGATCGCCCCCCGCGCCCCTGGGTGACGGGAACGGGTTCAAGCCGAGCAACCCGGAGGTCGACTTCCGCGGGCAGAAGCGCACCAACGCGACGCACGCCAGCCGGACCGACCCGGAGGCGAGGCTGTACCGCAAGGGCCGCGGCAAGGAGGCGAAGTTGTCGCACATGGGTCACGCGCTGAGCGAGAACCGGCACGGGCTGGTGCTGGGGGTGACGGCCACCGAGGCGAGCGGCACGGCGGAGCGGACGGCGGCCCTGGGGATGGTCGACGAGTTGGCGGCGGCGCACGGGCGGACGCCGAAGACGCTGGGGGCGGACAAGGGGTACGACGCCGGGGACTTCCTGGCAGCGGTGGAGGGGCGGTCGGTGGTGCCGCACGTGCCGCTGGTGGGGGAGCCGCGGGACCCGAAGGGCGTGGCGGACGGGGCGCGGAGGGCGGGGGTGGAGGCGCGGCAGCGGATGAAGGCGCGGGCGGGCACGGAGGGGTACCGGCTGAGCCAGAAGTGCCGCAAGAAGGTCGAGGAGGTGTTCGGCTGGGTGAAGGGGGTGGCGGGTGCGGGCCGGAGTCGGCTGGTGGGGCGGTGGAAGCTGCGGCAGACGCTGGAGCTGGCGGCCGCGGCATACAACCTGGTGCGGCTGAGGCGGCTGGCCCCGGCCGTGTGAGGGCGACGGACGGATCGGGAGCCGAGTCCCGGTGGCCGGGCCGGGGCCGCCGGCGACCGGGACTCGAAAAAGTCGCGTGGGCGGCCCGATCGCGAAGGCACAGCCGCCTTTTTCAACACCCTGCTAGTGCCCAGCTTGGGTGAGCGATTCGCGCGGTCGCGGGCCGCCGCGGAGTTGCTTCACGATGTCTTGAAAGCTAACTCGGCTTACCAAACTATGGT
>JAYSXW010000066.1:0-5991 GCA_043716935.1 Pseudonocardia sp.
CGTCACCACCCTGAATACAAGGAGCTGCAGTGTTCGAAGGATTCAGCAAGGCTTTCGTCCGCGAGGCGATCAACCGCAGCGCGGAGAACGAGGTGGACCGCCGCAAGTTCTTGCGGGCTGCGGGCCTGACCACCCTGGGCGTGGCCGGCGTCGCCGGTGCGGGCGTCATCGGCGCGGGTGTCGCCGAGGCGGCCGACGGTCCGAGCGACGCGGCCGTCCTCAACTTCGCCCTCAACCTCGAGTACCTCGAGGCCGAGTTCTACCTCCGTGCGTTCTACGGCACGGGCCTGAAGAGCAGCCAGACCGACGGCACCGGCAAGCTCGGCGGGGTCACGGGCGGCCGCAAGGTCACCTTCAAGGACAAGCTCGCCCGCGACTACGCCGAGGAGATCGCACAGGACGAGAAGGCTCACGTCGACTTCCTGCGTTCCGCTCTGGGCAGCGCGAAGGTGGCCCGTCCGACCATCAACCTCGACGACGCGTTCCAGGCCGCCGCCACCGCGGCCGGCCTGGGCAAGTTCGACGCCTTCGCCAACGAGAACAGCTTCCTGCTCGGCGCGTTCATCTTCGAGGACGTGGGCGTCACGGCGTACAAGGGCGCCTCCCCGCTCATCTCCAACAAGACGTTCCTGGAGGCCGCGGCCGGCATCCTGGCCGTCGAGGCCTACCACGCCAGCCTCATCCGGACGCTCCTGCTGGTCCGCGGCCTGGTCAAGGAGACGAACTCGATCTCCCGCGCCCGCGACAGCCTGGACGGGCCGAAGAACCTCGACCAGGGCATCACGCGCGACAGCGGCAAGGCGAACATCGTCCCCACCGACGCCAACAGCCTCGTCTACAGCCGCTCCGCGGGCCAGGTACTCAACATCGTGTACCTGAACCCGAAGTCGGTCACCAAGGGCGGGTTCTTCCCGGACGGCGTGAACGGCACGATCAACACCAGCGCCGCCAACTGATCCACGCCGACGGCACCCCGGAACCCGGGGTGCCATCCGCGTCCTTCGCACCGGGTCCCGCTCACCGGGCCACTTCTCCGGCGCGGTCGACGAACGTGCTGGTCGGAACGTCGGGGAGACCTGCGCGAGCGCGACGGTCGCGGCGGAGCCGGGCACGGTCCGGGGTCCGCTCCGGCCGCCCGAGATCCGTGATCGGGAAACTCGGGTCGACGCGACACAGCCGCACGGCGACACAGCCGCACAGCGACACGGCCACACAGCCGCACGGCGAGACGGGGATCGTCCGATCGGGTGACAGGCCGTCGGAGTCGGGGCGCGAGAAACGATGAAGGGGTGTGTCCAGCAGCGAGAAGGTCCGGCCCGATTCGGGCGCGGCGCTGCTCGCCCTATACGACGCCGCGCTCCCGCAGGTCTACGGCTATCTGCTGGCCCGCTGCGGGCGGCGCACGCTCGCCGAGGACCTGACGGCCGAGACCTTCCTCGCCGCCGTGGTGGCCTGCCGTCGACGTCCACCACCGGCGATGAGCCTCGGCTGGCTGGTGGGGATCGCGCGGCACAAGCCCGTGGATCACTGGCGGGGTGGGCGCCGAGTGCACCGACGACCAGGGCGCCCCGTTCCTGCTGGCCCGACCCTCCTGATGATCGCTCCCTGCCGATCATGGCGAGGTCCTACCAGGGCAGCGGCCCCGTGCGGTCGAAGTAGCCGCCGGTCGGGCCGTCGGGTGCCACCTGCGCGAGCGTGACGATCGCGTCCGTGCCCTCGGTGACGGTCTGGTGGCCACTGTTGCCGTTGAGGTCGGTGGCCGTGCAGTCCGGGTCGACGACATTCACCTGGAACTCCGGCAGGGATTTCGCGTACTGGGTAGTGATCATGTTCAGCGCGAGCTGAGGAGGACCAGGTGGAACTGTGGATCGCCGTGGCGGCGGGGTCGGCCCTCGCGACTGCGGTGGCGGCGGCCCGGCGGCGCACCCGACGGCGCCGCCGGTCGACCACGCCGGAGTGGTGGGCACCCCCACCCCCCCTGCCGCCACGCCGCGGCGACGGGCCGCCGGAGGGCTCGGTCGGTTCCCGGGGTCTGCTCATCCGACTCCCGCGAGGAGCCATCGTGCCTGTCGCCCCCCGACCGAGTCGGGCACGTCGACACCGCACCAGACGCCCGGAGCCGAGCCGTGCTCGCCACACCGAAGAACGCGAACCACCACGCGGCTTACCGCGAGCCCATCGCCGTCAACCCTGCCCGCTAGTGGTCCCGGCCGTTAGTTCGTCGGGGGTCTGAGGTCGTGCCAGGCGGTGGGGTCGTCGAGGTAGAGACCGCATGCGAGGTCGAGGGAGTCTTCGCAGGTGCCGATGGGTAGCCCGCTGGGGAAGATCGACTCGGCGTAGTCGTCGTGGCTGGCCCGGTAGATCGCGACCTGCCAGTCGTGGGCGGAGCCGACATAGCGCAGCCGGCACAGCCGCAGCGTCGTGCCGTCGGTGGTGGTGGCCTCGACGTAGGTGAATGCTGCGCGGTGACGCACGTGCAGCTCGGCGATGTCGGGCCAGCGTTCGCGGGCGCGAGCAGCCAGCCGATGGTGGACTGACGCCTTGGTCGACTCGGGGAACTTGACCGCCATCTGCTCATCGTGGCAGTCGTTGACGTGGTCCTTGGGCCCAGGTGAGGGTCCGTCCGCAGCCTCGGGCCGGCGATCACGGCGTGTCACATCGGCCCGGTCGTCCCGGGTACGGCACAACCCGGCGATGCCGATCACCAACCCGTTCGTCATCGTGCTCACCGCAGCCGAGGAGGCGGTGTTGAGCGCGCGGTCGGTGCTCCGCTTCATCGCGAGAGCGGTGCTCCACAGCAGCGTCGTGGCCGGTCGGGTGGGCCTCGGGCCGAGCGACCCCCAGTTCCTGACGCTGCTGGGCGTTCACGGCCCGCTCGCCCCGGGCCGGCTCGCCGAGCTCTCCAGCCTCACCACCGGCGCCGTGACCGGCGTGATCGATCGCCTCGAGCGGGTGGTTACGTGCGCCGCGCAAGGTGCTCGTCACCCTCGTGCCCGAAGCGCTGGCCGGCATCGCCGCCCACTACCGCGAGCAGGGCGACCACATGGCGACCGTGCTCGCCCGATGTGACGCCGATCAGTTGCTGGTGATCCGGGAGTTCCTCGACGAGATGCTGGACGGTCCGGCCGCCACACCAACTTCGGGGCCGCCGCCCGGACCGGCGGGCCGACCACCCTGACACCCACGTACCGCGGCCGGATCCCGTGTGGCCGGCGCTACCCCGGCTCGCACTCCGTCGGCGGCAGCGCCGGCAGCTCGACGGATTCCTCCTCGCCGTCCTGCCGGTCGGCCAGGGCGAGCAACGGCAGCTGCCCGTCCTCCGCCTGGTTGGGTCGCCGCCAGTGCGCCTTCACCCAGCCGAGGTCGCGCGGGTGGCCGTGTACGAACGCCATCCCGACCACCTCCACCACCAGTGGAACACAGGGCACCGACAGTCCGCGGCCTCGACGAGGCCACCTCAGCCGGCTGACGACACCGGCACGCCCCAGCTCGCCAGGATGGGCAACATCCGGGCCGTCGCGGGCGCCGTCGTCGTCGTCGTCAGCGGGTGGGATCCCGAGCGCGGCCAGGGCGTCGTCGAGACGATCCGGTCGGCCGGGGGTCGAGCTGACTTCGTCGCGGTCGACCTGGGCGGTCCCTACGACGGCATCCGCGCGTTCGTGGCCGAGGCGACATCCGTGCTCGACGGCGGCGTGGACGTCCTGGTGAACAACGCCGGCATCTACCCGGCGACGGCCACCGCCGACCTCCCCGACGCCGACCTCGACGCCGTGCTCGCCGTCAACGTTCGGGCGCCACATGTGCTCGTGGCGGCGATCGCACCCGTGATGGCGGAGCGCGGGAACGGCGTCGTGGTGATCATCGGCTCGTGGATGGCGCAGGTCGGCTCGCCGTACGCCGCGATGTACAGCGCCACGAAGGCGGCGGACGAGCAGCTGACCCGCAGCTGGGCGGCCGAGCTCGGGCCGCGCGGGGTACGCGTCGACTCCGTTGCGCCGGGCAACGAGGCGGCCGCGGCCGTGCTGGACCAGCTGGCCGCCAGCGCCCCCGCCGGTGTCGTGGTGCAGCCCGACGACATCGCGCGCGGGGTGGTCTACCCGGCCTCCGACGACGCGTCGATGGCGCACGGCATCGCGCTGTACGTGGACGGCGGCATCTCTGCCACCCGCCCCTCATGATGATCGCCGCGAGCGTGCCACCGCGATCGACACCACAGTGACCGGACGGGGGCGACAGACCCACTCAGCTCAGGACATCGTCGATCGTGGTTGCGCCGCGTACCCGGCGCAACCACGCGTCGAGCTGAACGGTGTCGGCGCAGGCCGTGATGCGGGACCGAGCCTCATCGGACACGGTGAAGTCGGCGGTGGCGAGGACGGTGAGCAGGGCCTCGGCCTTGCCCTCGGCCTTGCCCTCGGCCTTGCCCTCGACCCGACCCTCGACCCGACCCTCGGCCATGCCCTTCGCCTTACCCTCCGCCAACTCGGCCACGATCCGGCGCATCGTGGGGCTGCTGCTCTCGCGGGTGGCGCTCGTCATCAGTTCCTCCAAGTACGCGCGCGCCGCCGCCGGCAGCGCTTCGTAGACGACGTCATAATACAGCCGGGCACGCTCGCCCTCGACGGTTTCGAACATGCTGATGAGCGCATCGAGCACTACTTCGCCGTCGGGCTGCCCTCCGTGGGCCATCGCCGACAGGGCGGCCAGATCGGGGTGCCGGGCGGCATCGCCAGGATCGGTGACCACCGGGACGCGGTCGGGGCCCAGAACCAGCGGCGTGAGGTGCGAGCCGGTCAGGCCGAGCGGGATGGGAGTGGCGCACCAGCGTGCGATCGCCCTGGTCGGGCACACCACCAGCAGCTCGGTCGGGCACCGGGTGCGGTGCTGCACGGTGGTGACGTACACGGGCCAGCTCCATCGCTTGCCCGAATCCCGCCCCAGTTGTACCTCGACGACCACCGCCAGCACCGGACTCCCGGCCCGGCTGAGCACGACGACGGCGTCGGCGCGGTACTCGGTGGGCTGGACGTCGTTGAGATCGCCCGGTTCGAGCCGGGCCTGCTCGTACGCGGGCAGGTGCAGTCCGAGCACGTCGGCGAGCAGGTCCACGGCCAGCGCGGGGCGTGTCCGGAACAGGTCGATCAGCAGCTCGTGGAGGGGCGAGGGCACGGGGCGGAGGCTACCGGGCGGGTATGACAGAAACGGGTGGGCCGGAAACGGGTGGGCCAGCCGCCGCCAATCCCGCCCACACCCGGTCACGGCGCAGCGGCAGGTCGGTGAACCGGACGCCGGTGGCGTCGCGGATCGCGTTGGCCAGCGCCGGAGCGACCGGGTTGAACGGGCTCTCGCTCATCGACTTCGCGCCCAGCGGGCCGACCGCGTCGATGGTGTCGACGAAGTGCACCTCCGTGCGGGGCATGTCGGCGAACGTCGGCACCCGGTAGGTCCGGAAGACCGCCGTCGTGACCGTGCCGGCGGCGTCGAGCTGCACCTCCTCGGAGACGGCCGCGCCCAGCGCCTGCGCCACCCCGCCCTCCACCTGCCCACGGCACTGCATGGGATTGAGCACGCGCCCGGCGTCGGCGGCGTGCACGCTGCGCAGAATGGCAACCTCGCCGGTGACGGGGTCGACCGCGACCCGGAACCACTGGACGTCGAACGCCACCGACCGCGGCGACCCCTCGAACCGGCCGGTCGCCGCGACCGTGGCCGCGTCGGCGGCCTGGAACAGCTCCTTGAGCAGCACCGATCGCTCCCCCGCCACCACCGCGTCGACGGTCAGCCGGCACTCCTCGACGGAGACGCCCAGGTGAACGGCCGCCCGCCCGAGCAGGTCGACGGCGAGTGACCGGGTGGCGCCCAGCGTCGCCCGACCTGCGACGACGCTGCCGGTGGACCCGAACGCGCCCGTGTCGTGGCCGACGACGTCGGTGTCGGACTGCCGCACGGTGATCCGGTCCGGCCGGGTGCCCAGCGCGTCGGCCGCGATCT
>JAYSXW010000067.1:0-18120 GCA_043716935.1 Pseudonocardia sp.
GCGTCGACGGCATCGAGCTCGTGCAGGTGGGTGCGGACGGTGCCGACGTCGCCGCGCGCGACCGGGCCGGTCAGCGCTCGGTCGCCGTGCCGGAGGGCGTTGTCCAGCGCCGCGGAGAGCAGCGGGGCGACGAGACGTTCGGCGGGGTGCACACCGGCCCGTTCCAGGATGTCGACGCAGTCCCGCACCAGCGTGACGAGGTGGTTGGCGCCGTGGGCGAGCGCCGCGTGGTAGAGCGGCCGCACCTGCTCCGGCACCCGCACCGGCTCCGCACCCATCTCGACGACCAACGCCTCCCCGACGCTCCAGGCGGCCTCCTCGCCGGCCGCCGCGGTGACCGCGACGCTCGCCCCCGCCAGCCGCGCCACGTCCTCGGTGCGTCCGGTGAACGTCATGACCGGGTGCAGGGCCAGCGGGAGCACTCCCCGTTCGGTCGCCGGGGCCAGGACCGCGACCCCGTGGGCGCCCGAGGTGTGCACCACTATCTGGCCGGCCCGGAACGCCCCCGCGGTGGCCAGACCGCGGACGAGCCCGGGCAGCACGTCGTCGGGTACGGCGAGCAGCGCCAGGTCGGACCCGGTGACGACGTCATCGGGGGCGATCAGCGGCACGCCCGGCAGCAGGGACTCGGCACGCCGCACCGACTCCCGTGACACCCCGGCCGCAGCCGTCACATGGTGCCCGGCCGCCGCCCACGCCGCCCCGACGACCGCCCCGACGCGGCCTGCCGACACCACCCCGATCGCCAGCCGGGCCGGCCTGCCAGCACTCATGTCCCACTCCCCGTCGCGTTGAACCCAGGGTAAACGCGAACCGCCGCGCCGCCCGGCCCGACTACCATGACCACGGGGTCGGTGGCGAGGATCATCCGAGGACCCGGGGCCCGTGACCGTCGAGGTGTGGGGTGCTGGGCGGGCGGGCGCGCAGCCCGCACGGCCGTGATCAACGGCCGACGGCTGCTCTGCACGATCGTGCGGCCACCCACTGCCCGTGATCACCGTGGTGGCACGGGCGGGGGCCGAGCGCCGGGCGGTGGGCTCGGTCGGGGTAGCGGCGCTGCGCCGGGCGAGAGCGGGCGGTGAGGTGGGCCGCCACCCGGCGGTGGGGTCGAGGCAGGGCGGGGCGGAGCCGGGCGGGGGGGAGCCGCGGGCCGAGCGGGCTGGGGTCCGCGGGGAGTCGGAGGGCCGTACCGGTATCCGGGAGAGGGCGGGGACCCGGGAGAGGACGGGGGGCCCGGGTAGGACTGCAACCCGGTGTAGGACTGCAACCCGGTGTAGGACTGGGGCCCGGGGTAGGATTGGGGAGGCTGGGAGCCCGTCCACGCCGGGGGTGGGCCGGGCGGCGGGGGCGTCCAGGCCTGGGGTCCGCGATGGCGCACCGCCACCGTCAACGCCTCGGGGTGACCGACCGCCTTCGCGCGGGCCCTGATCAGCTCGGCCAGCGCCTCGTCGTGCCACCGGCGACCCTGCGGGCCGACCGAGCCGCGGCTCATCCGCGCCCGCAGGAACGCGAGTTGGGTGACCGCCGCCTGGTACTCGGTGACGGCTTTCGCCACCGCCCGGCCCGAGCGCTTGCGCACCGCCGTCTGCCAACCCCGACGCCCGGCCAAGCTCCCGAGCAGCGTGATCTCGCTCGGCGCGATCCAGCCCGCCTGCGCGAAGCCCGGCAACTGCTCGACGACCGTGCGCTGCTCGCGGCGACGCTGCCACAACACCACCGCGACCATCGCCAGGAACAGCGGCACCATCACAAAGCCGTAGACCCCGAAGAAGCCGCCGCTGCCCAGGATCGACGCCGAGCCGTTCCACAGCGCGTGCAGCGTGACGGCGAGCAGGTAGCCGAGCAGTGGGGCCAGGAAGCGCAGTCCGACGCTCGTGGTGCGGGCCGCAATGCCCGCCCCGATGCCCGTCATGGCCGTGAACAGCGGGTGGGCGAACGGGGAGAGCACGCCACGCAACAGCAGCACCCCGACCACGCCGAGGCCCTGTACGGCCGGATCGGGGTCGACGAAGGCGCGTCCGATGTAGAGGATGTTCTCGGTGAACGCGAAGCCGGCCGCGACCAGGCCCGCGTAGACGATGCCGTCGACGATGCCGTCGAACTCGCGTCGTCGGAAGATCAGCAGCCCGACGACGAACACGCCCTTCATCGCCTCCTCGACGACCGGCGCGACCGCGACGGCGCCGACCAGGTCACCACTGCCGCGGCCCAGTACCTCGTCGGCGAGCACAGCGGCCGTGGAGTTGATCAGCAGCGCCGAGAGCGCCGCGAAGCACGCGCCCCAGAGGAACGCGAACAGCAGCAGACGGGGCGGTTCGGGCTCCCACCGGTCGATCCACAGGAATGTGGCGACGACCGGTGCCACTGGCAGCAGCGCGCACAACGCCCCGACCACGACCCCGACGACGCCTACGCTGCTGGTCAGGAAGCCGAGCACGACGAGCCCGCAGACCCCGAGCAACACCAACCCGACGACCGGCGCGAGCACGCCGCGGCGGTGTGGCGCCGAGGTGGGGATGGGGTTGAGCAGCGAGGCCTGGGTCATCGGGCGGCCTGGGTCATGACCGGAGAGCCTACGGGCGATCACGGGGCGACGCGCGTCACTCCGAGCGCCGGCGCCTCCCGTCGTCGGGCCCGCCGCCGCGGTCCTCAGGGGTGCGGCAGCAGTGCTCCAGCCACAGCCCACCCGCCACCAGGACCAGCGCACAGACCAGGCCCACCGCGGCCGCCCCGGCATCCGACGCCGCCGCCGGCACCTCGGCGCTGCGGGGAAGCACGTGCACGAGCAGCCCCGTCCACGCGCCGGCCACGACCGCGCCGCCGACCGCCGACGCCTTCGCGACGACCACCGCCCGCGCCGCGGCGAGCGGCTGGACCGGCCGGGTGCCGGGAAGGCGCCGGATGCGAGCCCGCAGCGAGCGGCCGGCGATCGCCTCCGCCAGCCCCAGCACCCCGAGCGATCCGCCCCCGAGCAGCGGGAACGCGGGCAGCGAGCCGTAGGTGAGGCGCACCAGGAGGTTCGCGACGACCACGGCGACCAGCCCGATCACCACCAGGTTCCGGGGACGGGTGGGGGTCACGGCGCGAGCACCAGGTCGTCGCGGCTGCGCATCCCGCGCTCCGCGTCGGGGCCGAGCGCGACCAGCAGGGCCGCCACCGGACCGCGACCGGGCAGTCGGGCGCCGGGGTCGACGTCGAGCCACGGCCGCAGCACGGTCGCGCGCTCGGTGGTGCCGGGGTGCGGGAGCAGCAGGTCGGGATCGTCGCTGCGCACGTCATCGACGCTGACGACGTCCACGTCGAGGGTGCGCGGGCCCCATCGCACATCGCGCACCCGGCCGGACGCGTCCTCCAGCGCCTGCCCGCGACGCAGCCACCCCCACTCGTCGACGCCCGGTTCGTCGACGATGAGCACGGCGTTGAGGAAGTCGTCCTGGTCCACCCCACCCCACGGTGTGGTCTCGTACACCGGCGACACGGCGACCAGCACGCCGCCGAACCCGGCGGCGGCGGACCGCAGGTGCGCGAACCGGTCGCCCAGATTCGAGCCAATGGACAGCACGGCCCGGGTCATGCCGGGATGATCGACCCGCGGCCGTCGGCGGCGCGGCGGGAGCGTCGCGCCACGACCGCGACGTCGGCGAACTCCAGCGGGATCGGGGCCTGCGGCTTGTGCAGCACCACCTCGACGGCCTGGACGCGCTCGTCGGACATCACGTCCTGCGCGACCCGCCCGGCCACGGTCTCGATGAGGTCGAAGGGCTCGCCCCCGACGATCCGCGCCACCCGCTGGGCGAGCTCGCCGTAGTGCAGGGTGTCGGCCAGGTCGTCGGACGCAGCGGCGAGGGCGAGGTCCATCCACACCGTGACGTCGACGACGAAGTCCTGGCCGTCGCGTCGCTCGTGCTCGAAGACGCCGTGATGGCCGCGGACGCGCAGGCCGCGCAGCTCGATACGGTCGGTCATGATGCCGCCTCCGCGCAACAACACATCTCCGTGGTCACCACTGTGGATCTCCGAGCCAGGGCCCGCCGATACGTGCGCGCGACGCCCCCAGGTGGAAGGCGGTCGCCACGGCCAGGGCGTCCATCGTCGTGTCCACGTCGTGCACCCGAACCCCCCACGCTCCGGCCTGGGCAACGAGCACGCTGATCGCCGCGGTGGCGCCGTCGCGCCCGACCGGCGGGCGCAGCTCCCCATCGGCCTCCGCCAGCAGCTGCCCGAGGAACCGCTTGCGCGACGCCCCGACCAACACGGGGAAGCCGAGCGCGAGCAGCACGTCGAGCCTGCGCAGCAGTGCCCAGTTGTGGGCAGCGGTCTTGGCGAACCCGAGGCCCGGGTCGAGCACGATCAGCGCCGGGTCGACGCCGGCGAGCACGGCAACATCCACCCGGCCCACCAGCTCGGCCCGCACCTCGCCGATGACGTCCTCGTAGCCGGCGAGCTCGTTCATCCGCTCGCTGTGGCCGCGCCAGTGCATCAGCACCCACGGCACCCGGGCCGACGCCACGACGGCGGCCATGCGCGGGTCGGCCAGGCCGCCGGAGACGTCGTTGACCATCGATGCGCCCGCCTCGACGGCCGCCTCGGCCACGTCGGCGCGCGAGGTGTCGACGCTGACGCGCACGCCCTCCGCGACGAGATCGCGGATGACGGGCAGCACGCGCGCCTTCTCGACCCCGGCGTCGACGCGCGCGGCGCCCGGCCGCGTCGACTCGCCGCCGACGTCCACGAGGTCGGCGCCCGCCTCACGCAGGGCGATGCCGTGGGCGACGGCGTGGTCGCGGCCGAGAAAGGATCCGCCGTCGGAGAACGAGTCGGGCGTGACGTTGAGGATGCCCATGACGGCGCACCGCCCGGGCCGGGGCAGGGACATGGGTGTCACGGGCCCCGGATCAGCGACAGTGCCTCCGCCCGCGACGACGGCGAGGTCTTGAACATGCCGCGCACCGCCGAGGTGAACGTGCGCGATCCCGGCTTGCGGACCCCCCGCATGCTCATGCAGAGGTGCTCGGCCTCCAGGACGACGATGACGCCGCTCGGGTCGAGCTTGCGCACCAGCGCGTCGGCGACCTGGGCGGTGAGCCGCTCCTGCACCTGCGGACGGCGAGCGTAGAGGTCGACGACCCGGGCGATCTTCGACAGGCCCGTGACCCGCCCCGACGTCGACGGGATGTAGCCGACGTGTGCCATCCCGTGGAACGGGACCAGATGGTGCTCGCAGGTCGAGAACATGGGGATGTCCTTGATGAGGATGAGCTCCTGGTGGTGTTCGTCGAACGTCTTCTCCAGCACGTCATCGGGCTCGTTGTACAGCCCGGCGAAGATCTCCTCGTAGGCTCGCGCCACCCGGGCGGGCGTCTCGCGCAGACCCTCCCGGTCGGGGTCCTCCCCCACCGCGACGAGCAGCTCCCGAACAGCCGCCTCGGCGCGGGCGCGGTCCACGCCGCGACGGTCGTTGCGGGCCGGGCCTCCGCGAACGGTGCCGTCGAGCGCGTCCGTACTCAGTGCCTGCCGTCCCCGGTCGGGCCGGGATCGTCGTGCTCCGGCTTCGCCGTGTCCACCGGATTGGTGGAGTGCCCGTTGCCGTTCGCCTGCCGAGCGGCGGGCTGCTGCCAGTGCTGCCCCACAGGCGGCCAAGACTGCCCCGACGGCGTGGTGGCGGGCCGCCAGTCAGCCGGGGCTCCGTAGTTGTGCGGCACCGAGTTGGGGTGCTGCGGGTCGGGGTGCTGCGGGTCGGGGTGCTGGGCGGTGAGGCGCCCGGGCGGAGGCTGGGTGACGGGCTGGCCCCAGCTCTGCTGCGGCGGCGTCGCCTCCCCGTACCCGCTCGGGAAGCCGCCGGGCATCGGCACCGGTCCACCGTTCGGTCCCGGCACGGGCACACTGTTCACACCGCCGGAAAACGACCCGACGGGTGTGGGCTCACGCACCGGCTCGATGCGGGGCGGCCACGGCTCGCCGCGCTCCTTGGCCCGCTCGGCTGGCGTCTGGATCGGCGGCTTGTCCGACGGGGTACGCCCGCCGAAGTCGTTGAACGCGGTGATCCGCGGCCGCTTCTCGACCCGGCTGAAGATCCGCTCCAGGTCGACGCGGGTCAGCGTCTCGCGCTCCAAGAGCTCGAATACCAGCTCGTCGAGGACATCGCGGTAGCTGTTGAGGATGTCCCACGCCTCGGTGTGCGCGGCCTCGATCAGCGCGCGCACCTCCTCGTCGATCTCGTGGGCGACCTCGAGCGAGTAGTCGGCCTGGTTGCCCATCGACCGGCCGAGGAACGGGTCACCCTGGTCCTGGCCGTAGCGCACCGCGCCCAGGCGGGCGCTCATGCCGTACTCGGTGACCATGGCTCGGGCGATCTTCGTGGCCTGGTCGATGTCGGATGATGCGCCGGTGGTGGGCTCGTGGAACACCAGCTCCTCCGCGCTGCGCCCACCCATCGCGAACACCAGGCGTCCGATCATCTCCGAGCGGGTCATGAGGCCCTTGTCGTCCTCGGGAACGACGAGCGCGTGGCCCCCGGTGCGGCCGCGCGGCAGGATGGTGAGTTTGTATACCGGCTCCAGGTCGGGCATGGCCCACGCGGCGAGCGCGTGCCCACCCTCGTGGTAGGCCGTGATCTTCTTCTCCTGTTCGGAGATGATCTTGTTCTTGCGGCGGGGCCCGCCGACCGCCCGGTCGACCGACTCCTCCAGCGCCGCCCCGTTGATCAGCGAGCCGTGCTCGCGGGCGGTCAGCAGCGCCGCCTCGTTGACGACGTTGGCGAGATCGGCACCGGACATTCCGACGGTGCGCTTGGCCAGACCGTTGAAGTCGACGTCGGGCGCGAACGGCTTGCCCTTCGAGTGCACGGCCAGGATCGCGCGCCGCCCGGCGAGATCGGGCGCACCGACCGGGATCTGACGGTCGAACCGGCCCGGACGCAGCAACGCGGGGTCGAGGATGTCGGGCCGGTTGGTGGCGGCGATGAGGATGATGCCGCCGTGCGCGTCGAATCCGTCCATCTCCACGAGGAGCTGGTTGAGCGTCTGTTCACGCTCGTCGTGGCCACCGCCGAGGCCGGCACCGCGCTGACGTCCGACCGCGTCGATCTCGTCGACGAAGATGATGCACGGGCTGTTCTGCTTGGCCTGCTCGAACAGGTCACGCACCCGGGACGCGCCGACGCCCACGAACATCTCGACGAAGTCCGAGCCGGAGATCGTGTAGAACGGGACCGCGGCCTCGCCGGCGACCGCGCGGGCGAGCAGCGTCTTGCCCGTGCCGGGCGGGCCGTAGAGCAGCACGCCCTTCGGGATCTTCGCGCCCAGGGCCTGATAGCGGCCCGGGTTCTGCAGGAAGTCCTTGATCTCGTAGAGCTCCTCGACGGCCTCGTCGGCCCCCGCGACGTCGCCGAAGGTGGTCTTCGGCATGTCCTTGTTGAGCTGCTTGGCCTTCGACTTGCCGAACGACATGACCCGGTTGCCGCCGCCCTGGGCGTTGTTCATCATCCAGAACAGGACGAGCAGGACCAGGCCGAGCGGGAGCAGGTAGACGAGCAGCGTGGTCAGGATCGAGTCCTGGTGCACGGCCGTGTTGAACGAGGGCTTGTTGGACGCCGCCCCGAGCCTGTCGGTGATCGTCCCGGCCACCTGCGCCGGGAACTGCGTGATGACCTTGTTCGAGCCGTCCACCGGCTGGGCCAGGGTCAGGCGCAGGCGCTGTTCGCGGTCCTCGACGAGGGCGTCCGTGACGTTGCCGGCGTCGATCTGCGCGAGCGCGACGGAGGTGCCCACCTCCTTGTAGCCGCGCGTGTCATCGAACAGCGGGCTGACGGCGAAGTACACCAGGATCAGGGCGAACACCCAGATCAACGGGTTGCGGAGCAGGCGCTTGCGGTCCATGCAGCTTCGGCCTGTAGCGGCCTTCACCTTCCCTGACGAGACTTTCCGGTGCAGCACCTGCGGGCGGCACTGTCACGAGCAACGCTCTGAACGACCACGGGCCCGCGCACGGCCCCGAGTCCGCCAGGATAGCGGTCCTCTACGCGAGCTGCCTTCCTGCTTCCGACCGGCGCATCTGCGGCGTCGATGTGTGCACTGTGAACGACCGGAGCGGGGGCGTGGTTCCCGGGCCCGCCCGCGGTAACCTGGCGGCCGCCATCGCATCGGGCTGACGGCGGTCCGGGGCCGCAGCGGCGTCCGTGTCGGGGGGTTGCGCATGGCGGTCGGGGCTCGCGGCATCGGGATCACCCTCGCCGGCGGCGTGCTCGTGATCGTCGCGCTGGCCGCGCCGTCGTCCACGGCCGTGCCCGCTCCCGTGCCGGCCGGCCCGATCCCGGCCGCCGCCCCCGTCCCCATCCCCGTTCCGGCTGCGGTTCCGAACCCGACTGCCGTCCCCGTCCCGGCCGTCCGGATGCCGGCGGCCGCTCCGGGAGGCACGCCGTCGCGCTGGGCGACCGTCACGTCCGCCGCGGTCCGGCCCGGGGTTGTCACCGAGACCGCCGGCGGCGGGGCCTGCACCAGCAACTTCGTGTTCACCAGCGGTGAGCGCACCTTCCTCGGCCAGGCCGCCCACTGTGCCGGCACGGGCGGGTCCACCGAGACCGACGGCTGCCGCTCCGGCACCGCACCGCTCGGCACGGCCGTCACGATCAGGGGCGCTGACGGCACCGACCGTCTCGGCACGCTCGCCTACAGCTCCTGGGTGACGATGCAGGCCGGCGGCGAGTCCGACCCGGACACCTGCGCCTACAACGACTTCGCGCTCGTCGAGCTGGACCGGGCCGACCCGGTCAACCCGAGCGTTCCGTTCTTCGGCGGGCCGGCCGGCATCGACACCGACGGGCTCGTCGCCGGCGAGCCGGTGGAGACCTACGGCAACTCTCCAGCGCGGATGGGTATCGCCACCCTGCGGCCCAAGGTCGGCGTCAGTGCGGGGGAGGCCGGCGGCGGCCGCAGCCACGCGATCTACACCATCAGCCCGGGCATCCCGGGCGACTCCGGCAGCGCGTTCCTCGACGCCGACGGCGACGCGGTGGGCCTGCTCGCCACCCTCAACCTCGCCCCGTTGCCCGTCAGCAACGGCGTGGCCGACCTCGCGAAGGCCCTCGACTACGCCGACGCGGCCGGCGGGCTCGGCCCCGTGGCGCTGGCCCTGGGCACGGAGCCGTTCGACCCCGTGCCCGCCGGGGTGGCGGCCATCGACCTCGCCGGGCCCGCCGGCCCGCCGATCACGGGCTGACCGGCGCTCCTCGCCACGACGGGCGGGCCGGTCCCCAAGATCGTCGCGAATGCGGTGCGGACAACACGGGTGCCCGACACCACTGACGACGATCATGGCCGCTCAGGCGTACACCGACGGGTCGAGCGTGCCGATGAAGGGCAGGTCGCGGTAGCGCTCGGCGTAGTCGAGGCCGTAGCCGACGACGAACTCGTTGGGGATGTCGAATCCGACGTAGTGCACCTCGACCTCGACCTTCACCGCATCGGGCTTGCGCAGCAGCGTGCAGACCTTCAGCGACGCCGGCTGCCGGGACTCCAGGTTCGCCCGCAGCCACGACAGCGTCAGGCCCGAGTCGATGATGTCCTCGACGATGAGCACGTGCCGCCCGGCGATGTCGCGGTCGAGATCCTTGAGGATCCGCACCACCCCCGACGACGAGGTCGACGACCCGTAGGAGCTCACCGCCATGAACTCCAGCTGTACGGGGACCGGGAGCGAGCGCGCCAGGTCGCTCATGAACATCACGGCGCCCTTGAGGACGCCGACGAGCAGCAGATCGGTGTCCGATTCCGCCGCGAGATGGTCGCGGCCGATCCGTTCGGCGAGCTCGGCGGTCCGGGCGCGGATCGCCTCTTCGGTGACGAGCGTCGAGGCGATGTCACCGTCGTACACGGGGGATGTCCTCCTGTGCGTGAGTTGCGGGCCAGCCGACCGGTCGCAGGCCGAGCCTGCCATGCCCGCGCACCAGCTCCAACCCTCCGGGGAGGGCGACCGATCCACGATCATGGCCTTGAGCTGCGAGGACGTCGACCGCTCTCAGATGGACGTCCGTGAGACCGGTCACCGCACGCTCCATCAACCAGGCCCGCAGCACGCGTCGACGCAACGCGGCCGGGCAGCCGACGAGCGGCTCGAGGAGGAGGTCGTCGGTGCCGCGGAGGTCGTCGGGGTCGCGGGCGGTGGTGAGGAGGCCTTGGGCGAGGGCGTCGAGGGCGTCGGAGTCCTCCCGCAGCTGGGCGGCCGTGCGGGCCAGCGCGGCGGCCACCCCGCCGTGCAGCACGTCCTCCAGCAGCGGCAGCACCTCGTGCCGGAGCCGGACGCGGGTGAAGCGGGCATCGGAGTTGTGCGGGTCGTCCCAGACGGGCAGGCCCTGGGCGGCGCAGGCCGCTCGGGTGACGGCGCGGTCGACCGCGAGCAGGGGCCGCGCCCACGGGGCGTCCCAGACGCGCATGCCGGCGATCGAGCGTGGGCCCGAACCGCGTCCGAGGCCCAGCAGTACCGTCTCGGCCTGGTCGTCGCGGGTGTGACCGAGCAGCACCGGTGAGTCGGGGTGCGGGCGGGCGTGACGCAGGGCGGCGTAACGGACGCGCCGCGCCGCGGCCTCGACGCCGCCCGGCCCGTCGACCTCGACGCGGTGGACGGTCGCCGGGACGCCGATGCCGGCGAGCACGACCACCGTCTCGGCGGCGACCCGCGCTGAGTCGGGTTGCAGCCCGTGGTCGACGACGGCGGCGTGCAACCCGGCGTCGACGTCGCGCGCGGCGAGGGCGAGCGCCAGGGAGTCGGCGCCACCGGAACACGCGACGAGCGGAGGGACGCCGCGGTACGGCGGCGGCAGCGCGTGAAGGGCGGCCCGGACCGCCCGCCGGACCTCGGTGCGGGGATCGCTCACCCCCATCGGACCACCTCCTGCTCGACGGCCGCAGGAACGGGTACGCCTCGGCCATGAGTCGACCGGACATGTCCTTTCGCGCCGTGGTGATCGGCGCCCCGGACGCCCATGAACTGGGCGAGTTCTACCACCGCCTGCTCGGTTGGGACGTCGCCGACGATGCCGAGCCGGGCTGGTACCGCCTGCAGTCGCCAGCGGGCGACGGGCTGTCCTTCCAGACCGAGCCCGACCACGTGCCACCGGTGTGGCCCCCGGAGCCGGGCCACCAGCAGATGATGATGCACCTGGACCTGCTCGTCACCGACCTCGACGCGGCCTGCGCCCATGCGGAGGCCTGCGGGGCACGGCGGGCCGAGCACCAGCCCACGTCCGATCTGCGGGTGTACCTCGATCCGGCCGGGCACCCGTTCTGCCTGTTCCTGCCGGGAGCCTGACGACGCACCCAGAGCCCACTCACCCGTGGACGCGCCGCACCCACGCGCCCGGTTCGGACAGCTCGGTGCGGGTGGGCAGAGTTTCGGGGCTCTCCCAGACGCGGTTGAAGCCCTCCATGCCGACCGCGAGCACCACGTGGTCGGTGAACGCCGAGCCGAGCGCGTACTGCTTGACCTTCGCGTCCACCCCGAGCAACGCGCGCAGGAAGCGGTCGATCAGCCCACCCCCACGGCGACGCGCGGTGAAGCGCGCCCGGATCGTGGCGACGCTCGGCACGACCGCCGGGCCGGCAGCGTCCATGACGTGGTCGGCGTGGCCCTCCAGCAGGGTGGTGAGGGCCAGCAACCGGTCGAGAACGGCCCGCTGCTCGGGGCCCTGCAACAGTTCGATGATCGCCAGCGAGTCGATGCCGGACTCCCGCACCGTGCGGACCAGCTCCGGTAGCCGCTCGAACAGCTGATTCGGGTCGGTGCCCTGCGAGATCGTCAGGAAGCGGCCGATCTCCCCGGCGAAGTAGCCGCGCAGCCACGGCACCGCGGTGAACTGCAGCCGGTGTGTGGCCTCGTGCAGGCAGACCCACATCCCGAAGTCCGACGACGAAACGTCCAACGCCTGCTGGGCGGCGTAGACGTTGGGGGCGACGAGCAGCAGCCGACCGGCCGCGTCGGGGCCGCCGAAGGGGTCGTACTGGCCGAGTACCCGGCTGCCGAGGTACGCGACGACGCCGCCGAGCTGCAGCCCGGCCGTCCCCGCGGTGACGGTGCGGACGACCCGGGAGACCGCCGGCAGCTCCGCGTCCGCGGTGAGCGTGGCCATGCCGTGGACGGCGGCGGCGGCCCAGGCGGGACGATCGACGACGTCGGCGGGAAGCAGTGCC
Source organism: Pseudonocardia sp. (assembly GCA_043716935.1). Classification (GTDB taxonomy): domain Bacteria; phylum Actinomycetota; class Actinomycetes; order Mycobacteriales; family Pseudonocardiaceae; genus Pseudonocardia. The sequence goes on from JAYSXW010000067.1 coordinate 12,183, forward strand.
AGCCCGTGGCCGAGGCCGGTGAGGTCGCGGACGTGGCTCTCGGCGACGGCGGCATCCGCCCGCAGGCGCGCCACCAACGCGCCGGCTTCGGCGCGGCTCGTCTCGGGCCCCGGCGGCATCAGGCGAACCGCGGTGCGGGCGGCGAACTCCCAGTCGACGGGGAGCCCGCGCAGCGAGCCGGGCCGGACCTCTTCGAGTGCGTGCGCCACTCCTGCCACGCTACCCACCGCCCGGACCGAACGCCCGGGATCGCCGCGTCGCGTTCTCGCGTGCTGGATCTGCGTCAGCGGCAGCCGCAGCGACTCAGGTCGGCGGCCATGGCGTCGAGCTGGGGCCTGATCTTCGACGGGGCGGCACCGTTGGACATCAGCGCGAAGACGAGCAGCCGGCCGTCGGCGTCGGTGACGATGCCGGCGAGGCTGCTGACGCCGGTCAGGGTGCCGGTCTTCGCCCGCACCACCCCGCGGCCGGAGGCCGATCTCGCGTCCGGGGCGAACCGCTCGTCGAGGGTGCCGTCACCGCCCGCCACGGGCAGGCCGGTGATGATCGGGCGCAGGAACTCGGTGTCGTCGGGGTCCGGCACGGGTGCCGCGGCGGCGGTCAGGAGCGCGCCGAGCAGGGTGGCCGGCACGCGGTCCTGGGTGGACAGCCCGCTACCGTCGACGAGCACGGCGCCCGTGGGGTCGAAGCCGGCCTGGGAGAGGGCGGCGAGGGTCTGCTCGGCGGCGCCGGCGAACGTCGGCTCGCCTTCGCGGGCGATCGCCACCCGGCGCGCCAGCGACTCCGCCAGCACGTTGTCGGAGCTGCGCATGAGGTGCTCGACGAGTTCGGCGATCGGCGCCGAGGCCACCACGCCGAGGGTGGTGGCGTCCGGATCGGCGATACCGACACCGACGGCGTCGGGATCGGCTCCGAGCAGCTCCGCGAACGCGCGACCGGCCGCGGTGGTCGGGTCGTCCAGGCGCGGACCGTCCTGCAGGGTGGGGTCGATGCGCCCGCCGTCGACCATCAGGGCGGTCATCGGCGCGGCAAAACCGGCGCGGACGTCGTCGGGGTCCCAGCCGGGTGCCAGCTCCGGACCGCGCCAGCGGGTCGAGTCCACCAGGACCTTGGTGACGGGCGCGGTCGAGTTCTGCCGGACCTGTTCAGCCAGGTCGGCGAGCCGCGGCGCGTCGGGGTAGACGCCGTCCTTGCCCGCGGGAAGCGCGGTCAGGGTGGGGTCACCGCCGCCGACGAGCACCACCGTGCCGGGTTCGGGTCCCGCGACGACGTCGGTGACGATGGATTCGGTGGGGTCGAGTGTCAGCAGCGCCGCCGACGCCGTCAGCAACTTGCCGGTGGACCCGGGCACCAGCGCCCGGTCGGGAGAGCGCGACCACAGCGGGGCGCCGCCGGCCGCGTCGAGGACCACGCCGGTGAACCGGCCGGGCATCGCGTCGGCATCGGCGTCGAGGACCGCGACCAGGCCTGCCGCAGTGGGCTGCGGGGCGTTGGGCGTCAACGGCCCCAGGACGGGCCGGGGCACCGGCGGTGGCGCGGCCTGCGCGGTGGCCGCCCGGGGCCCGAGCCCGACCAGCGCAGGGGCGGTCAACGCGACGGCGCTGCCGGACGCCCCCGCCACCATGAGGACGACAAGTACAGTCACGATGCGTCGCATTCCACGACCGGGCAGGCGCAGCGTGTTACCGATGCGGCGTCCCACGCCCACCCCGTCTCCTCCGACATTCTCTCGACTCGCAACCGCGCGTCGGCCGGTCACCACCGGTCCGGCCCGGTCCCTCACACTAGAGGCAGGCGCCGGAGCCGGTCGCCCGACCGGCAACGGCTCCGTCCACGCCCGTACAACGATCCGCAGGAGTGAGCGCGACGATGGACTTCGACGTCACCATCGAGATCCCCAAGGGTGGTCGCAACAAGTACGAGGTCGACCACAAGACGGGGCGTATCCGACTCGACCGCACGCTCTTCACCGCGACCCAGTACCCGGCCGACTACGGGTTCATCGAGGAGAGCCTCGGCGAGGACGGCGATCCGCTCGACGCCCTCGTCCTCGTGCAGGAGCCCACGTTCCCGGGCTGTCTCATCCGCGCCCGCGCCATCGGCATGTTCCGGATGAAGGACGAGAAGGGCGGCGACGACAAGGTCCTGTGCGTGCCGTCGGACGATCCGCGTCAGGAACACCTGCGCGACATCCACCACATGCCGGAGTTCGACCGGGCGGAGATCCAGCACTTCTTCGAGATCTACAAGACCCTCGAGCCGGGCAAGAGCGTCGAGGGCGCCACCTGGGTCGGTCGGGCCGACGCGGAGCGCGAGATCCACAATTCCTGGAAACGCGCCCGCGACCAGGAGGCGCGCCTGGCCGCGGAGGCCGAGGCGGCGGGCGGGGAACCGGTCGGCCACTGAGCTACGCGCGGCGGCGAGGTGCCGGTAGGGATACCGGACTCCAGCGGGGTGGCTCCACTGACGTTGGACGTCAGCGGAGTCACCCCGCTGCGGTCGGGTCGCGCTACTCGGATGCGTGACGGCCCGCGGCCGGGCCCTCGAGTGGGCCGAGAGCCAGCAGATCGCGCACCTGGTCGGGGCTCAGGCCCTGAGCCACCAGCTCCTCGGCGGCCGCGTCCAGCGCCGCGGAGCTGGACTCCAGCTCGCGGCGCGCCCGGCGGGCGGCGTCGCGGGCCTGCTCGGCCGAACCGACCACCGACAACGCCCGCTGCGGATCGGGCAGCAGCATGGCGAGCAACCGGTCCCGGGCGTCGGTGCCCCGGGGGCCGATGTCCCGGGCCGCCCCGGCCGTTGCGGCGAGCGGGGCCACCGTCCGCTCGGCCGTCGCCACCGACGAGGACGAGGACGAGGACGAGTGATCGGCCGATGACCCAATCCCGGCCGTCGCAGTGGGGGCCACCGACGCGCTGTACCCCGCGAAGGTGCCGTCGGCCCCAGCCGCGTTGTTGACAACCCCGGCGCCGACGAACGGGCCGTCCGCCGTCGCGCGGGCCGTGTCGTGGCCGTCCGCTGTGACGTGGGCTGCCGAGCCGTCGGCGCCGGGTGCAGTGCCGTTGCGGCCCGACCCGCCGTTGCGGCCCGACCCCCCGTTGCTGTGCGACCCGCGGTCGCCGTGCGATGCGGTCGCCGAATGCACGGCGTCGCCGACCCCGCTGTTCGCCTCCACCGGCCCGGCCGCCGGGGCCGCGATGCCGTCGAGGGCCGACGGCCGGGCCGCCGGACCGACGACGGCGAGCTCCCGCGTGTCGAACCCGCCGGTGTCGTCCCCGGTGTCGTCGGACCGGGCATCCGACCGCGACCCGTCGTGGGGATGCGCGTCGGCCAGCGCCTCGGCCTCGGACCTGTCGTCGGCGTCCTGCAGGTCGACGCCCGACTGCGTACGCAGCGGCAGCTCCTTCATCATGATCACCGCGAGGAGGCCGATGACCAGCACCGCGGCCGCGCCGAGGAACACGATGCTCATGGAGCCCGCGAAGCCGCCGAGGATCGGCCGGGACAGCACCGGTTCGGCGGAGGCGAGGAACGAGGAGTCATCGAGGTTGACCCCGCCACCCTGCAGGCCGGACAGGATCCGTGCGTTGGACGGGTTGGCCTGCAGGGCCGGGTCGGCCAGCGCCGCCCGGAAGGCCGGATCCCCCACAGCGGCCCGGAAGTTCTCGGCCACCTTCGTGCCCAGTGAGCTGAACAGCACCGACAGGAACACCGCGGTGCCCAGAGTACCGCCCATCTGCCGGAAGAACGTGGCGGATGCGGTGGCCACCCCCATGTCCTTGGGTGGCATCGCGTTCTGCACGGCCAGCGTCAGCGGCTGCATGTTGCCACCCAGCCCCCAGCCGATGACGACCATGATGATCGCGACCTGCCAGTACGGCGTGTCGACGCCGATGAGGAGCGCCAGCGCCCCGATACCGACGATCATCAGGGTGAGCCCGATGATCGGCCAGATCTTGTAACGGCCGGTGCGCGAGATGAATTGCCCGGAGAAGATCGACATCGACATGATGCCGAGCACCAGCGGTAGCGTCTGCAGGCCGGCCACGGTCGGCGTCGACCCCTTCACGATCTGCAGGTAGAGCGGCAGCAGCGCGAGCGCGCCGAACATGCCCATGCCGGCGATGAAGCTGGCGACCGAACCCCACGCGAACACCCCGCTGCGGAAGAACCGCAGAGGTAGCAGTGCGTCGTCGCCGATGCGCCGCTCCAGCAGCAGGAACGCGACCAGCCCGACGACACCGATGCCGTAGCAGGTGAACGCGTTGGCGGAGTCCCAGCCCCAGGTGCGCCCCTGCTCAGCGACGATCAGCAGCGGCACGAGCGTGACGGCCAGCGCGATCGCCCCGGGCCAGTCGATGCGGTGCGGCCGCTTGGTGTGCGGGACGTTGAGCACCTTCGTGACCACGATGAGCGCGAGGATCCCGAGCGGGACGTTGATCAGGAACACCCAGCGCCAGCCGGTGATGCCGAGAATCTCCGCCTGCCCCGCGAAGAACCCTCCCGCGACGGGGCCGAGGACCGACGACGTGCCGAACACCGCGACGAAGTAGCCCTGGTACTTGGCCCGCTCCCGGGGCGAGACGATGTCACCGATGATCGTCAGCGCGAGGGAGAACAGCCCGCCGGCACCGAGTCCCTGGATGCCGCGGAACGCCGCGAGCTGGTACATCGACGTGGCGAACGAGCACGCGACCGACCCGATCACGAAGATCGTGATCGCGGTGAGGAACAGCGGCTTGCGGCCGAGGATGTCCGACAGCTTGCCGTAGAGCGGGGTGCTGATCGTCGCCGTGATCAGGTACGCGGTGGTGGCCCACGCCTGCAGGCTCAGCCCCTCGAGGTCGTCGGCGATGGTGCGGATGGAGGTGGCGACGATCGTCTGGTCGAGTGCGGCCAGGAACATGCCGATCATCAGACCGGCGAAGATCGTGAGGATCTGCCGGTGGGTCAACAAGCCGGCTGCCGGCGGTGCGGCCGGGCCTGCCTCGGCTACGGACGTGGACATGGGACTCTCCTCATGAGCGCGCGGGCATCGGGGCCGGCGCGATGTGCGTCTTGACGTTCTCGAAGTCGGTGGTGAAGCGACCGAGCAGCTCGCACAGGGCGTGCCGGTCCTCCTCGGACCAGGGGGCGAGCATCTGGGCGATGTGCTCGTTGCGGCGCCGGCGGTTCTCCTCGAACACCCGGATGCCCTCTGCCGTGGCGGCGAGCAGCGTCGCCCGGCCGTCCTCGGGATCGGCGGTGCGCTCGACCAAGCCCAGCTTGACGAGCTGGGCCACCTGACGGCTGATGGTGGACGGATCGGAGTGCACGGCCTCCGCGAGCGCTCCGGCGCGCCGCGGGCCGTCCTTCACGAGATGGACGAGCAGATAGTAGGTGGCCCGCTCCACGGCGTCGGAATGCTCGGCCTGGTACCGCGCCCGCCCGCGCTCGATGAGACGGACGAGGCGGATGAGCTGGCTGCCCACGGCATCGGCGGTAGCGAGCTCGTGCTCGGAGACCACGCGACACCCTCCCGAGATGTGCTTGTGACATGCAATAACATGTTCGGTACAAGCATTGACCGGGTTCGACCGGCCGGCAACCCGAATGAGGTGTGACCTACTCCGACGTGCTCACCGGAGTGCTCTCAGAAGCGCTCGGAGAAGGCCGCCAGCGTGGAGCGGCCGGCGTCGGTGAGGACGGCGGGCCCGAGCGGGTGGGCGGGGTCGGGAGGAGCCACCAGGCCGGCGATCAGCAGGCGGCGGGCCTCGGAGGAATCGGAGCAGACCAGGCCGTCCACCAGCAGCACGGGCTCGCACCCCGCCCCCAGCTGACAGCGGCCCGCGGCGACCGCGCGCAGCACCGCGCGGTCCCGACCGCTCGGGACGAACGTTCCGACACCCGACATTCTCGATGCTCCCCTCGGCACATGGCCTACTGGAGCAGTCGTACCCGA
>JAYSXW010000068.1:0-2034 GCA_043716935.1 Pseudonocardia sp.
CCCGCGCCGGTCGCGGCGCCGATCTCCGGTTCTCCGGCTCTGCGGCCGGACTCCCGGTACCCGCTGTGCGGTTCGGGCGTGTCGGACGGGTGCATCGACCCGGCGTCGCTGCGTGATGCGAACGGTGACGGAGTGGCGGACAACGCCGGGACGCTGCGCAACAGTCTGGTGGGGCCGGCGATCGTCGGGCCGGCAATCGTCGGGCCGGCAATCGTCGGGCCGGCGATCGTGGGGCCGGCGATCGTGGGGCCGGCGATCGTCGGGTCCGGGTACGACGAGGCTCCCGCATCGGCCGTCCCTGAGGTCCTCACATCGTCCCCGGTGCGTTCCGCGGAGACGGGTGGGTCCCAGGTGGTGCCCTCACCGGCGTTGACCGCCCCGTCCCCGCGATCGGCTCCGCCGCAGCCCGCACCGGAGCCGACGTGGCAGGACCGGGCCGGTCAGGTGGGTGAGGTGCTGTGGAACGTGTTGACCTATCCGCACCCGCTCAGCCCACGGGGCGCACTGGGCCCGGTCATCTGGGGACCCGCGGCAGCGGAGCGGCAGCTGAGCTACTGACGCCGGATCCGGAGGTCGGTACCCGGGGTCCGTCACATCCCGTGACACTCCGCGATGGTGGCATGCGTGCCGCAACGCTGGACCAGGTGGCTGGCCATCTCGCGGGCGTCATCGCCAGCGGCACCGCGAACCAGCGCAAGGCCCAGCCTCCCCGCCGGGATCAGGGCAGCGGCGAACACGACGCCATAGCCGTTGATCACCCATGACAGCAGCGGTAGCGACGTGGCGGCGAAGTCCGACCGCAGGTCCTGGAACGCGATATTGACGATCGTGACGTCCAGGAAGCTCATGAACACGGCCACCGCAGTCACCGCCAGAACCTGCCATCGACGTCGGCCGGGGCGCCTGGCGGTATGAGTTGCTTCACACGACCGACCTGAGAACGGTCAGTTCTATGACGCGACTCAGGTAGGCTGGGACGGCATCATGTTGGGACGCGACCACCCCGACCAGATCTGCTCGATCTCCCGCGCCCCGGAGGTGGTCGGCGAGCGCTGGACGCTGCTCGTCCTGCGCGATGTGCTGCTCGGTCGGCACCGATTCGACGAGTTCGTCGAAAGCCTCGGCGTGACCCGCACCGTCCTTGCCCAGCGACTGCGCCACCTGGTCGACGAGGGCGTGCTGGAGCGTGTGGTGTACCAACAGCGGCCCGAACGCTTCGCCTACCACCTGACCGACAAGGGCCGAGGTCTGACACCGGTGATCGCCCACCTGCTGTGGTGGGGCGACCGCTACCACCCCGAACCCGCGGGGCCGCCCCGATTGCTCCTGCACGGCGACTGCGGCGGCGCCGTACAACCCGCGTTCGCCTGCCGCGACTGCGGCGCCGAACTGGGATCCGGAGACATCACCACGGTGCCGGGTCCGACACCCGCTCGGCGCGACGCATCGGGCACCTGACCGACACCTCTACGACGGCGGCGCGCTGTCAGCCGTCGACGACCAGCACGTGCAGGGTGCGGGGCCCGTGCACGCCCTCGACGCGGTCGAGCTCGATGTCGCTGGTCGCCGACGGGCCCGACACCCAGGTAAGGGGGCGGTCCGGGCGGAGCCGGGCCAGCGCGGCCGGCACGTCGTCGACGACGTCGGCGGCGCGCACCACGCACACGTGCACGTCCGGAATCAGGGTCAATGCCCGGCGGCCACACAGCGGCCCGCTCTGCAGCACCACGGTGCCGGTCTCGGCGACCCCGACGACGCAGCCGGTGAGCACGGCGTCGACCGCGTCGAGCTCGGTCGTGGACAGCGCGGGGGAGTCGACGACCGGGGCCACGTCGAGCGCGGCCGTCCATTCCGGCGGCAGCCCGGGAGGCACGGCGACGCGGGCGCCGCCCAGCGCGGCCGCGATCGCCGCGGCCAGGCCGCCGGCGTCGACCCGCTCGACGGTGGCCTTGTAGTCCGCGACCCGCCCGCAGAAGCGTTCGACGGTGCCCTCGGGCTGGTGGCGGGTGCGGGCGTAGTGCCGCGGGACCGGCG
>JAYSXW010000069.1:0-5969 GCA_043716935.1 Pseudonocardia sp.
CCCGCGTGGTCGACCGTCTCGTCGGCGGCCACCTCGCCTACCGCAACACCGACCCGGTCGACCGGCGACGCGTGCTGGTGCACCTCGCCCGAGAGGGCCGGGCGGTGGTCGAGCGGGTGTGCGGCAGCGTGGAACGCAAGGCCGGCGACGCCATCGGCGCCTCGCACACGCTGGAGCGCGCCCAGGTGGCAGAGCTGCTGGAGGCCCTGGCCGGCCGCAGCTGACGTTCAGCCGGCGCGGGCCGACACAGCCTGGTCCAGCTCGCCCCGCGCCCGTTCCCCCAGATCAGCCCGGGCGACCACGATCTCCGGAATCCGGTGCCGAGCCACGGTGAGTGCCGCCATGACGGTGGCGACGTCGGCCCCGTGGTCCGGGCGGCTCAGAACGCGGACGGGTCCCCGGCGCGTACGGCCGCGGCCCGCTCCACGGCCCGGTACGCCCCCGGACGCGCGGCCGCGAGGAATCGCTTGATGAGGTTCGGCACACCCGACCGGAAGGCCAGGTCCTCGCCGGAGTAGGCGTAGACGGCCTGATCGGGACCGCCGTGATGGTCGGTGTCGCAGACCGTGTCACCGGCCACCCCGGCGACTCCGAGTACCACCGCCCCGTCGACCGGGCGCTTGTCGATGGCCGTCCAGCCGCCCTTCGAGCTCGTCCACGAATCGGGGCGGACGACGGCGACGTCGACGGACTCGACCCGGGCGACGGCGATCACTCCTGCCACGCTAGCCCGATGACGTCGGCGCGGCACCGGGGTCGAGCCGGTCGGCCGTGGCCCGGCCGGCAGCGTCGTAGGGGAACACGGCGAGCAGCAGCGCCGCCAGTGCGATGACGACCAGGCGCGTGAACCAGCGCGCCCGCCCGCACACCCAGCCGGCCAGGTAGGTCACGACGAGCGGCAAGGCGACGGCGTAGAGGGCGGTGGTCCCGGCCGCGCGGTTCGGCGCTGGTTGCCCCGCCACCGCGGTGAGGACGAACCCGGCGACGGCCAGCGCCACCAGTCCACCGAGCAGCAACACGAACCGCTGCTTCGACCGCCCCGCGGAGACGCCGACGAGCAGCACGACCAGCAGCACCAGCGCCGCCACCCCGGGCGAGGTCGCACCCCCGCCGATCACGCCCCCGTCGATCACGCCCCTGCCGATCACATTGCGCCCCGCCCCGTCACGGCGCCCATCCGGCCCGTCACTTCTTCGGCTTGTCCCCCGCCGAGTCGGTGGACAGGGCCGCGACGAAGGCCTCCTGCGGCACCTCGACCCGTCCGATTGTCTTCATGCGCTTCTTGCCCTCCTTCTGCTTCTCCAGCAGCTTGCGCTTGCGGGTGATGTCTCCGCCGTAGCACTTGGCCAGCACGTCCTTGCGGATCGCACGGATGTTCTCGCGCGCGATGATCCGCGAGCCGATGGCCGCCTGGATGGGCACCTCGAACTGCTGGCGCGGGATGAGCTCGCGCAGCTTGACCGTCATCGAGGTGCCGTAGGAGTAGGCGTCATCGCGGTGCCGGATGGCGGAGAACGCGTCGACGGGCTCGCCCTGCAGCATGATGTCGACCTTGACGAGATCGGCCTCCTGCTCGCCGGCCTCCTCGTAGTCGAGGCTCGCGTAGCCCCGGGTGCGGGACTTCAGGGCGTCGAAGAAGTCGAAAATGATCTCTGCGAGAGGCATCGTGTAGCGCAGCTCGACGCGGGTCTCGGACAGGTAGTCCATGCCGCCGAGCTGGCCGCGCCGGTTCTGGCACAGTTCCATGATCGCGCCGATGAACTCCGACGGAGCCAGGATCGTCACCTTCACGATCGGCTCGAAGATCTGCGCCACGCGGCCGGTGGGCCAGTCCGACGGGTTGGTGACGGTCAGCTCGACGCCGTCGTCGCGCACGACCCGGTAGACGACGTTGGGCGCAGTGGAGATCAGGTCCAGCCCGGCCTCGCGCTCGAGGCGGTCGCGGGTGATCTCCAGGTGCAGCAGGCCGAGGAAGCCGCAACGGAACCCGAAGCCCAGTGCCGCGGACGTCTCCGGCTCGTAGGTGAGCGCGGCGTCGTTGAGCTGCAGCTTGTCCAAGGCCTCGCGCAGGTCGGGGTACTGCGACCCGTCGACGGGGTAGAGGCCCGAGTAGACCATCGGGCGCGGCTCGCGGTAGCCGACCAGCGGGGTGGTGGCGCCGCGGCGCAGCGAGGTGACGGTGTCGCCGACCTTGGACTGCCGCACGTCCTTCACGCCCGTGATGAGGTAGCCCACCTCGCCAACACCCAGTCCGGCGGACGGCTTCGGCTCGGGCGAGACGATGCCGATCTCCAGGATCTCGTGGGAGGCGCCGGTGGACATCATCCTGATCCGCTCGCGTGGGCTGATCCGGCCGTCGACCACCCGGACGTAGGTGATCACTCCGCGGTAGGTGTCGTAGACCGAGTCGAAGATCATGGCGCGGGCCGGGGCGTCGGCGTCGCCGACGGGGGCGGGCGTGACGCGGACGACCTCGTCGAGCACCTCTGTGACGCCCAGACCGGTCTTCGCGCTGACCCGCAGCACGTCGTCGGGCTCGCAGCCCACGACGTGGGCGATCTCCTTGGCGTAACGGTCCGGGTCGGCCGCCGGCAGGTCGATCTTGTTGAGGACCGGGATGATCGTGAGGTCCTTCTCCATGGCCAGGTAGAGGTTGGCCAGCGTCTGCGCCTCGATGCCCTGTGCGGCGTCGACCAGCAGGATCGCGCCCTCACACGCCTCCAGCGCGCGGCTCACCTCGTAGGTGAAGTCGACGTGCCCGGGGGTGTCGATCATGTGCAGGACGTGCTCCTTGACCGTCCCGTCCGCCTGGGTCACCTTCCACGGCAGCCGCACGTTCTGCGCCTTGATCGTGATGCCGCGCTCGCGCTCGATGTCCATCCGGTCGAGGTACTGCGCGCGCATGTCCCGGTCCTCGACGACGCCGGTGATCTGCAGCATCCGGTCGGCCAGGGTGGACTTGCCGTGGTCGATGTGGGCGATGATGCAGAAGTTCCGGATCAGCTCCGGAGGGGTGAACGTCTGGTCGGCGAACGAGGTCAATCGGGTTCCTTCGGGTGCGGGTGCCCCTATCGTCCCATGCCCGATCTTCCAGTGCCCCATCTTCCCGTGCGGGCGCGGCCGTCACCCGATCCCGGCCCGGTCGAGGCGAGCGACGAAGCGGGCGACGAGGTCGTGGCAGGCGGCCGAGGTGACCGGTGCGCGGGCGCGCAGCTCGGCCCGCAGGGCCGGGAGGTCGACGGCGGCGGCCAGCTCGCCGGCACGTCCCGCGTCCACCCAGGCCGCCTCCCACGCGGCGAACGCGGCCGGGGTGATCTCCGGGTGGAACTGCACGCCCAGGTGCGGGCCGATCGTGAAGGCCTGCACGCCCACGTCGTTGCGGGCCAGCGCCCGCGCTCCCGCGGGGAGCGTGAAGGCGTCGTCGTGGAACTGCATCCACTCCCCCGCGGGCAGGACCCCGGGATCGGCGGTTCCGAGCCGGACGAAGCCACGCTCGGACCGCGGCGCCCGCGCGACGGTCCCGCCGAGCACCCGCGAGAGGGCCTGCGCCCCGAAGCAGATCCCGAGCACCGGGGTGCCGGCACCGACGGCCCGTGCGAGGAGATCCAGCTCGGCGCCGAGCCACGACACGGAGTCGTCGGCCGCACATGCCTCCGAGCCCAGGACGACGATCACCGCGACGTCCTCGGGGTCCGGCACCGCGCGGCCGTCGGTGAGGGTGCCGACCTGCACATCGAATCCGAGTGCGACGAATGCGGGCCCGACGGAGCCGACCTCCTCGCTCCCGCGGCCGGGGACGGCATCGTGCGCGAGCACCAGAGCGGTTGGCATGACGCCATCCTGTCCGACGACCGGGCCACCGACGCTGCCCCCGGTACGCGACGCGCCGACGCGCCGACGCTGAACGATCACGCCATGGTCGATCCCGTCGGAGGCGATACCCGGGCGCCCCCTCGGAGGCGGTGGCGTGTCACCATGGAGCAGACAGGAGCGGAGCCGTCGGGGAATCCGCGAGCGTCCGCGCCGGACCCCAGCCCGGCGCCCGAACGTGCGGACGACCGGGGGCGAACGATGGCACCTCTGCGCTCACCCGACGCGGGCTGCCTGCTCGTGAGCGGTGCCGCCCCATGTTGCTGCGCACAGGACGCACCCATCCTGACGGACGCGCAGCTCCTCGCCCGGGCCGCCGCGAAGTTCCGCGCCCACCAGCTTGCCGCCGAGGCCGAGCGGGACGCCATCCGTTGTGCTCTCGAATCGATGCTGGTGGCGTCCCGGGACGCCCGGCCGTCCGCCGTGGTGTCGGAGCTGTTGAGGATGACCGTCCTTGCGCCGGTCCTCGTGGCCGACCGCACGCAGATCGACGCCGTCGACCTGCTGCTGGCCGAGTTCGTCGAGCTCGCCGAGCTCGACGGCGACCCCCGCCGCCTCGGCGAGGCCGCCACCCTCCGCGCCCACCGCAGCTGCGTGTTCGGCCGGGGCGAGGACGCCCTCCCCGACGCCGCCGCCGCACTCGCGATCCTCAACGACGTGACCGCGCCCGGGGTCGGCGAGGACCCGGTGGAGTGGGCACGGGTGCTGGCCCACTCGCTCAACGGCCTGGTCGTCGTGCTGCTGAAGCTCGGGGCCCACGAGCTGGCCGACGAGGTGTCGCAGCGCGCGGTGCTGGTCGCCGAGTCGGGCGGCTCCGCGATCGACCGGCTCGTGCACCAGCTCAATCGGGTGCGACTGCAGCTGTCGTGGGCGCTGCGGCTCGAACGCGGCGGCCGCGAGGCCGCCGCCGCCACCCGATTCGTCGGCGCGGCGCAGACCGCGCACACCGCCGCACTCATGTGGGGCCCGGCCTTCGGACGCACCGGCGCCGACGCCCCCTCCGCCTCCCGGGAGTGCTCGATCATCGGCTCGGCGTACGCACTGGCCCGGCCCGGACCCGAACACCTCGACATGCTCGGCGAGCTGGTGCGGGTGGCCCGCTTCACCGAGGACCGCATCATGCTGACCATCGCCACCTCACGGTGCCTGATGGCGGCCGACCGTCCCGCCGACGCCGCCGCCGTCATCGCCCCGCTGCGCACCGAGGTACGCGACGACGCCGCCGAGGCCCTGCTGGCGCTGGCGCTGCACCGCGAGTTCGCCCGGGTGCACGCCATCGCCCGCGGCGCGCTCGCCCCGCCGGAGGCGATCCAGCGATACGCCGCCGCGCTGGAGTCGGAGCTGTGGGCGCTGCACCAGGCCCGGCTCACCGCCCTGCGCAGCCACTCCGATCACCACAGGCTCGCCCGCGAGCACGGCGCCGTCAGCGAGCAGGCCCTCCAGGACCCGCTGACCGGCCTGCCCAACCGACGTGCCCTCGACCGCCGGCTCACCGAGGCCACCACCTCCCCCGCCAGCCAGCCGTGCGCCGTCGCGCTCATCGACCTCGACCGGTTCAAGGACGTCAACGACGCCCGCTCGCACGCCGTCGGCGACGTGGTGCTGCGGGAGATCGCGTCCTGCCTGCGCACCGTGCTCCGTTCCCAGGACCTCGTCGCCCGCTACGGCGGGGACGAGTTCGTCGTCATCCTGCCGGGCACCGCGCTGCCGGTGGCCCACTCCGCGCTGGCGCGTGCGGCCGAGGCCGTCGCAGCCCTGCCCGAGGAGCTCGGGGCTGGCGTCACGATGTCGGTCGGGGTGGTGCGGGCACCGCTCGACGGCGAACCCGCCGCCGCCCTGGCCGATGCCGACGCGGCCATGTACCGGGCCAAGCGCGCGGGGGGCAACCGCGTGGTCAGCACGACCGACGACCGGTCCTCGGCCTCCGCCGGTCCCGCTCCGCGCCGCGACGGCACCCCGGTGCGCAACCCTGATGTCGAGCCCGTGCCCTCACCCGTCGAGACGGTGCCCGTCCCGGCGGGGTCACGCTACGGGCACCGGAGCCGGGTGCACGTCGGGCGGTTGCGTGGCTGACTGCTCCCGGGCCGATGTCCGGCCGT
>JAYSXW010000070.1:0-2033 GCA_043716935.1 Pseudonocardia sp.
GCCCGCAGCTGCTCCCGGCCGTCCTCGGTGATCTTGTCGGGGCCCCACGGCGGCATCCAGACCCAGTTGATCTTAATGTCGTCGACGAGGCCTGCACCACCGGTCAGCGCGGCGCGGGTCTGCTCCTCGATGACGTCGGTCAGCGGGCAGGCCGCGCTGGTGAGCGTCATGTCGATGGTGGCGATGCCGTCCTGGGCGGCGATCCCGTAGACCAGGCCGAGGTCGACGACGTTGATGCCCAACTCGGGGTCGACGACGTCGCGCATGGCCTCCTCCAGGTCGTCGACCGAGGGGTTCTCGGCACGCGCCGGCGGCTCCGGCATACCGGCCGCCCCACGGACCACCCCGTCGGTGACGCCATCTTCGGTGACGCTGTCCTCGGTGACACGGCTCTCGGTCATCTCGTTGCCTCCGTCGAATCCGTCACCCGAACCACCGCATCTTTGAACGCCATCCACCCGAGCAGGGCGCACTTCACCCGCGCCGGGTACTTCGCCACTCCCGCGAACGCCACACCGTCGCCGAGGACGTCCTCGTCGGGCCCGACCTTGCCGCGGCCCTGTGCCATCTCCTGGAACGCCGCGAGCACCCGGAGCGACTCCGCCACCGACCGGCCGACGACCAGGTCGGTGAGCACTGACGCCGACGCCTGGCTGATGGAGCAGCCGAGAGTCTCGTAGGAGACGTCGGTGACCGTCTCGCCGTCCAACTTCACCCGCAGCGTGATCTCGTCGCCGCAGGTGGGGTTGATCTGGAACGACTCGGCGTCGAACGGCTCACGCAGTCCGACTCCGTGCGGTGCGCGGTAGTGGTCCAGGATGATCTCCTGGTACATCTGTTCGAGTTGCATCACGCGACTCCGAAGAACGATTTGGCCGCCCGCACGCCGTCGACCAGGGCGGCGACCTCGTCGGGAGTGTTGTAGAGGGCAAAGGTGGCACGAGCCGTGGCGGCCACGCCGAAGCGGCGGTGCAGCGGCCACGCGCAGTGATGCCCGACCCGGATGGCGACGCCCCGGTCGTCGAGCACCTGCCCGACGTCGTGGGCGTGCACCTCGTCGACGACGAACGCCACCGCTCCCCCGCGGTCCTCCAGCGTCGTCGGCCCGACGATCCGGACGCCGGGTACCGCCGAGAGGCCCTCGATCGCGAGCCGGGTGAGGCGCAGCTCGTGGGCGTGGACGGCGGCCATTCCGATGTCGTTCAGGTAGTCCACGGCCGCGCCCAGACCCACCGCCTGCGACGTCATCGGCACGCCGGCCTCGAAACGCTGCGGCGGCGGGGCGTAGGTCGAGCCCTCCATCCGCACCATCTCGATCATCGACCCACCCGTGAGAAACGGCGGCATCGCGGCGAGCAGCTCCGAACGGCCGTACAGCACGCCGACGCCCGACGGCCCGAGCATCTTGTGGCCGGAGAACACCGCGAAGTCGACGTCCAGCGCGTCCAGGTCGACGGGCATGTGCGGCACGGACTGGCACGCGTCGAGCAGCACCAGCGCGCCGACGGCCCGGGCCCGCCGCGCCAGCTCCGCGATGGGTAGCACGGTGCCCAGCACGTTGGACTGGTGGGCGAACGCCACCAGCCTCGTGCGGGACGTGATCGGGTCGCTGTCGAGATCGAGTCGCCCGTCGGGCGTGACGCCGAACCACCTCAGCACCGCGCCGGTGCGCCGGCACAGCTCCTGCCAGGGCACGATGTTCGCGTGGTGCTCCAGCTCGGTCACCACGATCTCGTCGCCGGGCCGCAGAACGAAGGGTTCGGCGTCCGACCCGGCGCCCAGGGCGTTGCTCATGGCGTACGCGACCAGGTTGATGCCCTCGGTGGCGTTCTTGGTGAACACGACCCCGGCCGGATCGACGCCCACGAACGCGGCGATCCGTGCCCGGGCCGACTCGTAGGCGTCGGTGGCCTCCTCGGCGAGCTGGTGCGCGCCGCGGTGCACGGCGGCGTTGTGCTGCTCGAGGAACGAGCGCTCGGCGTCGAGGACCTGGCGCGGGCGCTGCGACGTGGCACCCGAGTCGAGGTAGACCA
>JAYSXW010000008.1:0-2226 GCA_043716935.1 Pseudonocardia sp.
GCAGCGCCGCAGCACCGACGGCAGTGCCACCATCCGGCGGGTGCCACCCGCGGTGATCGCGAGCTCGTCGCCGACACGGGTGAGGTCCAGCGGTGCACCATCGGCGCCGGGCAGCGCCACGACCAGCTCGAACTCCGAGTCCTTCGACGTGCCGATGCCCGCGGTGCGATGCACCCGCAGCAGGTCGTGCGCGGGAGTGGTGGCGGGGGCGGCGGGGTCGTCGTCGCCGTAGAGGCGGCGGGCGATCTCCAGCAGCGCCGGGACGCCGGTCGGTTCGGCGGCGGTGTGGTCGGCGGTGCGCAGCGGCACGGGCAGCCCGGTCAGGTCGGCGAGCACGGCCTGCTGTTCGGTGTGCCGCTCGCGCAGCCACCGGGCGGCGGGCCCGCGCAGGGAGGGCGGCGGGCCGGGCAGCACCCGGTTGACCACCAGCGAGTCGACGGTCAGGCCGTGCAGGGCGAGCGCGGTGAGCGTCCGGCGCGTCTCGGCGGCCACGACGCGCTCGGGCGTGAGCACCAGGCGGATTGACGTGCGTTCGTGGTCGGCGAGCAGGCCGCGCAGGCCGCTGAGCTGCTCGGCGAGGACGTCGAGGGCGGCGACGGTGGCGTCCCACGCCGGTTGCGCGTCCCGTCCGGCGCCCGAGAGGCCCGCGAGGAGCCCGCGAACGGCCCGGCGATGGGCGGGGAACAGCCGTTCCAGGTAGCCCGAGAGCGCCTCGGGCAGGCCGAGCAGCCGCAGCGTCTCCGCGGTGGGCCCGCAGTCGACGACCACGACCTCCCACAGCCCCGTGTCGACGGCGCGGCGCACCTCGACGAGCGCGAGCAGGTCCTCGACGCCGGGCAGCACCGTCAGCTCGTCGGCCACCAGCTCGTCGACCCCGGCTCCTGACAGCAGCGTGCGGAGGTGGCCCTGCAGGCGGCCCCACGAGTCGTCGAGCAGGGCGTGGGTGTCGATGTGGGCGGCGTGCAGGCCCGGCTCCAGCTCGGTGGCCGCATTCGTGAGCTCGACCGACAGGGCGTCGCCGAGGGAGTGTGCGGGGTCGGTGGAGACGACCAGGACCTTGCGGCCCGACCGCGCGAGCAGCGCCGCGGTGGCCGCTGCGAGGGTCGTCTTCCCGACGCCTCCCTTGCCGGTGAACAGCACGACGCGCACGGCCACGAGGGTAGCCGGGCCGGTCAGGACCCGCTCTCGACCCGCCGCTTCAGGCCCTTCAAGGCCGTGTCGATGATGACCTTCTCGGCCTTGCGCCGGAGCATGCCGATCATCGGAATGTTGAGGTCGACGGCGAGCGAGTACGTCACGGTGGTGTCCGCGCCGGCGGCGGCGAGTTCGTAGGAGCCGACCTGAGCCTTCTGGATCTGGCCTTTGACCAGGGTCCAGCTGACCGACCGGCCGTCACCCGCCCAGGTGTAGTCGAGCGTGTAGGAGTCCTTGATCGGACCGGCGTCCATGGTGAAGCACACCTGCTCGGCGCGGCCGGTCGGGTCGCTGTCGAGCACCTCCACGCTGGTGACCTGGTTGGCCCAGTCCGGGTAGTTCGGGAAGTCCGCGATCACGGCCATCACCTGCTCGGGCGAAGCGGCGATGGTGATCGAGGAGGACGTCGCGTCGGCCATGCCGTCAGCCTCTCACCAGCGCAGGACGTACGGCGTGCCGGTCCGCCGGAAGTGGCCGACGTTGACGCACTCGGTGCGCCCGATCCGGGTCCGGCGCTCCAGTGGCTGGTGAACGTGCCCGAAGAGGGCGGCCCGCGGCCGGTCGCGCACGATCTTGCGCAGCAGGTCGGTCGAGGACGCCTCGGCCCGGCGGGTGACGACGTCGAAGGTCAGGTCGGGCACCGCGGGGGGCGCGTGGCTGCACAGGACGTCGACGGTACCGAGCCCGTCGACCGCGGCGGCGTACTCCGGGGCCGGGAGCAGATACGGGGTCCAGGGCCCGCTGCGACGCAGGGCCTGGCCCGGCGGCAACGGCACGCCCCCGACGAAGCCGATGCGCAGCCCGCCGACCTCGGCGACCTTCCCGTCGGCCAGGTTCAGCCCGGGCCGCTCGTAGCGCGGCCACAGGCCCGGCAGGTCGACGTTTCCGGGGATCGCCCAGGTCGGGGCCGTCATCGCCGCGAAGAGCCGGTCGTACTGTGCGAGCACCGCCGCTTCGACCACCGCGTCGGCGTCGGGCAGGCGCGACCAGGCGTCCCGGATGTAGCCGACCAGCTCTCCCGGGCCACCGCAG
>JAYSXW010000071.1:0-5960 GCA_043716935.1 Pseudonocardia sp.
CCGCGCACCGTCAACCCGCTGGGTCTGACGTTCCTCGCGCCCACCGTGATGGCCATCGGCACCGACGCCCAGCGCAGGGTCATCATCGGGCCGATGCTACGCAACGAGGTCATCTGGTGCCAGGGCTTCTCCGAGCCCGGTGCCGGCTCGGACCTGGCCGCGCTCTCGACCAGGGGCGTGCGCGACGGCGACGACTTCGTCGTCAACGGTCAGAAGGTCTGGACCACCAACGCGATGCACGGCGACAAGATCTTCACGATGGTCCGCACCGACCCGGGCTCGCAGAAGCACCGCGGCATCTCGATGCTGTTGATCGACATGCACCAGGACGGCGTCGACGCCCGCCCGCTCAAGCAGATGAACGGGGCCAGCGAGTTCGGGGAGGTCTTCTTCTCCGACGCCCTGGTCCCGGCCACCGACTGCCTGGGCGAGATCGGCGACGGCTGGCGCACCGCGATGCTGCTGCTGTCGTTCGAGCGCGGGGCGTCGGGCATCGCCCAGTACACCGAGTTCCGTCGCCAGTACGACGAGATCGTCGCCGTCGCCAAGCAGCTCGGACGCGATCGCGACCCGGCGATCCGCGGGAAGCTCGCCCGTGTCCTGACCGACCTGGAGTGCCTGCGCTACCACGCGATGCACGTGCAGACCCAGGTCGAGCAGGGGCGTGACCTCGGCTTCGAGGCGTCGATGACGAAGCTGATCTGGTCGGAGCCGTCGCAGGACCTGTGGGAGATCTTCGACGAGATCCTCGGCGAGGACGCCACGCTCGACGAGATCAACGGGCTGGCCCTCGGTCCGTTCCACGCCCAGGCGCTGTGGTCCCGCTCGGTCACCATCTGGGGCGGTTCGTCCCAGGTGCAGCGCAACGTCACCGCCGAGCGCGTCCTCGGCCTGCCGCGGTAGGGGAGCCATGTACTTCGCACTCGACGAGGACCAGGAGGCGTTCGACGCCGCGGTCCGCTCCTACCTGGCCGACCGCTTCGATCTCGACGCGGTGCGCGCCGTGGTGGAGGACCCGGCCGGCCACGGGCACCCGGCCTCGCTCTGGACGGCCGCCGCCGAGCAGGGCTGGCTCGCCGTGCTCGTGCCCGAGGAGCACGACGGCCTGGGCCTCGGGCTCGTCGAGGCTCAGGTGATCGCTCGCGCCCTCGGCGCCGGGGTGGCGCCCGGGCCGTGGCGCGGCACGGTGCTCGCGGCCGAGGCGATCCGGCTGGCGGGCTCCGATGAGCAGCGGGCGGCGTGGTTGCCCCGGCTCGCCTCCGGGGACGCCGTCGGTGCGTTCACGCTGCGCGGTTGCGCGCCCGGCACGCTGCCCGCCGTCGAGTACGGGGGTGTGGCGGGCGTCGTCGTCGCCCCGTCCGCCGACGGGTTGGTCCTGGTCGAGGGGGCGGCGGCCACCCCCCGTGGCTCCTACGACGGCACGGTGCGCCTCGCCGACGTCGAGGCCGGTGCGGGTTCGGCCCTGCCCGGAGCGACGGCCGTGGTGATCACGGAGCTGACGGCCCGGGCCACGGTGCTCGTCGCGGCCGATCTCGCGGGCATCGCCCGCGAGGCAATCACCCGGACCGTGGCCTACGACCGCGACCGGCAGCAGTTCGGCGTGCCCGTCGGCTCGTTCCAGGCGATCAAGCACGCGCTGGCCGACCTGCACGTGGCCGTCACGCTCGCCGAGCACGCGACTCTCTACGCCGCGCATGCGGTGGACGCCGGCCTGCCGGGCGTCGACCTCGCCGTGGCCGTCGCGAAGGCCAAGGCGAGCGACGCGGCGATCGACGCCACGGCCGCGATGATCCAGTACCACGGCGGTATCGGCTACACCTGGGAGCACGAGGCGCACTTGTTCTACAAGCGCGCCAAGCGCCTGGCGGGACACTTCGGCAGCGCCGACGAGCACCGCGCCCGGATCGCCGAGTTGACGATCGACCCCGCGGGCGACCGGGTGCCGCAGCCGGCCTGAGGGTGTGTCGTCGTGCCACGGGAATGCTCGGGACGGCCCGGCGGCGACCAGCGGGATCACGACGCC
Organism: Pseudonocardia sp.; assembly: GCA_043716935.1. Classification (GTDB taxonomy): domain Bacteria; phylum Actinomycetota; class Actinomycetes; order Mycobacteriales; family Pseudonocardiaceae; genus Pseudonocardia. Next base: position 2,024 of record JAYSXW010000071.1, read on the forward strand.
ACCGCGGACGGCGGCGACCGACCCGGCCGTACCGGCCGACTCCCCGTGCCGTCACCATCTCGTCACTGCGGGCGTCGCGGACGACCTGCGGGGGCGGGGTCCGGATGGCACGGTGGGTTGATGCCGCGCGCCCGCCCCGTCAACGCCACTGCCGCCGCGCTGCTGGGTCTGCTGCACGATGGCCCGCGCACGGGCGGGCAGCTGGTGGCGACGGCGGGGCAACGGTTCGGGCCGTTCTTCCCCGTCACCCGCAGCCAGGTCTACCGCGAGCTGCCCGCGCTGGCCTCGGCCGGGCTGCTGCGGCTCGGCGTTCAGGGCCCGCGGGCCTCGCAGCAGTACGCGATCACACCGGCCGGCCGGCGCTCGTTCACGGCGTGGCTCAGCGGCGATTCGGGGTCCGACGCGCTGCGCAGCGCGCTGGTGCTGCGGCTGCTGCACGCCGGGTCGTTGACGGCGCAGCAGCGCGCGGAGCTGGTGTGCGCCCACCGCGGCGGGTACGCCGAGCGTCTCGACGCCGCCCGCCACATCGCGAAGCAGGAGCAGGACCCCTACCGCCGGGCCGTCGCGGAGTTCACCGTCGCGCACCTGCGGGCCATGGTGAAGCTGCTCGACGCAGTTCCCCTGGGGTGAGCGCGGGCGCGTAGCCTGGAAAGTTGTGAACCCCGACGCCGCAGCCGACCTCAAGGAACTCGCCACCACGCTGGAGTCCATCGAGGCGGTCACCGACCTGCCCGCGCTGCGCGCCGAGATCGCGGACCTGTCCGACCAGGCCGGTCAGCCCGACCTGTGGAACGACACCGACGCCGCCCAGAAGGTCACAAGCCGCCTCGCCCACGCGCAGGGCGACCTGCGCCGGCTCGAGGAGCTGCGCCGCCGGCTCGAGGACCTTCCGATCCTCTACGAGTTGGGGGACGAGACAGAGGGTGTAGAAGGCGACAGTGCCATCGCCGACGCCGACGCCGAACGACACGGGTTGCGCGAGGACATCGCGTCGCTGGAGGTGCGCACGCTGCTCTCGGGCGAGTACGACCAGCGCGAGGCGCTGGTGACGATCCGGTCCGAGGCCGGTGGCGTCGACGCCGCCGACTTCGCCGAGATGCTCATGCGCATGTACCTGCGCTGGGCCGAGCGCCACGGCTACCCCGTCGACGTCTACGACACCTCGTATGCGGAGGAGGCCGGCATCAAGTCGGCCACGTTCGCGGTGCACACCCCGTTCGCCTACGGCACGCTCTCGGTGGAGCAGGGCACCCACCGACTGGTGCGGATCTCGCCGTTCGACAACCAGGCCCGCCGTCAGACCTCGTTCGCCGGTGTCGAGGTGGCACCGGTCGTCGAGACCTCCGACGAGGTGGACATCGACGAGAAGGAGCTGCGCGTCGACGTCTACCGCTCGTCGGGGCCGGGCGGGCAGGGCGTCAACACCACCGACTCGGCGGTCCGCCTGACGCACCTGCCCACGGGCATCGTCGTCTCGTGCCAGAACGAGAGGAGCCAGATCCAGAACAAGGCGTCGGCGATGGTGGTGCTGCAGGCCAAGCTGCTCGACCGCCGCCGGCGGGAGGAGCGGGCCCTGATGGACTCCCTCAAGGACACCGGCTCGTCCTGGGGCAACCAGATGCGCTCCTACGTGCTGCACCCCTACCAGATGGTCAAGGACCTGCGCACCGAGTTCGAGGTCGGCAACCCCGGCGCCGTGCTCGACGGCGACATCGACGGCTTCATCGAGGCCGGCATCCGCTGGCGCCGCCAGCAGGCCGACGCGTAGCTCCCTCCGGGGGACCTGTCGGCGCGCTGCGGCGACCGGGGGGCGCGCAGAGGCGGACCGGTGGCGGCGCCGTGGCCGACGGTGGGTAGCGTTCGGCGACGTGATCCGCCTGGAACGCGTCACCAAGATGTACAAGACCTCGACCCGCCCTGCCCTCGACCGTGTCTCGGTGTCGGTGGAGAAGGGCGAGTTCGTGTTCCTCATCGGGCCGTCGGGCTCGGGCAAGTCGACGTTCCTGCGCCTGCTGCTGCGGGAGGACGTGCCCACCCGCGGCAATATCTTCGTGTCCGACCTCAACGTGGCCAAGCTGCCACGCCGGCGGGTGCCGCGATTGCGCCAGCGGATCGGCGTCGTGTTCCAGGACTTCCGGCTGCTGCCCAACAAGACCGTCGGGGAGAACGTGGCGTTCGCCCTCGAGGTGATCGGCAAGCAGCCGAGCACGATCCGCAAGGTCGTGCCCGAGGTGCTGGAGCTGGTGGGCCTCGACGGCAAGGCCGATCGGCTGCCCAACGAGCTCTCCGGCGGTGAGCAGCAGCGGGTGGCGATCGCGCGGGCGTTCGTGAACCGGCCGCTGGTGCTGCTGGCCGACGAGCCCACGGGCAACCTCGACCCCGACACCAGCCAGGACATCATGCTGCTGCTGGAGCGGATCAACCGCACGGGGACCACGGTCGTCATGGCCACGCACGACCACTCGATCGTCGACTCGATGCGCCGCCGGGTCGTCGAGCTCGACATGGGCCAGGTCGTGCGCGACGAGTCCCGCGGCGTGTACGGGGTGGGGCGGTACTGAGGATGAGAACCGACTTCGTCGTCCGGGAGGTCGTCACCGGCCTGCGGCGCAACATCACCATGACCATCGCAATGGTCCTCACGACCGCGATCTCGCTGGGCCTGGTCGGCACCGGGCTGCTCGCCGTGCGCACGATCGACCGCACCGAGGAGCTCTACAGCGACCGGGTGGAGGTGCAGGTCGCGCTCACCCAGGACGTGTCGGCCGGCGACGCCGACTGCAGCCAGGCCGTCTGCTCCACCCTGCTGGGCACGCTGCAGAACTCGCCGCTGGTGGAGTCGGTGCGCTTCGAGAGCCAGGCACAGGCCTACGAACGGTACAAGACGCTGTTCGCGGGGCAGTCGCTCGCCGACGTCGTCCGGCCCCAGTCGCTGCCGGCGAGCTTGCGGGTGCGGCTGGGCGACCAGGTGGCCGGCGCCGCCGCCGTGCGCGACGCGATGATCGGCCAGGTCGGGGTGCGCAACGTCATCGACCAGCGCGACGTCGTCTCCAAGCTCTTCGACTTCCTCGGCGGCGTCCGCAACATCACGTTCGCGCTCGCCCTGATCCAGGCCGTGGCGGCGCTGCTGCTGATCTCCAACACCGTGCAGGTGTCGGCGTTCACCCGCCGCACGGAGGTGGGCGTGATGCGGCTGGTGGGCGCCACGCGCTGGTACACCCAGCTGCCGTTCCTCATCGAGGCCGTGGTCACCGGCATCGTCGGCGCCCTGATCGCGGCCGGTGGCCTGCTGGTGGGCAAGTTCCTGTTCGTCGATCAGCTGCTGTCGGGCATCGTCTCCAACGGCGTGGTGCCGCCCATCGAGATCTCGGACGTCATCTGGGTGGCCCCGGTCCTGGTCATGATCGGCGCCGGGATTGCGGCCGTCACCGGGTATGTCACGCTGCGGCTCTACGTCCGGCTGTAATGTGCAGTGTCACGCCGCATCGACGATCGCCGCCCGAGTGGTCGGGATCGGGGCGTGCCGTCGGCCCGCATGCCGTCGAGATGGAACTCGACCGCCTCACGCATTTCGGTGAGACACTCCTCGAAGGTGGCTCCGAGCGCGACACCCGGCCAGGTCCGGGGCCCAGGTGCCGAAGCCGCCGTCGGGTGTCGGGTCGATGAGGATCACGTAGCTGCTCACGTTCTGTCCTTCCTCGTGAGTCCGGCTTGCTTTGGGATGCTCCGCTCCATGACGTAAGACAACTCCTTGCTCGGCTTCCCCGGCACAGTGACACGCCCGGGCTTGGGCGGGTGCCTGTACTGGCGGTGGCTGCCCCGCGTGGCAACGAGATACCAGCCGTCGTTCTCGATGATCATGATGATCGCACCGACCTTGAGCGGCATGACCTCTCCCCTCCTTTGAAGAACAGCGTCGCATCGACCACCGACAATC
>JAYSXW010000072.1:0-5946 GCA_043716935.1 Pseudonocardia sp.
TCTCGCACCGCGGTTCGACGGGGAGCTCGCCGAACGGCTCGACGCCGCCGCAGCCCCGCTGGCGCGGGTGCGCCAGGACGCCGCGCTGCTGCTGCACGACCGGCGCGCGCCCGTCGACGAGGTGCTGGCCCACCTGCGGCGCTGGCTGCTCGTGGACGACCGCCGGGCCCGGGAGATCGTGACGTTCCTGCGCCATCCGGTGTGGCGCGGCTACACGAGCACCTACGTCGAAGGGGCGGCGCTGGTGCGTCGGTGGTGGGAGCTCGACCCGTGCCCCGACCGGTTTCGGCGCCTGCTCGACGAGCCGCTCACCCCGGCTGCGCTGCGGGCCGACCTGGCGTCAGACCGTGTCCCGCACCGTCACGACGACGACAGACGGTGGCGGCGCGACGGTGAGCGGTAGTCCGTTGCGCCAATTCTTCGTGCGCGGATCCAAGATGTCACGGCGTTGCTGTTGACCGCACCCGGGTGACCGCCGGTAGCGTTCGCCCGGACGGCTTCGTACCCGATGCGGACCGTCCGGGGAGGCCCTGGTTGTGGTGTGAGCACCCGAGGGGGCCGGCACCCGGCCCTCGTGGGCTCGCGCGGCACCGCCGCACGAGCCCGAGCCAGGGTCGGCCGGCCCACCGAGAAGTGGGCGCGGTGCCGCGTCCACGAGGGAGAACCCGTGACGAACGGTCGTAACGCCCTTTCTTCGGAATCCACCCGCTGCTACGTGCTGGACACCTCCGTCCTGCTCTCGGACCCCTGGTCGCTGACCCGGTTCGACGAGCACGAGGTCGTCCTCCCACTGGTGGTCATCTCGGAACTGGAGGGCAAGCGGCACCATCCCGAACTGGGCTGGTTCGCCCGCACGGCGCTGCGCACGCTCGACGAGCTGCGCATCGAGCACGGCCGCCTCGATGCACCCGTGCCCATCGGCACGTCCGGCGGAACGCTCCACGTCGAGCTCAACCACACCGACCCGGAGGTGCTCCCCGCGGGCTTCCGCACGGATTCGAACGACTCCCGCATCCTCGCCTGCGCGCTCAACCTCGCCGCGGAGCGCCGGGCCGACGGGCGGGGCGACGTCGTGCTCGTCACGAAGGACATGCCGCTGCGCGTCAAGGCGGCGGCGGTCGGACTGACCGCCGACGAGTACCACGCCCTCGACGTCGTCCCCTCGGGTTGGACGGGCATGGCGGACGTCGAGGTCACCGCGCAGGACGTCGACGCGCTGTTCCGGGACGGCAGCATCGACCACGACGTCGCCCGCGACCTGCCCTGCAACACCGGCCTGCGGCTGCTCGGGGGCGGCTCGGCCGCGCTGGGCCGCGTCACGGCCGACAAGCGGGTGCGGATCGTGCGGGGCGACCGTGAGGCCTTCGGGCTGCACGGGCGCTCGGCCGAACAGCGGGTGGCACTGGACCTGTTGCTCGACCCGGAGGTCGGCATCGTCTCCCTCGGGGGTCGCGCCGGCACCGGCAAGTCGGCGCTGGCCCTGTGCGCCGGTTTGGAGGCGGTGCTGGAGCGTCAGCAGCACCGCAAGGTCGTGGTGTTCCGGCCGCTCTACCCCGTGGGCGGGCAGGAGCTGGGCTACCTGCCCGGTGGTGAGGCCGAGAAGATGGGCCCGTGGGCGCAGGCCGTCTTCGACACGCTCGGTGCGCTGGTCAGCGAGGACGTCATGGCCGAGATCCTGGCCCGCGGCATGCTGGAGGTGCTCCCGCTCACCCACATCCGCGGCCGGTCGCTGCACGACAGCTTCGTGATCGTCGACGAGGCGCAGTCGCTGGAGCGCAACGTGCTGCTCACGGTGCTGTCGCGGCTGGGTACCGCGTCGCGGGTGGTGCTCACCCACGATGTCGCCCAGCGTGACAACCTGCGTGTCGGCCGGCACGACGGCGTCGCGGCGGTGATCGAGAAGCTGAAGGGCCACCCGCTGTTCGCCCACGTCACGTTGACCCGTTCGGAACGCTCGCCGATCGCGGCGCTGGTGACGGAGATGCTGGAGGGCCCGAGCGCGTAGGCGCCACCCGTGCGTGGACGTCCCTGCCGGGGCATCGGCGTCCGCGCACGGGTACGGGCACCCGCGCACGGGGCAGGGACACCCGCGCACACCATGCGGGATGCTTCCCCGACCACGACCGAACTGGTGGAGGACAACGACAGTGGTACGCACGGGACCGGGTAGTCGACAGGCGGCGGTGACAACGGCGATCGCGGCCTGGGAGGACGACCCCGTTTCCGCCGTGCCCGAGACCCAGCCCCCGGCCAAGACCCCGGTCACCGTGGCGGAGCCCGACCTCGATCCACCCCACTTCGCGGTCGGCGTCGACGGGACGAGGCCGGCCCCCGGTGTCCACGCGGTCGGCACCCCCGAATTCCGCTGGTGGAACGCCGCCGAGGCCATGGCCCGCGGCGCGTGGTTCTGGGTCGGGCGGGTGCCGCGGGGCGTGGACTGGCAGCCGTCCAACGGGTCCCGGCTGATCGCGCACCTCGACGACGGCGACGATCTCAACGCCTATTACGACCGCAACGGTCTGCACTTCTTCCACGGGACGGTGGGTGGCACCACCGTCTACTCGGGGGAGAGCCCCGACGTCGTCTGCCACGAGCTCGGCCACGCCGTGCTCGACGCGGTCAAGCCACAGCTGTGGGGGGCGGCCAGCATCGAGGCCGCGGCCTTCCACGAGTCTTTCGCCGACTGCAGTGCGATCCTGAGCAATCTGCAGGTCGGGTCGTTGCGCGAGGCAGTGCTGATCGAGACCGACGGCCGCTTCGGGACGGCGTCGCGCCTGACACGGATGGCCGAGGACCTCGGGTGGGCGATCCGCCGGCTCAGCCCCGACGGGGTGGCGCCGGACTGCCTGCGCAGCGCCGTCAACTCCTTCTACTACCAGGACCCGGCGACGCTGCCACCGTCCGCCCCCGCCTCGTCCCTCTCGTCGGAGCCGCACAACTTCTCGCGGGTGTTCACGGGCGGGTTCTTCCGGGTGCTGAGTGGGATCTTCCGGCTCCAGTCCGAGGCCAGCGCCGACACGCTGCGGACGGCCACCGAGGACGCCGGGACGCTCCTCGTCGAGGGTATCCGCCGGTCACCGGTGGTGCCGGGGCTCTACGCCCAGGTCGCGGCCCACATGGTCGAGGCGGACGAGGAGTTGTTCGGACGCCGCTACCGCAAGGCGATCCTGTCGGGCTTCGTCCGTTCGGGGGTCCTCTCGGTGCGCTCGGCCGCCACGCTGGGCGGTCCGGGGCAGGTTGTCACCGCGGTAGCGGCGGCCGACCTGGACGGCCGCAACGAGATTGCCCGGCTCCCGCTCGCCGGTACCGCGTTCGGGCTGCCCGCTGACCTGATGGTGCAGGCGGCGTCGAATCCGCGCCGGTTCAGCGTGGCCGGGGGCGTGCCCGACGTGGGCGAGACGGTGCCCGCCGCGCCGGAGCGGGCCGCCGGGTCGTTCGTCGAGGACCTGCTACGGCGGGGCCGGATCTCCGCCGCCGACGACGAGGCCGGGGCTGCTCCGATCGACTCCCACGCGCTCACCACCCACGTGATCCGAGCGGGTGACGAGGGGCTGGAGCTGTTCCGGACCAGGGTGGACTGCGGCTTCGCAGATTTCGGGAGCTTCGGGGGATTCGGCGCCTGAACCGGGCGTACGGTCGGGAGATGCCCGAATCGACCCGCCCGGACGACCCGGCCGAGCGCTTTCTCGAGGATCTGTTCGTCCGCGAGGAGATCGTCGTGGTCGAGGGCGAGGGCGACGATCCACTGCCGCCGGGCGTGACCCACGAGATCGGCATCGACCCCACCGCCGACGCGAATACGGAGCTCCGCCGTCGGCGCTACTCCATCGACTGATCCGCTACCGGCCGTGCGGGTTGCCCTCGGTGAAGCCTGCCGTCGTCTGGACGCCGATGGTCGCGCGCCCGCCGAGCTCGGCGAGGTTGCGGGCGCCCACGTAGGTCGCCGCGGACCGGACGCCGGCGCAGATGCCGTCGAGCAGGTCCTCGACGCCGGGGCGCTGGGGGTCCAGCAGTTGGCGTGAGCTGGAGATGCCCTCCTCGAACAGGGCCTTACGGGCGCGCTCGAAGCCGCCGTCGCCGCGGGTCCGGGCGCCGACCGCCCGCTTGGACGCCATCCCGAAAGACTCCTTGTACGGCCGCCCGGCCTCGTCGCGCAGCAGGTCGCCGGGTGACTCGTAGGTGCCGGCCAGCCACGACCCGATCATCACGGCCGACGCCCCGGCGGCCAGCGCGAGCGCCACGTCGCGGGGGTGGCGCACCCCGCCGTCGGCCCAGACGTGCACGCCCAGCTCGCGGCCCGCGGCGGCGCACTCGAGCACGGCGGAGAACTGCGGACGGCCGACGCCCGTCATCATCCGGGTGGTGCACATCGCGCCCGGCCCGATGCCGACCTTCACGACGCTCGCCCCGGCCGCGGCGAGGTCGCGCACGCCGTCGGCGGTGACGACGTTGCCCGCGACCACGGGGACCGGGGCGTCGCCGACGACCTCGCGGACCGCGCGCAGCGCGTCGAGCATCTTCTCCTGGTGACCGTGTGCGGTGTCGACGACCAGCACGTCGACGCCCCCGGCCAGCAGCGCCTTCGCCTTGACCGCCACGTCACCGTTGATGCCGACGGCCGCCGCGGTGCGCAGCCGGCCGCCCGCGTCGAGGGTCGGGGTGTAGACGTCCGCGCGCAGCGCTCCGAGCGCGGTGAGCAGCCCGGCGAGCCGGCCGCCCGCGTCGAGGCCGAGCGCGACGCCGCGCCCGCCCAGCGCCTCGAACACCTCCCGCGGCGGGGTGTCGACCGGCATCGTCACCGGCGCCGGGTCGAGCACGTCGCGCAGGCGCGCGAACCGGTCGACGCCGCTGCAGGCCGCCTCGTCGACGACGCCGACCGGGCGTCCGTCCCCGTCGACCACGACGACCGTGCCGTGCGCCCGCTTCGGCAGCAGCGACAGCGCCTCGGCCACGGCGTCGTCGGCGGTGAGGACGAGCGGGGTGTCCCACACGGGGTGCCGCGACTTGATCCACCCGATGATCTCCGCCACGGCCTCGGGCGCGACGTCCTGCGGCAGCACCGTCAACGCCCCGCGCCGTGCGAGGGTCTCGGCCATCCGGCGGCCCGCCACGGCCGTCATGTTGGCCGCGACGACGGGGACCGTCGCACCCGTTCCGTCGGCCGTGGCGAGGTCGACATCGAAGCGTGAGGTGATCGACGACCGGCCCGGGACGAGGAAGACATCGTCGTAGGTGAGGTCGTAGGTGGGGGCTTGGCCGTGAAGGAAGCGCACGGTGACAAGACTCTAGACCGTGATGAGGAGTTCCGTGGAGCTGGCAACATTGCGGTGACGAGCCGTAGCCTTGGGTGACCGTCGGTTGGCTTCGATCTCGGCATCCGTCTGCCCAACCCCCGCCGGAGCTGGTCGCCGGCGATAGAGGGGCAGATCAAGACGACGTCGGTCCCGACGTGGCGCGGAGCCGAACTGGTGTTCGACGGGCTCGACCAACGCCAGTTCAACCGGCTCGCGGGCCCGGACTACACAGTGCCCCGATACCTCTTCGTCGTCACCGTCGGTGTTCGAAGGCCCGCACCTGCGCTTTCGAGGAGTGGCGCCCGCCGCCGTCGCCGCGCTGCTGGGTCGGACCCGCCTCGCCCTGTCCGCCGGGGACACCCTGTACAGCCTCCTTGTGCCGGTCGGTGAACAGGACGACATGATGGGCCGCGATGTGGTCGTTCAACTGCACGACGCGATTCTCGCTGAGGGGGAGGCCGCCGCGACGGCACGGGTCACCCGCCTTCGACGGTACCGTGACGGCCGGGGTCTCAGCACAATTCGGCGGCGGCGAGCGAGCTCGCCGGCCCCGACCACACCCAGCCGTTCGAGATCGAGTTTGGTTGGGCGCACGGTACGCGGGCCGAACTGCCGCCCCGGGTGATCGGCTTCCCGTCCGGCACCGGCGTCC
>JAYSXW010000073.1:0-17881 GCA_043716935.1 Pseudonocardia sp.
ATGCTGGCGTGGCCCACACCCGGTTCGCGGGTGAGTCGGTAGCCGAACCAGCGCTCCGCGAACAGCGCCAGCGCGCCGACGACCGCAGCCGCCAGCACGACGAGCGCGACGGCGGCGACGCCCAGCCACACCGGCGCGCTCGCGAGCCGGCCCGCGGCGTCCTCGACGGGTGCGAGGTCACGCGGGTCCAGGCCCAGGTCGTCGATCAGGTTGAACGCGGCCGCCCCGATCGCGCCGACGCCCGCCAGCGAGGAGAACGTCAGCGGCGCGAAGCGCAGCCACGACCAGTCCAGCCGGGCGAGTTCCCGGGTCGCCCCGGTCGGGCTCTCGACGGGCCGGGCCGACGGCACCGGGATCGGGGAGCGGTCGAGCAGCTCCCGGCGCAGGCATTCGGCCTCGGCGGTGCTGACGGCGTCGAGGCTGAGCCCCGAGCTGTCGTTCCCGGACCCGGACGCCGCGCTGATCTGCATCACGCTCAGGCCGAATGCGCGGTGCAGCAGCTTGGCCGTCAGGTCGACGGTGCGGATACGGTCGCGCGGCACCGAGCGGCGTTGACGTTGCAGCCAGCCGCTGTGCAGCTCGACACGGTCGGGGGTGATCCGGTAGCGGGTGGTGCGCCAGCGCAGCACGCCGGCCAGCACCACCACCGCGGCGGCGCCCAGGGCGATCCAGAGGCGCGTCACGTCGCCCTGGCCGGTCACGAGCAGGATCAGCGCCACCGGGGCCAGCCGCACCAGGCTGTTGGCGGGGCTCACCACGAGCATCCGGACGTCGAGGCGACGCCATGGCGTCTCCGAGCCCGAGCCGCGCTCGGGCCCGGTCGCGCTCTCGTGGCCGATGACACCGCCAGGGCCGATGACACCGCCGGGAGCGACAACGCCGCCACCGCCGATGACGCAGATGGGGCCGGTCGCGCTGTCCCGGCCCGTTGTGCGGTCGGGGCCCGCGACCTCGGCGGCGCCGGTCACGTCGGCGCGGCCCATCCTGCGGCCGGAGCCGCCGACGCCGGCGGAGCCGGCGGAGCCGTCCGGGCCCGTCATGTGGCGTCGCCGGGCGTGGCCTGCGTCGTCTCGGTCAGGGTCCGGGCCAGCTCGTGGGCGACCTGCTCGTCCAGCCCGATGATCGTGACGGGCCCGCGCGCCGACGCCGTCGTGACCGTCACGCTGGCCAGGCGCAGCAGTTGCTGCAGTGGCCCGCGCTGGGTGTCCACGGTCTGTATCCGTGAGATCGGCGCGATCCGCCACTCCCGCACCAGCCATCCCGAGAGCGTGTACACGGCCTCATGGGTGACCTCCCAGCGATGGATGCGGTAGAGCAACGGCGGCACCAGGACGAGGTAGGCGAGCCCGATCACGGACGTCGAGACGAGCGTGGGGACCAGCCATCCGAGATCGGCCATGAGCAGCAGCACCACCTGCGGCGCCGCGACGACCAGCGTCGTGAGCACGGCGCGCGCCCGCCACCACCACACCGCGCGCGGGCTGACCTGGTGGGCCGGGGGCCGCAGAGGCGGTTGCAGCAGCGTCGGGGCCGGGTTCATGCGACGAGTGTGCCGGGGCGCCCGAACGCTGCCAGCTGCGCCGCGCGGACGCCGGCCGTCTGGGCCTGGATCAGGTGGAACGCGGCCTCGCGGACCCAGCGCTGCTCGGGGCGGCCGAGCAGCAGCGCGCTGCCCGACCGGGCCGCCACCAGCGCCCCGGCCGCCCGGACCAGCAGCTCGGTGACCTCCCCGCGCAGCGCCGTGCGCTCCGCGACGCGCTCGAAGAGCGGCACGCCGGTGAGCAGCGCGTACGCCTCGGACCGCAGCGGGACGGCCCGCTCGGCGAGCACCTCGGCCGTGTCGAGGGCCTCGGGACGGTCGCGGGTGACGCCCAGCTCGGCCAGGGCCGTGAGCACCCGGCGCAGCAGCCCGAGCGAGGCCGGGGTGGTGTTCGCGGTGCGGGCGGCGTCGTGGGCGCGCCACGGTTCGACGTCCACGACGGCCAGCACGTCGTCCCTGTCGACGGTGAGGCCGTCCATCTGCAGGGCGACCGTCCTGGTCCCACCCATCACGGCCAGTGGCAGCGGTGCGCCGGCCCGCAGACCGGGTTGCTCCCGGGCGGGCAGCAGGCCGAGCACGAACCGGCCGTCGACGGTGGACGCGGCGATCATGACGATGTCCACGAGACCCCAGCCGGTGCACCAGTCGGCGACGCCGCGGAACCGCCAGCCGGAGCCGGCGGGTTCGGCGCGCACGGCGGGCCGGCCGGGACGTCGGATGTGGGCGATCGCGATGCCGGCGCGGGTGCTCGCCCGGGCGAGACCGGCCCGGTGTCGGGCCGCGGCGGGACCGAGGGTGATCGCGCCAGGATCGAGCCCGGTGAGCGGGCCACGGGACAGCGCCTGCGGGAACCGGTGCTGCGTGGTGAGGAACCAGGTGGCTCCGCATGCGCCGCTGATCAGCTCCACCGTCTCCGCGTCGACCTGGACTCCCGCGCCGTGCCCGCCCTCGGCAATCGGCATCGTGACCGAGAACAGGCCGGCCTCGGCGAGGGCGTCGAGGTGGGCGGGCTCGACGCCATGTGTCGGGTCGTCGGCCCTGGCCGCATGCGGGGTCAGGACGTCGGTGGCGAGGCGCGTGGCGGACCGGACCGCGGGGTGCGCGGCGATCTCGGGATCGGGGGTGAAGAGGTCCGCGACTCCTGCCCAGCGGGTCGTCATGGGCACGACGCTACGCGCGGACCCCGATGACCCGCAGGACGTCGCGAGCCCGGGGCGTCACGATTCGCCGTGGCCGTTCGTGGCGAGGCGACGCGCCCGCCTTCCGGGTGGATCGCAACAGGCGACGCGACGGCGCCCGTCCCCGTGCGTACCGGGGACGGGCGCCGGATGGGGCGGGCGGCGGCCGGACGGCAACCACCCCGTGCTCAGGTCCGGGGCTGCGTCAGGTCGTAGACGGTGCGGCCGCCCACCGTGGTGGCGGTGTAGTGCTGCTCCACCCAGGTGCTGATCTCGGAGCTGCCCCGTCCGTCCGCGCCGCCGCCGGGCAGCCGGCCCTGTTCGGCCATCTCCGCGAACTCCTGGAAGCGGGGGTCGTCGCGCGCCGACGCAGGGGCCTGCGCCAGGAGCACAGCCGGATCGGGCGCCCCCGCCCCGCCCCCGCCCGCCCCGCCGCCGGCGCCGCCGAAGCCGCCGCCGACCACGAAGTAGTGGATCTGGCCCGCGGCTGCATACTCCTGGAACTTCGCCAGCGTCGGGGCCGGGTCACCGCCCATGAAACCACCGATCCCCATCACGGTCGTGTCGCTGGACAGGGCGAGTGACGCCGCACTCGGGGCGGAGACCGTGGCCGCCGCCCACGTCGTGCCGGCCGCCTGCAGCAGGCTGGTCAGTGCCGGGTCGACGGCCTGCCCACCGTCGAACCCACCACCCGCCCTCGTCCCGCCGGCAGCCGTCCCGCCGGTTCCGCCACTGGGAACGCCGTCACCGGGAACGCCGTCACCGGGAACGCTGCCACCGGGAACGCTGCCACCGGGAACGCCGTCACCGACGCTGCCTCGGCCGGTACCGCCGCCGGGGAAGCCGCCGGGCCCGGCCACCGTCGCGGGGCCGGCGAGCGGGATGGGCGTGGTGTAGGCCGTGGCCACCGTCTCCGCGGCGTAGGCGGCCGGCCCCACCGAGGCGGCGAGCACCGCCGCGAGCAGCCCGGCCGTCGTGATCCGCCCACCACGGGGCGGGACGAGCAACGCGACGACCGCGACGACGCCCAGCACCCCGACCACCCACACGGCCCACGGCGCGAAGTCGGGAGTGCGAGCCAGCAGCACGATCGCCCAGACCACCGTCACCGCGACGATCGCGGCCAGACCCCCGCGCGCCGCGCCGGAACTGCGGTGCCGCCACAGCTCCGCCCCGCCGATACCGACGAGCGCCGCGATCCCCGGGGCCAGCGCGACCGTGTAGTACTGGTGGAACGTGCCCTCCATGAAGCTGAACACCAGCGCGGAGACCACGGTCCAGCCGCCCCACACCAGCAGTGACGCCCGGACCGGGTCGACGCGCACCGCGCGCCGGGTGAGCACCAGCCCGACCACGAGCAGCACCAGCGCCGCCGGCAGCAGCCAGGCGATCTGACCGCCGACGTCGGAGGCAACCAGTCGCCCGATGCCGCCGGTCCCGCCGAACGGGCTGCCCCCGCCCCCGAACCTGCCGCCCCCGAACCCGCCGCCCCCGATCCCGCCGCCTCCACCGGTCGCGCCCTGACCGAAGATCCGGCCCAGGCCGTTGTAGCCCAGGGCCAGCTCCAGCGCGCTGTTGGTCGTCGACCCTCCGATGTAGGGCCGGCTGTCGGCGGGCCACCGGTCGACGACGATGAACCACCACCCACCCGTGACGACCATGGCGATGCCCGCCGTGAGCAGCTGCCCCACCCGGCGGCCGAGCCCGGTCGGCGCCGCCCACAGGTAGGCGAGCCCGAGCCCGGGCAGTACCAGCAGCGCCTGGGCGGTCTTGGTGAGGAACGCGAGCCCGAGCAGCGCGGCGGCCAGCAGCAGCCAGGTCGTGCCGGCGTGCTCGATCGCCCGGACCACCGCGTACGCGGCCGCGACCATCAGCAGCACCAGCAGGGCGTCGGGGTTGTTGAACCGGAACATCAGCACCGCGACGGGCGTCAGCGCCATCGCGACCCCGGCGACGAGCGCGGCGCCCGGTCCCGACACCCGGCGGACCGCCGCGTACAGCAGTGCGACGGTGCCGACGGCCATCAGCGCCTGTGGCACCAGGATGCTCCAGCTCGACAGCCCGAAGATCCGCGCCGAGACAGCCATCACCCACAGCGACGCGGGCGGCTTGTCGACCGTCACGATGTTGCCGGCGTCACTGGAGCCGAAGAAGAACGCGGTCCAGTCCTTGCTCATCGCCTGCACGGCGCCGGAGTAGAACTCGTTGGCCCAACCGGAGACGCCGACGTTCCCGAGGTGCAGGGCCGCCGTCGCGACGAGCAGCGCGGCCAGTGCGCCCTGCTCGCGACTGCCGGGGCGCGGCGTCGGGGCGGGTGCCGGGAGCGTGGGGGTGAGGGTGGCGGTCATGCCGGGATCTCCTGTTCGGTGCGGACGGGGTCGGGGGAGCGGCGGCCGCGGAAGATCCACGCCCGGAATGCGACGAACCGCAGCACCGTGGCCACGGCGTTGGCGGCGACGAGCACGACCATCTCCAGGAGAGGCCCGCTGCCGGGCGCCCATGCGCCCAGTGCCGCGAGCGCGCCACTGGTGAGCGCGAGACCGAGCCCGAACACGAGCAGGCCCTGGAACTGGTGGGTGGCGGCGCCGGTGCGGCCGCGGACACCGAAGGTCAACCGGCGGTTGGCGGCGGTGTTGGCCACGGCGGTGACGACGAGCGCCACGAGGTTGGCCCCGAACGCGCCGAGGCCGACGCGGAACAGGGAGTACAGGGCGAGGTGGGCCAGTGTGCTCACGACGCCGATCGCGGCGAACCGCACGATCTGACCCGGCATGCTGCCGGGCACCCCCGCCGCGCCGGCACCGGAATCGCGCAGCTCGTGCAGCGGCAGGCGACCGCTCGCGAGGGCCCGTCCGAGCCGGACGATGCCCTTGAGGTCGGCCGTCGCGGTCCGGAGGATGTCGACGCTCGAGTTCGGGTCGTCCACCCAGTCGACCGGCACCTCGTGGATGCGCAGCCCGGCGCGTTCGGCCAGTACGAGCAGTTCGGTGTCGAAGAACCAGCCGGTGTCCTCGACCAGGGGCAGCAGGCGGCGCGCGACGTCGGAGCGGATCGCCTTGAAGCCGCACTGGGCGTCGGAGAAGTGGGCGGCGAGCGTGCCGCGCAGCAGCAGGTTGTAGGAGCGCGAGATGAACGCGCGCTTGGCCCCCCGCACCACGCGGGACGCCCGGGAGAGCCGAGTGCCGATCGCGAGGTCGGAATGACCGCTGATCAGTGGCGCGACCAGGGGCAACAGGGCAGCCAGGTCGGTGGACAGGTCGACGTCGCAGTAGGCGAGCACCGCCGCGTCCGACCCCGTCCAGGCCACCCGCAACGCGCGTCCCCGCCCCTTCTCCGCCAGCCGCACCACCGTGACGTGCGGCAGGTCGGCGGCGAGCCGAGCCGCGATCGCCGGTGTCGCGTCGGTGCTGGCGTTGTCCGCGATCGTGATCCGGAAGGGATACGGGAACTGTTCGCTCAGGTGCGCGTGCAGCCGGCGGACCGACGGTTCCAGGTCGAGTTCTTCGTCGAAGACGGGGACGACGACGTCCAGGACGGTGCCGGTGGACCGGGTGTCGGGCGGGGCGGGCGCGGTGTCGACGCTCATGGGATCGACGATCTACGCCCGCCCTGTCCCGGCCTTGTGGCCGCGATGTGCGCCGGCTGTGAACCCAGGGGAGCACCGAACGGGACGGGCAGGTGCGGAACAGCACGCGGGTGAGGGCGAGGAAGCCGATGTCCTTGGTCGGCCGCAGCTCGATGGCCTTGCTCTCGTCGACCTTCTCCAGGGTCCGGCCCGAGGCCTCGACCTCGTGCTCGATGTAGTTGATCGACTCCTCCGCAGCCTTCTCCGGCCCGTTCATCACCTGCCAGCGCGGGCTCTCGGCCGATCTTCCCGGTTGCCGCCTTCAACTACCCCCGAACGGCCGAGGTCAGGTCGTACAGGACGGTGCCGTCGACGATCGTCTACAGGCCGGCTCGGCGGGGCCGGGCACGGCCGGGAGCGTCACCGTGAACCCGGTTCGGCCGGGGACACTCGCGACCGCCACCGAGCCGCCGTGCGCCGCCACGACGGCGTCCACGATCGAGAGGCCCAGCCCGGTACTGCCGCTGCGCCGCGACCGGGACGACGAGCCGCGCGCGAACCGTTCGAAAACGTGGGGCAGCAGCTCGGGGGCGATGCCCGGGCCGCCGTCGACGACCGAGAGCACGACGCCGTCGCCCGTCCGGGCCAGGGAGACGGTGACGACGGTGCCGGGCGGGGTGTGGGTGCGGGCGTTGGCGAGCAGGTTCGCCAGCACCTGGGCGAGCCGCGAACCGTCGCCGCTCAGCGTGACGGGCTCCTCGGGCAGGTCGAGCTGCCACCGGTGGTCGGGGCCGACGGTGTGGGCGTCGCCGACGGCGTCCACGACGAGTCGGGTGAGGTCCACCTCATTGCGCTCCAGCGGCCGGCCGGCGTCGAGCCGGGCGAGCAGGAGCAGGTCCTCGACCAGCGTGGTCATCCGTTCGGCCTGGGAGGAGATCCGGACGAGCGAGTACTCGGTCTCCTCCGTCAGATCCCCGCGCCGGCTCAGCTCCGCGTACCCGCGGATGGCGGCCAGCGGGGTGCGCAGCTCGTGGCTGGCGTCGGCGACGAACTGGCGCAGCTGCGTCTCGCTGTCCTGCCGCGCCGCCAGCGCGGAGCCGACGTGGTCGAGCATGCGGTTGAGCGCGGCACCGACCTGCCCGACCTCGGTGCGGGGGTCGACGTCGGGCACCCGCTCGGCGAGCGACACCTCACCGCGGTCCAGCGGCAGCGCGCTGACCCGCGCGGCGGTGGCGGCCACCCGTTCCAGCGGCCGCAGCTCGCGGCGCACGACGAACGTCCCCACGACGCCCGCGCCGATGAGCGCGACCGCCGTGACGCCCAGCTCGACGGTGATCAGCTGGGCGAGGGTCTCCTGCAGCCGTCGCTCGGACAGGCCGGTCAGGAACACACCGCCGGCGCCACTGCTCGCGACCACCCGGTAGCTGCCGAGGTCGCCGAGATCGATGCTGGTCGGGCCGTTGCCGGGGACGACGGCGAGCAGGTCCGGGTACTCCGGCGTCGGCACCGGCTGCCAGTCCCCGAGCCGTTCGGTCACCACCGCGCCCCGCACCGTGCCGCCCTCGATGCGGGCGAACAGCGAGTCGAGCCGAGGCGGACCGCCCTCGCCGGCTTCGGCGAACAGGCCGGGCAGCGCGGGTGGACCGGCGCCGGGTCGGTTCGGATCCGGTGGGCTCCCGTCCGGACCGGTGTACCGTTCGAACGCCCGGCTGGCGCCCCGGAGATCGTCGTCGAGCCGGCCGACGAGGAACCTGCGCAGACTCACCGCGGTGACCACCGCCACCACCGCCGAGGTGACGGCGAGCAGCAGCAGCGTGGCGGCGACCAGCCTGGTCCGCAGCGAGCGCGGGCGCACCTAGCCCGCCGGCTTCAGGACGTACCCCGCCCCGCGCACAGTGTGGATCATCGGGGGGCGGCCGAGGTCGATCTTCTTGCGCAGGTAGGAGACGTAGAGCTCGACGACGTTGGACTGGCCGCCGAAGTCGTAGTTCCAGACGCGGTCGAGGATCTGGCTCTTCGACAGCACCCGCTTCGGGTTGCGCATGAGGTAACGGAGCAGCTCGAACTCGGTGGCGGTGAGCTCCACGAGATCGCCGCTGCGGCGCACCTCGTGGCTGTCCTCGTCGAGCACCAGATCGCCGACGACCAGCGCCGCGTCCTGGCGGGCCGCCGCCATCCCGGAGCGGCGCAGCAGCCCCCGCAGCCGCGCGACGAGCTCCTCCAGGCTGAACGGCTTCGTCACGTAGTCGTCGCCGCCGGCGGTGAGGCCGGCGACGCGATCCTCCACGGCGTCGCGCGCGGTGAGGAACAGCACCGGGACGTCCGGGGTCTCCGCGCGCATGCGGCGCAGCACCTCGAGGCCGTCGAAGTCGGGCAGCATGACGTCGAGGACCACGGCGTCGGGGCGGAACTCCCGCGCCGCCCGCACCGCCGACGAGCCGTCCGCCGCCACGGCGACCTCCCAGCCCTCGTAGCGCAGCGTCATCGACAGCAGGTCGGCCAGCGTGGACTCGTCGTCCACCACCAGAACTTTCGGCGCGCTGCCGTCGCTCCGCAGCAGCGACCGCTCCCTCATCGTCGACATGCTAACCAGAGTCCCGCGCGGGACTGTGGCCGTCGTGGGGGGTTCCTGTGCCGGCGCTGTGAGAAATCCGCCGGGGCTGCGGGAAGTGGCCGGATCCTGTGCGAGGTCGAGGTCGAGGTCGACCGGGGTGGCGTCGGTGGGGAGGGGTCGGCGCGCCGGACGACGGGGTGGGCCGGCGGGGGGCGTGCCGACGGGGGAGGCCGACGCGGGCAAGTTCGACGTCGGCGATCGGGCCAGCGAGGTAACGCTGGGTGGCGGTATCGTCACTGAACATGAGTCGGACGCCTGCCCTCCTTGCCGTGCTGGTGGTGCCGCTCGCGGTCGCGTGCGCCGCCCCGCCGCCCACCGCCCCGACCGGCGACCCCTCCGTGTCGCAGCCTCCCGCGCCGGCCCCGTCCGGTCCGATCCCCACCGGACCCGGCGTCCCCGCTGCCGGCTCTCCGCAGGTCGGCGGTCCGTCGGGCCGGCTCCTGTTTCCCGGCGACCTGCTCGATCTCGGCAACTGGTCGTTGACCCTGCCCACCGGTGAGCCGGGCAACCCGGACGACGTGGCCCAGCCCGCGCTGCGTACCTACCGCAGCGCGTGGTTCCGGCTCGACGACGCCGCTGACGGCGTGGCCTTCACTGCGAACGCGGGCGGGGTGACCACGGAGAACAGCCGGTATCCCCGCTCGGAGCTGCGCGAGATGGACGGCCCGGCGAAGGCGAGCTGGTCGAACGAGAGCGGCACCCACATCCTCGACGTGCGCGAGGCCGTCACCGTGACGCCGTCGGTGAAGCCGGAGGTCGTGACCGCGCAGATCCACGACACCAAGGACGACGTGATCGAGATCCGGCTGGAGGGCACCCGACTGCTCGCGGAGTACGACGACGGCGACAGCTCCGCCGTACTCGACCCGGCGTACGTCCTGGGCACTCCCTACGACCTGCGGATCGTTGCGACGGGCGGGCGGGTCGTCGTCTCCTACAACGGCACGGAGACGCTCGATGCCCCCCTGCGCGGGTCCGGCTGGTACTTCAAGGCCGGCAGCTATGTGCAGAGCAACGAGGAACGGGGCGAGTCGCCGGATGCCGTCGGGACGGTCGTCGTCCAGGCCCTGAAGGCCACTCACCGGGGCTAGCCGGCTTCCGAACACACCCAACTCGCGAGGCGCAAGGTGTGATTCACGCCACTGCGGTTTGGTCGGGAGTGGATCAGAAGCCCTCCTGACCTGGTGCTGCGCCGGTAGAGCGCCCCCGATCTCGGTCGGCCGCCGGCGCGGAGCGGTAATGCTTCGGCCATCTGCGTCGATGACCTGGCATTCGGAGTAATCACCGACGGGAGTTGTCCGATGACCGACAGCAACACGAGCGCAGCAAGGATCTTCGTCATCGGGTCGGGCGTGGTGGGCACCGCCACCGGGCTGGGGTTCCGCACGGCCGGGCACCGGGTCACGTTCGTCGACATCGCCCCTGACCGGGTCCAGGCGCTGCGCGGCCGGGATCTCGACGCCCATCGCGTGCTCGACCTGAGCGGCGAGTCGGACGCGTTCGTCCTGTTGACCCTGCCGACCCCGAACGTCGGGCCGGCCTACGACCTCACCGCTTTCACCGCCGGCGTCGAATCCGTCGGTCGGGCGCTGCGGGACTCGCCGGCGCGGCACACCGTCGTCGTCCGCTCGACGGTGCCGCCCGGCACGACCGACGACCTGGTCCGTCCGATCCTCGAGCGGGCGTCGGGCCTGGTCGCCGGCGAGGGCTTCGGACTCGCGTCCAACCCCGAGTTCCTGCGCGCCGCCACCGCTGAACAGGACTTCGCGCATCCGTGGATGACGGTCGTCGGCAGCCGCGACGACGCCACGACCGCCCGGCTGCGCGAGCTGCTGGCGCCCTTCGGTGGGGAGCTGCGCACGTTCGCCGATCCGGCCACGGCCGAGCTCGTCAAGTGCGCCCACAACATCTTCAACGCCACCAAGATCAGCTTCTGGAACGAGATGTGGCTCGTCGCGCAGCGGATCGGCGTCGACCTCGACGAGGTGGCCACCACCGTGGCCCGGTCGGCCGAGGGCTCGATCAACCCCCGCTACGGCATCCGCGGCGGAGCCCCCTACGGCGGCGTCTGTCTGCCCAAGGACACCAACGGCTTCCTCGGTTACGCCGGCGGGGTGGGCGTCGACATGCCGCTGCTGCGGGCGGTGGTCGAGACCAACGACCGTCTCGAGATCGTCATGAGCCGGGAAACCGACGCGGCCGTCGACCACGGTCGGGTCCCGGACGTGGCATGACTCTGCCGATCTACTACTACGTGCTGGGCACGCCGTTGGGCGTGCTCGGGCTCGTGCGATGGTCGTTCTGGCTGGTCCGGCGGGTCCCCGCGGTGCTCTACCGGCCGGTGGTCAACGCCCACCGGCTGCCGATGAGCATCGTCGTCCCGGTCTACCAGGAGGACCCCGAGGTCTTCGAGGCCGCGATCCGGTCATGGCTCGCCAACCACGTCCACGAGATCATCCTCGTGATCGACTCGTCCGACACGACCTGCCGCGCCATCGCGGCCCGCCATCCGGTGACCGTGGTGGTCACCGACGTGCCGGGCAAGCGCGACGCGCTGCGGCGGGGCTGGACCGCCGCGTCCACCGAACTGGTCGCGCTCGTCGACTCCGACACGGTCTGGGCCCCCGACGTCGCCGCAGAGGTCTGCATGCCCTTCGCCGATCCGCGGGTCGGCGGGGTCGGCACCCGACAGAGCGTCTACGGCGCGACCGGGTTCCTCGCGCGGATCACCGACATGTTCCTCGACCACCGCTACTTCGACGAGAACGCGAGCCAGACCTATCTCGGTCGGGCCGTCTCCTGCCTGTCGGGGCGCACCGCGGTCTACCGCCGCGCGCTGCTGTGCGAGATCGAGGACGAGTTCATGGACGAGACGTTCTGGGGGGTCCCGTGCCTGTCCGGCGACGACAAGCGCCTCACCACCCTCATCCTGGAGCGCGGGCACGGCACGTGCCTGCAGCGCACGGCCGAGGTGTGGTCGACGTTCCCCACGACGGGCAAGGTGTTCTTCCGCCAGCGACTGCGCTGGGCGCGCAACACCTGGCGCTCGGACCTGCGGGCGCTGTCGCACCGCTGGGTCTACCGCTACCCGTTCCTGGCCTTCACCATGGTGGACAAGGCGATCAGTGGCTTCACGCTGCTGTTCGGGCCAGCCTTCATGATCTACTCGCTGGTCACGGCGAACTGGGCGTTCTGTATCGTTCTCGCACTCTGGTGGCAGATCAGCCGCTCGGCGAAGCTGCTGCCTCACCTGCGGCGACGTCCGAGCTCGTTCTTCTTCGTGCCCGCGTACGTGGTCGTGTCGTGGGTGATGGCGTTCATCAAGCTCTACGCCCTGCTGACGATCCGCAGGCAGCGCTGGCTGACCCGGCAGGTGGCCGTGCAGAACGGCGAGGTCGTTCGCACCGGCAGCGCCTCCGCCGCGGAGGTGGGGGTGTGACGCGGCCGTGGTTCCTCCGCGCCGCGACCTCGGTACTGCTGGGGCTCGGTCTCGTGCTGGTCGCCGCGCCCGCGGCCGAGGCGACCGTCCTCGCTCCGCTTGCCCGGCCGGCCCAGACCGCCGATCCCGGTGGCGGTGCCGATCCCGGTTCGGGCTCCGGATCGCAACCCGGTGCCGGTTCGACCCCCGGCTCGGGTTCCGGTTCCGATCCGGGTTCCGGTTCCGATCCGGGGCCCGGTTCCGATCCGGATCCCGGTTCGGGTTCCAGCTCGAATCCGGGTTCGGGTTCGGGTCCGACTTCCGGTTCGAGTCCGGGCTCGGGCTCCGGGGCGAGCCCCGGCTCCGGCTCCGGCGCGCCCCCGTCCTCCGGCGCCGGTCCCCAGGACGCACCGTCGAACGGTGCCGTCCGCACTCCGGCGACGCCGGCGCGCGACGCCGGGTCGCGTGTCGTGCCCGCGCCCGGGAGCCGTTCCGTCCCGGCAGCGCGGACCGCCGAACCGGGGCGCGCCGCCGTGGCCGCGCGTCCCGTCGTGCCGACACCCGCGCGTAACCCGTCGCTGACGCCCTCGTCCGCCGGCAGGTCCCGGGCGACGTGGGACATGCGCGGCCGCCCGGATCGTCTGATCATCGTCCGCCGCAGTGGCGTCGACACGCTGGCCGGCGGCCGACTGCAGCGCCACACCGTCCGTGCGATCAGCAAGCTGACCCTGGCCGGCCTCGCCACGTCCGTGCCGTCGAGCTGGCTGTCGATCGAGGACGGGACGGCCCGGCTGTCCGCCGCGCTGGTGCTGAGCGTGGGCGTCACCCTCGATCTCGACGCCACGACCGTCCGGACCCTCGCCCTCGCCGGCGGCGCCGCGGCCCCGCAGGCCGCATCCATCTACACCGGTGGCGGCCGTGTGACGCTGCGTGGCGTCGTGGTCACCTCGGCCGACCCGGCGACGGGCGCAGCCATGCCGGTCGGGCCGGGGCGGCCCTTCGTCGTCGTCACCCGCGGCGGCCGGCTCGACGCGGTCGACGCCACCCTCGGTGACCTCGGCACGGGGGCGGAACGCATCGGCAACGCGGGGGTGAAGTTCAACGGCGGCGGTAGCGGGTCGCTACTGCGGACGACGCTGCCGCGCAACAGCGTCGGGCTCGAACTCGACGCCTCCGAGAACGTCTCCCTCGACACCGTCACCGTGTCCGGGTCCGACACCGACGGCCTCGTGCTGCGCGGTGACCTCGGCACGACGCTGACCGGGATCCGCGCCGAGGGCAACGGTGCCAACGGCGTGGTGGTGTCGGGTGCGAGCTCGCCCCGGCCGGTCACCGGCATCACGACCGTGGGCAACCACGCGTTCGGCCTGGTCGTCACCGCTCAGACGGGCACCCGGATCAGGGGGGTCGCCACGACCCGCGACGGTGCAGGCGGGCTGGAGATCAGACGGTCGAGCGACGTCGGCGTCTCGGGTTTCACAGCCACCGACCAGCCCGTCGGCGTCTACACCCACGTCGGCAGCGCCGGAGTGGCGCTCGACGGAATCGCCGTCACCGGGGGCCGGCGGGGCGTGGTGATCGAGAAGACCACCACCGACCTCCAGCTCGTCCGATCGCGGGTCGAGGGGACGCAGCTGGGCGTGTCGATCGGGGCGCACGGGATCGGCCTCACCGACGTGACGGTGACCAACTCGCGCACGGGTGTCGCCGTGCAGCGCGGTGCGGGCGAGGTCACCGTCGAGCGGCTGACGCTGTCGGGCGGCAAGGACGGGTTCGTCGCGAACCCGGGCACGACGGGCGTGGTCGTGCATGATCTCACCGCCGACGGCGTCGCCAACAACGCCGTACGCGCCCTCAGCCCGGGGGCCGAGATCCGCGACGGCCACATCGACGGCAGCGCCACCGGAATCGACATCCAGGCCCCGACCACGGTCTCGGGGGTGTCAATCAACCGGGTCGACACCGGGATCCGCGCCCGCACCCCGGGGCAGGTGCGCGCCCGGCAGGTGGACGTCGCCGCGGTGTCGGTGGGGCTCGACGTCGCCGAGGGTACCCCGTTCGTGCTCGCCGACTCACGCGTCCACGCGCTGGAGTCGGTGCGCGGGGTCGCCCGGCAGGAGGGGATCAACGATCTCAGCCTGCCGCCACTCTCGGTGCTCGGCGCGATCGGCGCGCCCCTGGTCCTGCTCGCGGTGGGAATGGAGCTGATGGCCGCCGTGCGGGGCCGGTGGTGGCGCGGCCGCGGGCCTGGTGGCCGCGGGCCTGGTGGCGGCGGGCCTGGTGACGAAGGGCCTGGTGGCGACGCACCCGGTGGCTTCGGAGGTCGTGGTCGGGCGGCGGGGAGACGGCTCGTCCCCACCGGGAGGGAGCGGGCAGGGGCCGGGAGCGAGCGGGAAGGGGTGGGCGTGGCGGTCATCCGGATGCGTCGGGCGGTCGGGGCCGCGCTGGGCGTCGCCGTGCTCCTGCTGGCCGGCTGTGGCCGGGCGGAACCGCCACCGCTGGTGCCTCACGAGGTCGCCGCGACGACGACGGTCGATCCCGCTGCGCCGTGCACCCGCGAGGCGGCGCCGGGCGCGGCGGACGAATCGCCCACCCCGCCGTCGGGTCAGGTCGTCGTCGATCCGGCGGGCGGCCGGATCGTGCTGGGCGCGGGACCGGCGGTGTCGCTGCCGGCACTCGGCCGGGCGGTGCACGATCCCGCGCTGCTGCGCGAGACCGCGCCGGGGGAGTGGTTCCTCGGCGCCGACCTGGAGATCGCGGCCGGCGCCTCGCTCACCGTCACCGCCCCGGCGGTGCGTCGACTCGATCTGAGCAGCACGCCGGGCCGGGTCGTCGCCGTCCGCGTCCTCGGGGGCAGCCTCGCCGTCGCCGGAACGTGCGTGACGTCGTGGGACGGAGCGCGGGCGGACACCGACATCGCCGACGGCCGCAGCTTCCTGCTCGCCCGTGACGGCGCCGCGATGACGGTGGACCACGCCGAGGTGCGGTTCCTCGGGTTCGGTGACGTGGAGTCCTACGGGCTGTCGTGGCGCACCGCCGGCACGACGGGGCAGCTCACGAACAGCATCGTGTCGAACCTCTACTACGGCGTGTACAGCTTCGAGGTGGGCGGCCTGGTCGTCACCGACAACGAGGTGTTTGCCAGCACCGTGTACGGCATCGACCCGCACACCGGGTCGCACGACCTGACCATCGCCCGCAACGTGGTGCACGACAACGGCAAGCACGGGATCATCCTCGCCGAGGACTGCGTCGACAGCGTGGTGGCCGACAACGTCGTCTACGCCAACCAGCAACACGGAATCGTGCTGTTCCTGCGGTCGGACCGCAACGTCGTCGAGCGCAACGACTCCTTCCGCAACGCCGCGAAGGGCATCGACGTCAACGAGTCCGCCCGCAACGTCGTGCGCGAGAACCGCGTCTACGACAACGCCGAGTCCGGCATCACGGTCGGGCAGGACGCGCGCGACACCGCCGTCGAACACAACGTCGTCCGGCGCAACCAGCAGGACGGGGTGCGGGTCGTCAGCCAGGCCGAGCGGACCGCGGTGCGTGACAACGTCATTGGCGACAACGTCCGCTACGGCATCTACGTCGACGTGGGTGAGCCGGTGGAGATGCGTGGTAACACGATCTTCCGCAGCCGTTACGGCATCGCGGTGGCGGGCGGGACCGCCGCCCTGGCCAGCGGGAACACCCTGTTCGCGAACACCGAGGGTGAGGTCCGGGACACCGACGGCTAGTGAGACCGCCAGTAGCCCGTGGCGTAGACGGCGCGGCGGTCGAACCCGCGGTCGTGCAGCAGGTGGGCGCGCAGGTCCTTCACGGCGGCCGACTCGCCCGAGAGCCAGGCCTGGCCGCGTCCGGTCGGGAGGGTCGCTGCCCGGACGGCGTCCACCAGCGGTGCGCCGGGCGGGTGATCGCCGCGGTGCACCCAGTGCGGTGCGCCGGGCAGTTCCTGTTCCTCGCCGGCGTCGGTGACCTCCAGGAACGTGACGGTCGACCGGCCGGGCGGCAGCGCGTGGAGCACCGTGGCGACGGCCGGCAGTGCCGTCTCGTCGCCGATGAGGAGGTGGAACTCGACGTCCGGGTCGGGGACATAGCGTCCGCCGGGTTCCGAGACGCCCACCCAGCCGCCGGGCCGGGCCTCCCGCGCCCACGCGGCGGCGGGGCCGTGACCCTCGTGCAGCACGAAGTCGACGTCCAGCTCCCCTGCTCCCGCGTCGAAGCGGCGGACCGTGTAGGTGCGGATGGCCGGGCGCGCCTCGCCGGCGGGCCACACCGGGCCCCCGGACATGGCCCGCGGCACGGCGGGCCGCTCCTGGCCGGGGACCGGGAAGAACATCTTGATCCGACGGTCCGGTCCGTCCCCGGCGAACCCGGCCAGCTCGTCGCCGCCCAGTGTCACCCGGATCATGCGCGGGGTGACGCGCTCGCTGCGGCGGACCTGCAACAGGCGGGGTGCGGTGGTACTCACAGCGGCCCAGGTTATCCGCGCTCCCGCGGCGCCGGTGGAGCGGCCGCGAGACCGGTCCACACCAGGTCCATGAGGATGTCGGTGGCCTGCTGCGAGGTGACCGTGTGGATCTGGCTGCGCCAGATCGCCACCCGCTCGCACGCGCCGACGATGACCTGAGCCCAGCCGGCGACCCGCTGGGCGTCGGCGTCGGGGGCCTGGGCGGCGAGCAGCGCCGCGATGAAGTCGGTCTGCTGGGCGCGGATGCCCTCCAGTGCCTCGCCGGCGACCGTCGACTCGCAGTACAGCAGTGCCCAGGCCGGTTCGTGGCGCTCGAGGTGGTCGAAGAACGCGAACGTGCCGCGGCGGAGCATGTCCTCGGGGGTGGTGGCGGCCGCGGCGGCGCTGGACGTCACCTCCAGCAGGTCGGCGCGGGCGCGCGCAACACAGGCGAGCAGCAGGCCGTCCTTGGAGCCGAAGTGCGTGTAGACCACGGGCTTGGTGACGCCGACCCGCTCGGCCACGGCGTCCATCGACGCACCTCGGAAGCCCAGCTCGGAGAAGACCTCGACGGCCGCGTCCAGGATCTGCCGCTCCCGCTCGACGCGGCCGACGCGACGCCGCGGGGTCCCGGTCTGCACGTCGCAGACCCTACCGCAGGTAACTTACTCTGGGTAACATGCCGGCGGTGAGGTCGGTCGGGTGGTGGTTTCCGAAGCCGTCGAAGCAGCCGCACCGTCTCGCGCGGCTACCCGCTCGACCACCGCCGCCCGAGCCGGAGGGTCATTCCGCCCGACCATGAACTGATCGGCGGTCGGCCCGCGCTGATCACTGCGACGGCTGGGGCACCGTGCACTCGATCGTCGGGTTGACGCCCACGTAGTTGAGGGGGCCCGCCGCGATCGTCACCAGCACGGTGCCCAGCTCGGCGCAGTTGGTCTGGTTGTCACCGCCGAGGTAACCGCGCTGATAGGCGGCGAAGCCGCCGATGAGGAGCCACAGCACCACGAGCACGCCGCCGATGCGCATCTACCGTCTCCAGATTTCACGGGTGCCACCGAAGGGGATCCGGGGCAGTGCGGCAGAACATAGTGGGAGGCCGGACTACGG
>JAYSXW010000074.1:0-2016 GCA_043716935.1 Pseudonocardia sp.
ACTCGATCACCTCCATGCAGGCGATCTATGTGCCCGCCGACGACTACACCGACCCGGCGCCCGCCACCACGTTCGCCCACCTCGACGCCACCACCGAGCTGTCGCGGCCGATCTCCCAGAAGGGGATCTACCCCGCGGTGGACCCGCTGACCTCCACCTCCCGCATCCTCGACCCCCAGTACGTGGGCGAGGAGCACGTGCGGGTGGCCAACGAGGTCAAGCGGATCCTGCAGAAGTACTCCGACCTGCAGGACATCATCGCGATCCTCGGTATCGACGAGCTCTCCGAGGAGGACCGTCAGCTGGTGGGCCGCGCCCGCCGTATCGAGCGCTTCCTCTCGCAGAACCTCATCGTCGCCGAGCAGTTCACCGGCCAGCCCGGATCCACGGTGCCGCTCAAGGAGACGATCGAGTCGTTCGACAAGATCGCCAAGGGGGACTTCGACGACGTCCCCGAGCAGGCGTTCTTCCTCTGCGGCGGGCTCGAGGACCTGGACCGCAACCGCAAGCGGCTGGCCGACAATGGCTGAAATGACGGTCGAGCTGGTCGCGGTCGAGCGGCGGATCTGGTCGGGCCAGGCCACGTTCGTGCTCGCCCGCACCACCGTCGGCGAGATCGGTGTCCTGCCGGGCCACGAGCCCACGCTCGCCCAGTTGGAAGAGGTCGGCGTCGTGCGTGTCGACGGAACCGACGGCTCGTCCACCACCCTCGCGGTGCACGGCGGGTTC
Organism: Pseudonocardia sp.; assembly: GCA_043716935.1. Taxonomy (GTDB): domain Bacteria; phylum Actinomycetota; class Actinomycetes; order Mycobacteriales; family Pseudonocardiaceae; genus Pseudonocardia. The sequence continues at coordinate 730 of JAYSXW010000074.1, forward strand.
CTCTCCATCACCCCCGACACCGTCACGGTGCTCGCGGAGTACGCCGAGCTCTCCGACGAGATCGACGTGTCCCGCGCCCGCACCGCCCTCGACCGGGCCGACGTGTCCGGCCTCGACGGCGTCCAGGCCGCGACGCGGGCCCAGGCCCGCCTGCGCGCCGCGGGCGAGGCCGAGTAGCCGGGGCGCGGGTGGGGGCACTGGCCGTCGGCATCCTGCTGCTGGTCGCCTGTCTCTGCCTCGGATACCTGGCCTTTCGGAGAGTACGACTCATGCGGGGCGGCGGCGTGGACATGTGTCTGCGCCGGCCGTCCAGCCGGGACCGTGATGCCGCGGCCGGCTGGCACTTCGGGGTCGGCCGCTACCGCGGTGACCAGCTCGCCTGGCACCGGCTCACCAGCTTCCGCCCTGGCCCGACGCTGATGCTCGACCGCAGCGGACTGGAGATCCTCGGCCGTCGCGCCCCCGGCCCGGACGAGACCTTCGCCGTTCCGCACGGTGCGGCCGTGCTGCGGTGCCGGGTCGGCGGTACGGAGTTGGAGCTGGCCATGGCCTCCGGAGTCCTCACCGGCTTCCTCTCCTGGCTGGAAGCCACCCCACCCGGCCGCAGCACCGGCTACCGCCAAGCCTCCTGAACCACCCCACCCGCGCGTCCCCGGTGAGTCGGGCCACGTCCCCCCGCGAGTCGGGGTCCAGGTGTGCGCGAGTCGGGGTGCGGGTGCGCGCGAGTCGGGCTCATTCCGCCCGGGAGTTGGCCACTCCAACATGGCCGGTCCGCCATCCCACCCAGGCGCGTTCGCCGTCCCGACACGACGAATGTGCCGACCGGTCTCGGCGACGCTACGCGGGCACGACCGGATCGGGCTTCCGCGGCCCGAGCCTCGGTTCACGTTCTCACCCGACCTTCTCGACGAAGCGGTTCGCCTGCTCGTCGCGCCCGGGCGGCCCCGGTGAGTGATTCTCTTCGGTTCGCAGGAGCGCGGGGATGCCGCCGCCACGAGCGACCTCGATCTCCTCATGGTGCTGCCGGAGGTGGGCAGCACGCCTTGTCCGCGGCGCAACAGGTTGATCTTCGCGGGGCCGGTCACATCGCGACGAGGGCCTCGCGGGGCGTCGGCTGGTCGAACTGGGTGTGGTGCAGCTGCGCGTAGCGGCCCTCCCGGGCGAGCAGCTCGGCGTGCGTGCCTCGCTCGACGATGCCCCCGGCCTCGAGCACCAGGATCTGGTCGGCCGCTGACGCTCTCCGCCGGAGAGCCGGTAGGGCTCGGCCCGGAACGACACCTCCTGCAG
>JAYSXW010000075.1:0-5918 GCA_043716935.1 Pseudonocardia sp.
GACTTCGCCATCCCCGAGCACGCCTGGGAGGGTGTCGCCGCGTCCTGGCGGCGTAGCGACCCGCACGTCTACGGCCGCTTCGACCTCCGATACAGCGGCGACGGGCCGTGCAAGCTGCTCGAGTACAACGCCGACACCCCGACGACGCTGCTGGAGGCGTCGGTCCTGCAGTGGAAGTGGCTCAAGGACACCCACGAGGGCGACGACCAGTGGAACTCCCTGCACGAGAAGCTCGTCGAACGCTGGGTCGAGCTGAAGACCCGGATGCCCGGCGACGACGTCTACTTCACGTGGTCGGGCGCCGACACCTCCGGCGAGGACCACGTCACCGTCGGCTACCTGCAGGAGACCGCCGCCGAGGCCGGGCTCAACACGGTCGGGCTCGCCATCGAGGACATCGGCTGGGACGCCGCACTGGACCGCTTCGTCGATCTCGAGGAGGCGCCGATGGCGGCGGTGTTCAAGCTCTACCCGTGGGAGTGGATGCTCACCGACGAGTTCGGTGAGCACGTGATCGCGAGCCTCCCCGGGACGCTGTGGCTCGAACCGCTGTGGAAGACGATCCTGTCCAACAAGGCCCTGCTCGCCGTGCTGTGGGAGCTCTATCCCGGCCACCCGAACCTGCTGCCCGCCTACCTCGACCAGCCCGGAATGCTCACCGAGTACGTCCGCAAGCCGCGCCTGGGCCGCGAGGGCGCCAACATCTCGATCGTGGCGCCCGGCTCCGAGACCGAGACGCCCGGCGTCTACGGCGAGGAAGGCTACGTCTACCAGCTGTTCGACCCGCTCCCCGAGTTCGACGGGTTCCGCCCCGCGCTGGGTGCCTGGATCGTCGGCGACACCGCCGCGGGGCTCGGCATCCGCGAGACCGTCGGGCTCGTCACCGACGACGGCGCCGCGTTCGTGCCCCACCGCATCCCGCTGTGACCCCTGAACCCACCGCACCCCTGAACCCACCGCACCCCCCGCGACCCCTGGACCGCGACCCCTGGAGGCTCCCCGTGACCCTGGCCCAGATCGACCCGGGCTTTCTCTCCGTGATCGGCCGCGGGATCGGCGCGATCCTGCTCTACGCCGTGCTCGGTGTGCTGCTCATGCTGCTGGGCTTCTACGCCGTCGACCTGACGACGCCGGGCCCGCTCAATCGACAGGTCCGCGCGGGCGCGCCCAACGCGGTGCTGGTCACGGCGTCGGGCATGGTCGCCACCGCGTTCATCGTCGTCGTCGCGATCTACTCCTCGTCCGGCGACCTGCTGCAGGGCCTGCTGGCGTCGCTGATCTTCGGGATCGTCGGGATCGTCGCACAGGTGTTGGGGGCCCGGCTGCTGGAGTGGGTCACCGGCATCGACGTGGGCGAGGTCCTGGCCGCCGACGTCCTGCGCCCCCAGGCCTACGTCGTCGCCGCCGCTCACCTCGCCCTGGGCCTGGTGGTGGCGGTCGCCATCCTCTGACCTCTCGACACTCCACCCCCCGGCCAGTCCGCCGATGGGACCACTGTGCGCGTCCCACTCCGTCTCGCGAGTGTCACATTGTTGTCGCCGGAACGGCGACAACCTCACGCCCGTCGGGATGGTGGTCGGCGATCTCGTCGGCCCGGGACGTGTCGAGGTCGTGGCGCCCGTAGGGTGGACCGGTGCAGCGTCCTCGTCTGGTGGCCACCGACATCGACGGCACGCTGCTGGGCCCCGACGAGCTCGTCCCCGCCCGGGCCGCGGCGGCGATCGGTAGGTTGACGGCAGTCGGTGTCGCGTTCGTGCTGGTCACGGGCCGGCCTCCGCGCTGGATCCCGCCGGTCGTCCGACAGTTGCCCGTCGCCCGGCTCGCCGTGTGCGCCAACGGCGGCGTGCTCTACGACGCCGCGGAGGATCGCGTCCGATGGTCACGCACCCTCGATCCCGAGACCCTCGAGGTGCTCGCCGACATCGTGGCGCGGCTGTTGCCGGGCAGCGGGTTGGCCGTCGAGCGGGTGGGCACCGGCGCGTTCGACGACGAGACACCGTTCGTGGCGGAGCCCGCCTACCGCCACGCCTGGCCCGACGCCGACAACGCCGTGGCGCACCGCTCGGAGCTGCTGTCCCGGCCCGCGGTCAAGATGCTGGTGCGCAACCCCGAGCTGAGCAGCGACGCCATGGTCGACGCCCTCGGGCCGGCCATCGGTGACACGGCGGACCTCACGTTCTCCCACCCCCGCGGACTCGTGGAGATCTCGCCGTGGCGCGTCACGAAGGCCACCGGGCTCGCAGCCGTAGCCGATGACCTCGGGATCATCGCCGCCGACGTCCTCGCGTTCGGGGACATGCCCAACGACCTGCAGATGCTGCGCTGGGCCGGGCACGGCGTCGCCATGGGCAACGCGCACCCGGCGGTGCTCGCGGCGGCCGACGAGGTGACGGCCGGGCACGGGGAGGACGGCCTGGCCGTCGTCCTCGAACGCTGGTTCTGACCGAGCCGCCGGCGCCCGCGCCGTCGTGCGTAACATCGGGAACGCCCCTGTCCCTCGTTAGCCGCCGGGTTCGCCCGTGCCGTACTGGAGGCCCACCCGCCGTGGCCGAGCTCGTCGACCGTCCTCCTTCGGCCCGCGTCCCCGCCGCCGGGACCACCGCGGAGACGCCGTCGCGGGCGCTGGCTCCACCTGCCGCCGCGGCGGCCGTACCGACATGGACCAATCCGTCAGCGGCCGCGGCGGTCGGTGGATCCGGAGCCATGCCGTCGCCAGGATCACGATCCGGGGCCCCGACAGCCCGGACGGTTTCGACGGCCTCGATGGGGACTTCCTCGATGGCCGGGCCGCCCTCCGCGGAGATCCGTGCGCTCGTGGCCGTGCAGGCGGCGATCGGTCGACCTGCCGCGGTGGCCGGGGCGCGGGGGATGTCGCTGTTCGGGGAGCACGCCGCCGGCTGGCTGGCGCTCGGCGTCCTCGGCGCGGCCCTCGACCGGCCCCGGCGCCGGGACTGGCTGACCGCCGCCGCCGGTGTCGCGTTCGCGCACGGGGCGTCGATCGGGGTCAAGCGCGTGGTGCGCCGGCCCCGTCCCGCGCACCCATCGGTGGCCGTGCTGGTCGGCACCCCGAGCCGGCTGAGCTTCCCCTCCGCCCACGCCACGTCCACCGCCGCCGCCGCGCTCCTCTACGGGGGGTTGGTGCGCCGGCCGCTCGCCGCCGCGGTCGTCGCGCCGATGGCGCTGTCGCGTCTCGTGCTGGGAGTGCACTACCCCAGCGACGTGGTCGCCGGCTCCGCCCTCGGCGCCGCGGTGGCGCTGCTGACCCGGCGCTTCCTGACGAATCCTCCGGAGAGCCGATGACCAGCACCGACGTGCCCACCCAGCGGGCCGTGCCGGCCCGCACGACGGCAGGCGTCGCCCGCGGTCTGATCAGGACGATGCGCCCACGCCAGTGGGTCAAGAACGTGCTCGTGCTCGCCGCCCCGTTCGCGAGCGGCGACCTGTTCACCCCGGGCATCGCGCTCCAGCTCGTGGTGGCGTTCGTGGCGTTCTCGCTGGCCGCGTCGGGCATCTACCTCGTCAACGACGCCAACGACGTCGAGGCCGACCGAGCGCACCCCACCAAGCGCAACCGGCCGATCGCGGCGGGCATCGTGCCGGCCCGGCTCGCGCTCGGCGTGGCCGCGGTGCTGCTGGTCGGGGCGCTGGCGTTGAGCCTGCTCGCGAGTCCGCAGCTGCTGATCGTGCTGGCCGTCTACGTCGCCGTGCAGCTCGCCTACTGCTTCGGGCTCAAGCACCAGCCGGTGCTCGACATCTGCACCGTCGCGTCGGGGTTCCTGCTCCGGGCGATCGCCGGCGGCGCGGCCACCGGCATCCCGCTCTCACAGTGGTTCCTGCTCTCGGCCGGGTTCGGCTCGCTGTTCATGGTTGCCGGCAAGCGCTACGCCGAGATGATGCTCTCCGAGCGCACCGGCGCGAAGATCCGCAAGTCGTTGGAGAACTACTCGGCGTCCTACCTGCGGTTCGTGTGGGCGCTCTCGGCCACCGTCATGATCATGACGTACTGTCTGTGGGCGTTCGAGATCCGCGAGGCCCAGCACAACTCGGTGTGGTCGGCGATCTCGATCGTCCCGTTCGTCGTCGCGGTGCTGCGCTACTCCGTGGACGTCGATGGCGGCAACGGCGGCGCCCCCGAGGAGATCGCGCTCGGCGATCGGGTGCTGCAGGTGCTGGCGGTGGCGTGGATCGCCACGCTCACCTTCGCCGTATACGCCTGATCATCCGGCTCGTCACGGCGGTCCGGGGTGAGCGGTAAGCGGGCTCGGGCGTGCGCGGTAACGGTCGCCGCCACGCTCATGCCGCTCACGCGCCGCGCCGTCCGTGGCCGCGCAGCCTCCGGAGCAGGCGGGTCAGCAGGGACGGCCGTCGGCAGCGAAGATTCGACGTCAGTCGATTCTCTACGAACCAGGTCGCGAATTCGTCCACGTCGTCACCGAGGCCGCGCTGCGGCTGCGGATCGGCGCGCTCACCCCCACCACGCTGCGCGGCCGGCTGATTCGTCTCACGGAGCTCGCCACCCTGCCCGGGCACACGTTCGGGGTGATCCCGTTCAGCTCCCCGTGCCCGGCGATGCCGTCCGGCTTCTCCTTCTACGACCGCGACCTCGTCCGGGTCGAGAGCAGCGCCGGCGTCGTGGAGATCACCGAGCCCGATCAGGTGGCCCGCTACACCCGCTGGCTCGACCGGCTCGTCGCCGTGGCCCTGACCGGCGAGGAGACAGCGGAATTCTGTCGGGAGGCCGCTGGGTCGCTTCCCGACTGAGGCGCGAACTCGATGATGATTGTCAGCCGCGGCCCGCGGGGGCCGCCGCTCGCCGACGGTGCGGCGGGCCGCTGCCGCCCGACCGGTGATCAGGTCGCCGTGGCAGCATGCGCCACGATGAAGGGCATCATCCTGGCCGGGGGATCCGGCACGCGGCTGCATCCGATCACCCGGGCGGTGTCGAAGCAGCTCCTGCCGGTCTACGACAAGCCGATGATCTACTACCCGCTGTCGGTGCTGATGCTGGCCGGTGTGCGGGAGATCCTGGTGATCTCCACGCCGCACGACCTGCCCCAGTTCCGTCGGCTGCTGGGCACCGGCGAGGAGCTGGGCCTGACGCTGAGCTACGCCGAGCAGCCCAGCCCCGACGGCCTGGCCCAGGCGTTCGTCATCGGCGCCCAGCACGTGGGCGACGAGCCGGCGGCGCTGGTGCTGGGCGACAACATCTTCCACGGTCCCGGGTTCTCCGGGATGCTCGAGCGCGCCATCGACGACATCGTGGCCCGTCACACGGGGTGCGCCCTGTTCGGCTACCCGGTGCGCGACCCCCAGCGTTACGGCGTCGCGGAGGCCGACGACAAGGGCCGACTGATCTCGATCGAGGAGAAGCCCGAGCACCCGCGGTCCAACCGCGCGGTCACCGGGCTCTACCTCTACGACAACGACGTCGTCGAGATCGCCCGCGGTTTGACGCCTTCGGCGCGCGGCGAACTGGAGATCACCGACGTCAACCGGGTGTACCTGGAGCGGGGCACCGCGACGCTGCACGACCTGGGACGTGGCTTCGCCTGGCTCGACACCGGCACGCACGAGTCGCTGCTGGAGGCCGGCGAATACGTGCGCGTGCTGGAGAACCGGCAGGGCATCCGGATCGCGTGCATCGAGGAGATCGCGATGCGGATGGGCTTCATCACTCCGGAGGCGGCCCACGCGCTGGGGGAGCAACAGGCGAAGTCGGGCTACGGCGAATATGTGATGGACGTCGCCCGCTCGTTCACACCACAACGCTGACCGAACGGGAAACGAGGAGGCAGACGTGCAGGTACTCGTCACCGGTGGCGCCGGGTTCATCGGTTCCCACTATGTCCGGTCGCTGATCGCCGGGCAGTACCCGGCGTTCGCCGGCGCGGACGTGGTGGTGCTCGACCTCCTCACCT
>JAYSXW010000076.1:0-5891 GCA_043716935.1 Pseudonocardia sp.
CGAACAGGCCAACGCCCATCGCGCGGCGATGAGCACCACGCTGGCGACGACCCCCCAGGCCCGGCCCCGGTCGGCGTGGTGTCGGTCTCGCGGCCGTCCCGGCCCGTGGTCAGCCGGTGCCGTTCTCCTGCGCGCGGGACCGCTCCTGCGCCAGGGCCCAGCCCACCTGGTCGGCCAGGGCCGAGGCGAGCCGGCGGCGCCGCAGGGACGGGCGGGCGACGTGCGCGGAGGCGATCAGCACGAAGCCCGGCGAGGCCGGATCCTCCGGGCGCACCGGCAGCACCAGCCCGGCGAAGATGGGGAGACCGTCGTCGGCCGGCAGTACCTGCCCATGCAGGCGCATCTCGCCGTCCCGGCCCAGCCTCGGCTCGTCCGGGCCGACGACCTCCACCCAGGAACAGTCGTCGAGGTCGAGCAGGGCGGTCAGATAGCGGCCGACTGCCTTGACCCAGCCGGGCTCGCGGTCGGAGATCGCGAGCAGGGCGTTGAGGTAGGCGTCGCGGTCGCCGAGCTGTGCCTGGTAACGCTGGCCCCACCGCACCACCTCGGTGACAGCCACGCCGACCAGTACCAGCGCCACGAGCGTCTCGACGTCGCCGGGGTCGGTGACGGAGAACGTCAGGTAGGGCTCGGTGAGGAAGTAGTCGAAGGACAGTCCGGCCACCGCCGCGGCCGTGAGTCCGGCGCTGCGCCGGCCCAGGCACGCGACCCCGACCACCACCAGGACGAGCACCAGGGCGGAGGTGGGGTTCGCGATCGTGCCGCGCAGGGCGGTCAGCCCGGCGCTGACGGCGATCGGGGCGACGACGGCGATCACCAGCGCGGCGGGGCGACCCACCCGCCAGGACGCGTCCTCGACGGGGCCAGGTCGCTCGACCTCGGGTACGGGCATGTACCCAGTGTCCACCGGGACGTGGCCCGCGTGCGCGACTGCGTCGGGGGCCACGTGAGGGTGCCGCCGGCTCACGTCCGTCTTGACCGTCGAGACCGAGACGACGAGGCGCCGCGCGATCTGCGCATCCGTGAGCCCCGCCCACCGCAGCGGCGCGACGCTGACGCATCCGCCCCGCGATGCGGCCCCCGAAGAGGGGCCTTTCAGCCCGTATCCCTGCTCGTAGGGCAGGCGGACGATCCGTGTGATTCATCCGGATACGACGTCGACGACGGCGCGGCGATCCGGGTGAGAGGAGGACGTCATGACCGTTGCCCAGCTCCCTCAGGCGCGCAGCCCGGTCCGCGTGACCGCTCGGCTGGAGGCGCCGCTGAGCCGGTGGCTGTGGCTGGTGAAGTGGCTGCTCGTGGTTCCCCACCTGATCGTGCTCAGCTTCCTCTGGATGGCGTTCGCGGTGCTCAGCGTCGTCGCGTTCTTCGCCATCCTGTTCACCGCCACCTACCCGCGGTCGATCTTCGAGTTCAACCTCGGCGTCCTGCGCTGGAGCTGGCGGGTGGGCTACTACGCCTACGGCGTGCTCGGCACCGACCGCTACCCGCTATTCACGCTCGGCGAGGTGCCCGGCTATCCCGCCACTCTGGACATCGCCTACCCGCAGCACCTGGTAAGGGGGATGGTGCTGGTCAAGTGGCTGCTGGCCCTGCCGCACTACGTGGTCCTCGCCTTCTTCGTGGGCGGCGGCAGCTATGCCCTCTCGCGCACCGGATCCGACGGCATGGCGTCGGGGGGTGGGCTGATCGGGCTGCTCGTGCTCATCGCCGGCATCACCCTGCTGCTGACCGGCAGGTACCCGCGCGGGCTGTTCGAGCTCCTGCTCGGCATGCACCGCTGGGTTCTGCGGGTCGCGGCCTACACGGCCCTGATGACCGACCAGTACCCGCCGTTCCGGCTGGACATGGGCGGCTCCGAGCCGTCCGCGCTGGTCGTGTCCGGGCCCGTCTCACTCGAGAAGGACGCGGGGCTCGAGAAGGACGCGGGGCCGGTGCCGCCGTCCGGACGCTGGTCGGCCGGGCGGATCATCGCCGTCGTCGTCGGGTCGGTGCTGCTGCTCGGCGGGATCGGCACCGCGGTGGGCGCCACGTCCGTTCTCGCGGCCGACCGCACGGGACGCGACGGTGACGGCTTCCTGACCACGCCCACACAGACGTTCACCAGCAGTGGGTACGCGCTGATCGCCGACCCGTTGACGATCGGCGGCGACAACGCAGCGCCGAGTGTCGGGGCGGTGGTCGGCGACGTCCGTATCCACGCCGCTGCAGCCGGCGAGGGTGTCTTCGTCGGGATCGGCCCGGTGGCCGCGGTCGAGGGCTACCTCGGCTCCGTCGCACGCGAACGCCTTCTGGGCATCGTGGGTCGCCGGGCCACCCAGCAGGTCCTCCCCGGCGGGGCGCCCGTCGCCCCGCCCGCGCAGCAGACGTTCTGGGCCACGTCGGTGTCCGGAGCAGGACCTCAGCAGCTGACCTGGACCGCGGCGCGAGGGGAGTGGGCCGTGGTGGTGATGAACGCCGACGGCACCCGGCCCGTCGTTGTCGACCTGGCGGCCGGCGCGAGGGCACCGTGGCTGCGATGGGTATGGATCGGGATGTACATGGGCGCCGGGATCGGCCTGATCGCCGGGGCCGCGCTCGTGCTGCTCGCCGTGCGCCGCCGGCGGGACGACGGGCCTACCGCGGACCGGCCCGGTCGGTTGCCCTCAGCCACCGTCACGAATGAAAGCCCGTCATGACCCGCCGTACCACCGTCGGTGACGTGATGACCACCGCGGTGATCTCGGTGCGGCCCGACACCCCGTTCCTGGAGATCGCGACCCTGCTCTTCGCGGGGCCGTGCGTGCGGTCCCCGCCCTCGACGACGAGCAGCGGTTGGTTGGTGTGGTCTCCGAGGCGGACCTGCTGGTGTCGGCCGAGCACGGCGACGCCGTGCGCCACCGGCCCCGCCACACCGGCCGCTCCAGGCCCGTCCCGAAGGCGGGGGCGGGCACGGCACGGGAGTTGATGACCGCACCCGCCGTGACCACCGACGCGGCCACCACGGTGGCTGAGGCGGCCCGGGCGATGCGCAAGGGGCATCTGAGCTGGATGCCCGGGGTCGACACCGAAAGCCGGCTGGTCGGGGTGCTGGGCCGTTCCGACCCGCTCGCCGCGTTCCTGCGCAACGACGCCGACATCCGCGCCGAGATCGTCGACCACGTGCTGCTGGACATACTGCTCGTGGACCCGGCCCGGGTCGCGGTGGAGGTGGCCGACGGCGTCGTGACACTCTCCGGGGAACTCGACACCCACACCGACGCCACGCTGGCGGTGCAGCTCGTCGAGCGGCTCGAAGGCGTGGTGCGCGTGGCCGACCGGCCCCCAACATCTACGAGCAGCACCACACCGCTTCGTTGCAGTCCGTCGCGTAACCGACCACCCCGTGTCCACTATCCGGGGGTATGGCCCACGTTCGCCACCGTGTTCTCTGGCATGGAGGACCGTGTTTTCTGGCATGGAGGACGCGTCGTCTGGCATGGGTGGACCACGGTCGATGACCCCTACGCTCCCGGCCCATGAATACTCCGCAGTCGGCGCGTCCCTCCTCGGGGACACCGCGCCTCCTCCGTAACGCAGCCACCCGGACGACGGCCCAGCTCGTCGGAACCGTGATCGGCTCGATGGTGTTCATCGCGCTCGGACTCACCATGCTGCTCGCCTCCGAGTGGTTCGTGGGTGGGAGCTTCAGGTTCTTGTTCATCCGGTTCACAGCCGATTACGCGACTGTCATCGCCGTCGGCACGGCCAGCGTTCTCTTCTTCGGTTTCACCGCCCTTCTCGCTGGGTGGGAGCTCGCTCGGCGGATGACCTGATGTCGCGTGTCGCCGCGGGCGCGGACCGTGCTGCTGGCCGCGCAGGGTTTGCCCGACGCAGAGATCGCGCGCTGGGCCGGGACGAGCCGCCGACGGTGGTGGTGGCCTGGCGGGCCCGCTACGACGCCGGCGGGAGACGGGCGCTGGATGATCAGCCGCGCGGTCGTCGCCCGCCGGAGAGCGACAAGATCGATGTCGTGGTCGCCACCCTCGTCAGGGACGGACGCCCGTCGGCGCATCTCGCGGTGACGCATTGGTCGGCGCGGTTGGCCTGGATCGGCAGGACCGCGGAGAGCAGCACACCAATGGCGGCGATCGTCAGGAACGACCGGCGGGGAAGGGCCAGGCGCCAGAATCGGTCTCGGAGGCGCCGACGCTGTCACCGGTGGATCGAGGGCCGGGTCGCCGGCTACGACCGCCGCCCGCACCAGGCGCGTGACTTGGCCACCCCCGCAAGCATCCTCGGGTGCGAGGAACACGGCGCGACGCACCGCCCGCGGCCACTGCGCTCGCTCTGAGGGACGCCCCGCGCCGACTGCCTGGCGTCGGCCGCGTCACACCGCCCACGAGGACTACTCCACCATCTCAAACCAGATCAGGACCCCGCGCCATGGCCGGCCTCCGTGACGTCGCCGACGGCGCCCACCATCTCGCCGGCCGGAGTTGACATCACCGAAGCGGGCCGCGGGCCGGTCGTGTCGCGCACTGCCCGATCCTCATGCTCGCCTGATCGCGGGAGGGCCGTGCCGTACCGGGCGAGCCGACAGGTCAGGACCGGTCGAACTCGCCGTCCTTGACCCCACCGACGAACGCCGTCCACTCGCTCGCGGTGTAGCGGAGCACCGACCCGGATCCCTGGTCCTTGCTGTCTCGCACGGCCGCACCGCCGTCTCCGAGCAAGGCGACCTCGACGCAGTCACCCTGGTTGTTGCTGCAGCTGCTCTTCTGCCACTGGGCGCCGGTCAGATCGGTGTCGTTCATGTACGTACCTCCTGTGCTGCTCGCCAGAGAATCTCTCTGCTCTTGTCGCCGTTCGGGTCCCCGGCAGCCGTGACTATGCGGTCGAACGCCTGGTCGTAGCGCGCGACTTCGTGCTCCTGATCGAGGTAGAGCGATCCGGAGTAACCCTCGACGTAGAGGGTGGGCGGGTCGGTGAGCCGGTTCCCGCCGTGGTCGGGGAACCGCGGCACGACGAACGCCCCCGTGTTCATGCCCGGGTGCTGACCGGCCGAGAACGGCACCACCCGCAGGTCGATGTGCGGCTGCTCGCTCAGCTCGGCCAGGCGCAGGCACTGCGCGCTCATCACGTGCGGGCCGCCGACGGGCCGCCGGATCACGGCCTCGTTGAGCACCACTCGGAACGTGGGCCGGGCGGCCTCGCGGGTGACCACGACCTGCCGCGACCGCCGGACGCGGACCCGGCGGTCGATCTCGTCGTCGCCGGCGCCCGGGTCGCTGGTCGCGATCACGGCCCGGGCGTAGGCCTCGGTCTGGAACAACCCGGGCACCAGCTCCGCCTCGTACCGGCGGAACTCCGATGCCGTCTCCTCCATGCCGAGGAAGACGTTGAACAAGGCGGGGATGACGTCGCCGTAGCTGTGCCACCATCCGCGGACGCTGGTCTCGGAGACCAGGGCGACCAGGGCAGCGGGTCATGGCGGGGTCGACCTCGTAGACCTCGCAGAGGAGCCGCACCTCGGGTCCTCGGGTGGGTACGTCACCGCTCTCGATCCGCGACAGTGTCGAGGTCGAGCGGGATACCGCGGCTGCGGCGTCCACGAGCGACAGGCGGGCCGCGGTACGCGCGTTCCGCAGCCGTCGTCCGAGCTGGCGACGGTGCACTGTCGATCCGCCTGGGTTCTCGCGGGCCACGAGTCGTTCTCCCTGCCTCGGTGGGGCGCCAACCCCATTGCGAGGGGTGGGGCCGCCCCACGGCGGGAGTAGGAGCACCCCCGCGGTGTGTGGATCTACGACCGAACGGAGGTTCATCGGGAACCCCCGGGTCGAATTCCTGCACGGTGGGCCTTCCCACGGGATGGTCGGCAACAGACGGCAACCGGTCGACCACACAAGCCCCACCCGGCGGCGGGCGCCCAC
>JAYSXW010000077.1:0-5888 GCA_043716935.1 Pseudonocardia sp.
GGGTGTCCCGCCACTCAGCTTTCACTCAGAACGCCCGCCGACACTGGGGTCATGGCTTGGCACCGCGTTCATCCCGCCGACCGGGCGTCGAGAGGGGACCGAGCCGCGTCGTCGCGGCATCGTCACCGCCGCAGGCGGCGAATCGGTCGGTTGGCCGTGACGGCCGGCCTCGTCGTGCTCCTGTGCACCTCGGTGGCGACTGCCGACGCGTTGGGCGCACCGGGCAACGACAGCTCGGCGGCGAAGATCGCCGAGTGGGGACGCGACCACGGTCTCGGGGACGTGGTCACCGCAGTGGAGAGTCTCGGCTATCAGGCCGACCAGCCGGCGGTCGGTGGCTCACCGGTCAACGGCATCCCTTCGGTGGCGCCTGCTGCGGCCGATGTGGTGCCGGACCGGGACTCCCCCGCTCGGCCCGTCCCCGTCGCCCCGCTCGTCCCCCTGGCCGGCGCGACACCGCTACCCGGCGAGGGCCGATGGCAGACCGTGGTGACGGCGAGGGGGAAGCCTGCCGTGCAGGTGGCGTTCCTGAGGCCCGACAATCACCACACGTCCTTCGTCGCCGGTGTGATGAGGCTGGACCCCAGCCTGGTCCGCGGGGAGCTCCACCCCGGCACCACGGATCCGGGCGGAAAATGGGCGGCCGCGACGTCGCTGGCCGGCAGCGCGGGCGACGGGATCGCCGCCGCGTTCAACGGCGGTTTCAAGCTCAGCGACCCCAGCGGGCCAGGCTATTTCAGTGAGGGGGAAACAGTCCGGCCGCTCGTCGACGGGGCCGCCAGTCTCGTCCTGCACACCGACGGACATGCGGACGTGGGCGTGTGGAACCAGGAGGTGTCGATGACGCCCGATGTCGTGAGTGTCCGGCAGAACCTCGTACCGCTCGTCGACGGCGGCACCGTCAACCCCGAATGTGCCAGTGGCGGTCCGCGGGAATGGGGCAGCACCATCGGGCAGGCCGCCTACATCGACCGATCCGGGTTCGGCGTCACCGCCGACGGCGCGGAGATCTACGTGGCCGGACCGGCGCTGTCGGTCTGTACCGTGGGCGACCTGCTGCAGGATGCCGGAGTCGTGCGTGGCATGGAACTCGACATCAACCCGAGCTGGGTCAGTGGCACCTACTTCCCGGACGGCGCGAAGTCGGGATCGCGCCTCTACCCCAACGAGCGTGTCGCCCCCGATCACTACCTCTCCCCGTCGAGCCGTGACTGGTTCGCGTGGTACGTCCGCTCCTGAACCCGCACCGCGTCCGTCGGTACGGCGCCCGGAGGGAGCTCTGCCGACCGGGCGGCAGTGGCCGTCACCATCGACTGAACACCCGGTGAGCACCGTGACCAGCATCCACGACAACAGCCAGCCCCCGACGGCCCCGGCGCAGCCCCCGATTCCGAGGGCCAGCACCCCGGCCGCCACGGCTGCGGCCCGGCCTGCCCGACGGTCCGTCCCTTTCGCTCTGCTGCTCGTGACCTCGACGGTAGGAACGGTCCCGAGAAGAGTCGAGGCTCCCGAATACCAGCGGAGGGCATAACATCCGCTCCGACGGGTGCCCGCCTTCCCCGAGTCCCGGTCGCTGCCGCATGCTGGTTCGGCGAGGACGGCCGGACGGACGGATGACAGGAGTGCGGATGCGCGGGCGGATCGTCGGGCTGACCGTGATCGCGGCGGTGCTCGCCCTCGCCCTGTTCGCCGTGCCGCTGGCCGTGGTCGTGGCGCGGTACCTGATCGACGACGAGCGCTCCGAGGTCGCGCGGGTCGCCGACGTCGCCGCCCTCACCGTGTCGGCCGACATGGCCCGCGAACGCCAGCCGTCGTCGTTGCCGACCACGGAGTCCGACACCGACACCGCGTTCTACGGCGGCGACGGCCAGCGCGCCCTGGGTACCGGCCCCGACACCGCCGACCCCCTGATCCGCGCCGCACTGTCGGGCAGGATCGCCGCCGGGGACTCCGCAGCCGACCTCGTCGTCGCGGTTCCGGTGACGGACGAGGGCACTGTCGTCGGGGTGGTGCGGGCGGCGGCGCCACGCGCCGCCGCCTACCTCCGTATCGGAGGGGTCTGGCTGTTGATGTCCCTGCTCGGCGCTGCGGCCCTCGGCGCGGTGTGGCTGGTGGCGCGCCGCCAGGCCGCGCGCCTGGCCGGACCCCTGGAGCGGCTCTCGATGACCGCGCGACGGCTCGGCGACGGCGAGTTCAGCGCCCGCGCCGACCACGACGGCATCCCGGAGATCGACGCCGTCGGCACCGCCCTCAACACCACCGCGGCGCGCCTCGGTGACCTCCTCGCCCGCGAGCGGGCCTTCTCCGCCAACGCCTCCCACCAGCTCCGCACCCCGCTCGCCGGGCTGCGGATCGGCCTCGAGGCCGCAACGGAACCCGGTGGCCAACCGCGCCCGGCGATCGATACCGCCATTCGTGCGGTCGACCGGCTGGAACGCACCATCGACGACCTGCTCGCGCTCGCCCGGGAACGCGTGCCCGATCGCACCCCGCTCCCGCTCGGCGAGGTGCTCGACGGGCTGCGCGGGGATTTCCATGGACTCCTCGCCGCCGCCGGACGTCCGTTGCGGATGGCCGTCACCGGCGACGTGCCCGGCTCCGTCGCATCGGGGGCAGCGGTACGCCAGATCCTGGCCGTGCTGGTCGACAACGCGGCCCGCCACGGCCGGGGTGCCGTCGGCGTCACCGCCCGCGACGCGGGCGCGGCCCTCGCGATCGACGTCGTCGACGAGGGACCCGGCCCGGAGGGCGACCCGTTCCGGCACCACGCCGACCCTGCCGCCGGTCACGGCATCGGGCTCCCCCTGGCCCGGGGACTCGCCGAGGCGCAGGGGGGCCGGCTGGTGCTCGGCTTCCGTGCACCGCCGACGTTCACGCTCCTGCTGCCCGTCGAGCGGGCGGCCGTCCTGGACGACTCCCTCCCCGCGAGGGCGACCCGATGACCCGGCCGGAGAACCCGATCGTCGCCCGCGTGCGGCGGAAACGGCCCCAGCAGCGGTTCGTCGGCGATCGCGACCTGACGACATGGCCGAGCCGCCCGGGTGCCGGTCTCGCCGGCCTGGCCCGCCGTCTGCGACGGCGACTCACCCCGCACACCGTGTTGGTCGTGCTGCTCGTCACGGGCCTCGCGCTCGTCGCGATCCTGACCGTCGCGGCCGGGGCCGTCTACGACGCGGTCACCGAGGCCGACGGAATCGCCGTTCTCGACCGCCCGGCCCTCGACCTCGCAGAGAGCCTGCGGACACCGACCGGCAACTTCGTCGTCCAGGTCTACACGTCGCTGGGTGGGGGCATCGGCATGCCCGTGCTGGCCACGCTGGCGACGGTCGGGCTGGCCCTGGCGTGGCGGCAGTGGACCCCGGTGCTGCTCGTCGCGGTCACGGCGGCGGGCTCACTCCTGCTCACCGCCGTCGGCAAGTCCACGGTCGGGCGGGTCCGCCCGCCGCTGGCCGACGCCGTTGCGCCCTACGAGCTCAGCGCGTCGTTCCCGAGCGGGCACACGCTCAACTCCATCGCGATCGCCGGGATAGTCGCGTACCTGCTCGTGCGACGGCAGCACCGCAGGAGGACCCGGACCCTGACCGTCGCGTTCGCGGTGCTGTTCACGCTGTTCATGGGCCTGAGCCGGGTCTATCTGGGGCACCACTGGCTCACCGACGTCCTGGTCGGTTGGGCGCTGGGCGGCGCCTGGCTCACGATCGTCATCACCGGGCACCGCCTCCTGCTCACCGTGCGGACAGCGCCACCGACCTGACGTCCGGGGCCGGCGGTCCGATCAGGACGGGGTGCCGGCGATGTTGACCATCCACTCGACGCCGAACTTGTCGGTGCACATCCCGAAGGAGTCACCCCACGGCACCCTCGCCGGCTCGAGGGTGACGGTGCCGCCGTCGACGAGCCTGTCCCAGTAGCCGCGGAGCTCGGCCTCGTCGCCGCCGCTGAACGACACCGTCCCGTTGGTGCCCACCGGCATCGAGCTGGTGGTGGCCACGACCGTCTCCTTCGACGACGCGAACTCGCACGGCCCCGCGGGCGGCGCGCGATGGTAGCGCCTGCCCGCAGCGGTCAGGCCGACACGGCCTGGACGGGTGGCGCAGGCATGTCGCGGGAGCTGCCGGACGTGCCGGCCTCCGCAGCACCGACGAGCATGTGCCCGGCGAGCCACTGGTACACGGCGATCCACGAGGAACTCAGCGAGCCCGACCAGTCCGCACCCGACACCTCACGCACCGCCCGTGTCAGGGCGTGGCCGATGTAGAGGTAGTGGTCGGCCTCGACCCCGTGGTGCAGGCGGTGCGCGGCACCGAGACGGCGCAGCATCAGCTCCAGCTCGGTCGTGTCCGTCCGGCCCAGGCCGGCGATCGTGGCGAGCAGCGCATCGGTCATCTTCTGCATCTGCCCGCTCATGTCCGGCGGGAACATCCCGCGGGCCGCCGGGGCCATCTCGAACAGCTGCTCGTAGAACACCTCGGCGAGCCGCTCCGGACGGCCGGACACCGCGGCACACGAGGCCCGTACCTGTTCGATCACCGCCGGTTCCGGCCGGATCGGAGCGCCCGGCCGGCTCACAGCTCCGCTCCCGCGGCATCGACGGGACTGGGACCGGGTGGCCTCGGAGATCCGGACCTGCGCGACGACATCACGTCGTCAAGCATGACCGACCGGAACGGATCGGGCACCGCCCAATGGCCGCTGCCGCGTTCTCCTCCGGGTGGTGGCGCCGAGCGGTTGGTCGCCGCGGTCCGGTGGCAGAGGTTGCGCACGATCGTTCATCACCCCGCCTTACAGCAGACCGGTCTCGCCCAGCTGGCGAGCCAGCCCGGCACCATCGGGAGCGCACATCCACGGCCGCCCGTGCCGATCCGGCGAAGCGGAACCGTCGGCGGGAACCGGCAGGGCCCCGGCGAGAATTGATTGCGCCGCGGACAGTTGCCGGATGGCCACCGCGGCGACATTGTCCGGATGTGACGCCACGAAGTTGCCGTAGATCTCCTGGTCGTGCTGCCCATCGTCGCCGATGAGCAACCAGCGAACATCCGGGAACTGCTCGGCGAGCCGTTCGAGCGTCGCCCGCTTGTGGGCCTGCCCGCTCCGGAACCAGCGGTCGGTCGTCGGGCCCCAGTCGGTGAGCAGCATCGGCCCGGGGGGGTACAGGTTGCGCGACAGGAAGCGGGTCAGCGCCGGCGCGGCGTTCCACGCTCCGGTCGACAGATAGAAGACCGGCGCATCCGGGTGCGCGGTCACCAGCCGCTCGTACAACACAGCCATTCCGGGTACCGGCGAGCGCGCGTACTCATCCAGGACGAACGTGTTCCACGCTGCGAGCAACGGCCGGGGCAGTGCCGTCACCATGACGGTGTCGTCGATGTCGGACACGATGGCAAAGCGCACGTCCGGGGCCAGGATGCGCACGGGTGCCTCGACCGGCTCGGCGCCGGCACGATGGAGCCGAACGCTGCGCCAGCCCGGTTCGAGACCGGCCTCCACGACGACGTCGACGAAGCCGCCGCGATCCGTCTGCACCTCGTACTGCCGGTCGCCCACGTCGATGACGACGATCTCGGCGGTAACGGGGAGCGTTGCGAAACTACGCCAGCCTCGAACCGCACGGACCTGCTCCGGACGGCGCAACAGCAACCGCGCCATGACCCGCACCCAGGACGGTGTTCCGTAGCCGGTGTACGGGATGATCGTGTCCCGCCAGCCGCGCTGTCGCAGCCGTGGCACGATGAATCCGTGAGCGGCGTCCGCGACACGGGCTGCGCGGTGCAGACCCGGGACGGGCGCCCCGGGGACGTGGGCGTCGGTATTCGACCCGTGCGTCACGAAGCGACTCCTTGCCATACGGCGGCAGCGACGCCGGACGACGACGACGCCGGGGCCCTGCT
>JAYSXW010000078.1:0-5886 GCA_043716935.1 Pseudonocardia sp.
CCATCCTGCACCCGGGCCGCCAGGTCTGCGTCGCCGCCTCATCCGGCCGCGGAGGGCGTCGTCACGGGCGTGGTGGCTGTCGTGGTGGGAACGGAGGCGGTGGGGACGACGGCGGTCGGTGCGGAACCGGTCGCCGTCACGGGTGGCACGGCGCCCCCGACCGCGACGGCGGTGGCCGCCATCAGGAACGCGACCGACAGCGACAGTGCGGCGGCGAGTGCGGCCGCACGGGTACGGCGGGGCATGGGGTGCCTCTCGGGAAGAACCGGTGCTGGCCGTCGAGGGGGAGCGTCGACCTGCACCATTTATCTCGGAGATACCCGTCCGTGTTACCCGGGTGAGCACATTACGTCATAAATTGCTCTGTTCGGGCCAATGTACTGCGCCGAATGATGGGTCAGCTCCGGCGCAGCACCGGGCGGAGGGCATCGAGGACGCCGGCGTCGTCGATCGTGCCGGGCATCGGCTCGTCGACGCCGTCGGCGATGCCCCGCATGGTCTTGCGCAGGATCTTGCCCGAGCGGGTCTTGGGCAGGGCCGCGACGACCGCGACGTCCTTGAGCGACGCGACGGCTCCCACCTGGTCGCGCACCATCGCCACGAGCTCGGCGCGCAGCTCGTCGGCGTCGCGCTCGACCCCCGCCTTGAGCACCACGAACCCGCGCGGCACCTGGCCCTTCATCGGGTCGGCGACGCCGATCACGGCGCACTCGGCGACGTCGGGGTGCGCCGCGAGCACCTCCTCCATCCCGCCGGTGGAGAGCCGGTGACCCGCCACGTTGATCACGTCGTCGGTGCGGCCCATGACGAAGACGTAGCCGTCGGCGTCGATGCGGCCGCCGTCGCCGGTGAGGTAGTAGCCGTCGAACGCCTCCAGGTAGGAGGCCAGGAATCGGGTGTCGTCGTTCCACAGGGTCGGCAGGGAACCGGGTGGCATCGGCAGCTTGACGACGATCGCGCCGTCGGTTCCGGGCGCCACGGGCCGGCCCGTGGCGTCGAGCACCTGGACGTTCCAGCCGGGCAGCGGGACGGTGGGGGAGCCGGGCTTGACCGGCAGCAGCTCGACGCCGGCGGGGTTGGCGACGATGGGCCAGCCGGTCTCGGTCTGCCACCAGTGATCGATCACCGGGATGCCGAGCAGCTCCGAGGCCCAGCGGTAGGTCTCCGGGTCGAGCCGCTCGCCGGCCAGGAACAGGTACTGCAGGCGCGAGAGGTCGTACTGCGCCGCGTACTCCCCGCGCGGATCCTCCTTCTTGATCGCCCGGAACGCGGTGGGCGCGGTGAACAGGCTCTTCGCCCCGTGCTCGGCACACACCCGCCAGAACTGCCCCGCGTCGGGCGTGCCGACGGGCTTGCCCTCGTACAAAACGGTGGTGGCGCCGACGAGCAGCGGCGCGTAGACGATGTAGGAGTGGCCGACGACCCACCCGACGTCCGACGCGGTGAAGATCGTCTCGCCGGGTCCGATGTCGTACACGTTGGGCATCGACCAGGCCAGCGCCACGGCGTAGCCGCCCCCGTCGCGGACCACGCCCTTGGGCTTTCCGGTGGTGCCCGAGGTGTAGAGGATGTAGAGCGGGTCGGTGGCGGCCATCGGCACGCAGTCGGCCGGGGCGGCTGTCGCCATGGCCTGTGTCCAGTCGACGTCCCGCGGCCCCATCGCGGCCGCGGCCTGCGGGCGCTGCAGGATCACGCACGTCGACGGCCGGTGCGTCGCGAGATCGATCGCGCGATCGAGCAGCGGCTTGTACTCGATCACCCGCTGGCCCTCGATGCCGCACGAGGCCGAGACGATCACTCTGGGCGTGGCGTCGTCGATGCGGACGGCCAGCTCCTTGGGCGCGAACCCGCCGAACACCACCGAGTGCACCGCCCCGATGCGGGCGCAGGCCAGCATCGCGATCGCCGCCTCCGGCACCATCGGCAGGTAGATCACCACCCGGTCGCCCGGCGCGACGCCCAGCCCGACCAGCACGCCCGCGAACCGTGCCACCTCGTCGCGCAGCTCGGAGTAGGTGAACGTGCGCTGCGTGCTGGTGACGGGGGAGTCGTGGATCAGGGCCGGCTGCTCGCCCCGCCCGGCGTCGACGTGCCGGTCCAGCGCATTGTGGCAGACGTTGAGCCGCCCGTCGGGGAACCAGCGGTAGAACGGAGGCCGGGACGCGTCCAGCGCGTGCGTCGGCGGCCTCTCCCAGTCGATGGACCTCGCCGCGGTCAGCCAGAAGCCCTCCGGGTCCTCGACGCTTGCGCGCAGGACGTCGTCGTACGTACCCACCGTGGCCTCCCCGCCTCGATCGTCGTGAGCCGGAGCCTAGGGGGTGGGCCCGACAATCTCATCGCACCGGTCACCTCCTGCTGGGCCGCTGAGCAGCCCCTACCCCACGTCCCGGCGCCGCCAGCCGATCAGGCCCACGGCGCCCAGCGCCGCGGCGATGACAACCATCCAGAGCAACGGCGTCACGTCGACGCCGGCCGCGAGCGTGCGGGGCAGGTGCGCGAACGGCGAGGGGTCCAGGGCCCACTGCGGCAGGCGCAGCAGTGCCCCGAACTCCCCGAGCAGCAGGAACGCCACCAACACCGCCCAGGTCCCGACGACCAGCCGGGGCAGTACCCCGAAAAGCGCCAGCGCGACGCCCACCAGCACCCAAACCGCCGGCAGCTGCACGAGGGCTCCGGCGACGAGCCCCGCCACCTCGCGGCCGACGTTGCCGGTGGCCGCGCCGCGTACCACCCCGGCGCCCGGCCCTGCGACGCCGAGCGCGAGCGCCGGCCCACCAACGGCCACGACCAGGTGGCTCGCCGCCCACCGGCCACGGCCGACCGCGGTGCCCAGCACGGCCTCGACCCGTCCCGTGGTCCCCTCCGTCCGCAGCCGCAGGGCCGCCGAGATGGCGTAGGCGGCCGCGAGCAGTCCGAGGATGCCGAATTCTGCGGCCGGGAACACATCGACCAGGGTCCCGCGGCCGCCGAGCTGCCGCAGCAGCTCGATGATCTGCGGGCTGGAGTCGAGCAGCCCGCCGATGCCGCCGGCGATGCCGCCGAACGCGGCGCCGGTCAGCGCGAAGGCCGCCGTCCAGCCCAGGAGGGGGCCCCGCTGCCGGCGCCAGGCCAGCCCGAACGGGCCGTTCAGGATCGTCGACGCGCCGGGGGCGCCCGGTCGGGCCGGCACGGCGCCCGCTCCGAGGTCGCGACGGGGCGAACGCGCCGAGCCCGAGCGCGACAGCGACGGCGGCGGTGAGCGCGAGGACCCGCCAGCGCTCCCCGGTGAACGGGTGCAGCCGCGGCGCCCAGCCCAGCGGCGAGACCCACGACAGCCAGCCGGCCGAGCCCGCGTCCCCGGCCGCCCGCAGCAGGAACGCCGCACCGAGCACCGTCACTGCCAGCCCCGAGGCACCGCGCGCGGTCTCGGTGAGCTGCGCCGTGACGGCCGCGACGGAGCGGCGTGGCGGTGGCGGAGCGCGACCGTGGTCACTTCGCCGCCACGGCGCTCGCCGTGCTCTGCGGGGTCCTCGCCGCGTAGTGGCGCAGGAACAGCTGCTCCAGTCGGCGGATGGCTCACCAGCCCGCGCACGCCGGACTCGGTGAGCGCACGCAGCAGCCCGTCGAGGTCCTCGGCGTCGACCTCGCACTGCACCCGCACCCCGTCGATCACCAGGTCGTGCACCCCGGCAAGCCGCTCCAGACCGACCGGCTCGGTCGCGAGCTCGGCCGACACCGCTGTGCGGGTCAGGTGCCGCAGGTCCGCGAGCGTGCCGGTCTCGACGGTCCGGCCGGCGTGGATGATGCTGACCCGGTCGCAGAGCGCCTCCACCTCCGACAGCACGTGGCTCGACAGCACGTGGCTCGACAGCAGCACCGTGCGTCCGCGGCGGCGCTCCTCGACGATGCAGGAGCGGAAGACCTTGTCCATCAGCGGGTCGAGGCCGGAGGTCGGTTCGTCGAGCAGCAGCAGTTCGACGTCCGACGCCAACGCGGCCACGAGCGCCACCTTCTACCGGTTGCCCTTGGAGTACGTCCGCCCCCTCTTGCGCGGGTCGAGGTCGAAGCGTTCCAGCAGCTCCGCGCGTCGCGTACGGTCGAGCCCGCCGCGCATCCGCCCGAGCAGGTCGACGACCTCGCCGCCGGTGAGGTTCGGCCACAGCGTCACGTCGCCGGGAACGTAGGCGAGGCGACGGTGCAGGGCCGTGGCGTCGGCCCACGGGTTGCCGCCGAGCAGCCGGACGCGGCCGCCGTCGGCCCGGAGCAGGCCCAGCAGGACGCGGATGGTGGTCGACTTCCCGGAGCCGTTCGGGCCGAGGAAGCCGTGCACCTCCCCGGTCGCGACCTCGAGGTCGAGTTCGTCCAGGGCTCGCGTGGAGCTGAAGGACTTGGTCAGGCCGGACACCGAGACGGGCGACTCAGCCACGGTCAGCACCTTCTTGGGTGCTGTTGCTCCCGAAACACCTGATCATCGGGGCCCGTTCGTCCGGTTGCGCTCAGCGACGTCCGAGCCGGAACCCGCGGCGGCGAAGTTCGTCACCCGTCTGCCCGACGGCCTGGTCGAGGACGGGCAGGGGGCCGGTGGGAGTGTCCTCCCGGTCGAGCCGGTCGATCACCCAGTCGACGGCCAGCGCCCCGGGTGAGACGCCCCGTTCCTCCGCGATGCGTCGCAGCTGCTCGATGCGCAGGGCCGGCAGGCGCAGCTGGAACACCTGCGCCGAGCCGAACCGCCCGGTCAGCTCCGTGGCGGCCGGGACGGCGTCGGGGGCGAGGGCGGCAAGGTAGGACTCGAGGTCGCCGTCGCGGGCGAGGGCCGCGTCGGCGGCGAGGTTGTCGGGCGAGCGCCGGTCGGGCGCCGGCGTGCGCACGGGTTCGGAGCCACGGTGACGGGCGGGCCGGCGGTCACGCGACGGGGGCATGGCCAGAGCGTACGACCGGCTGTCGCCGGTCGGGGGAAGACCCGGATGACGATCGCCGGGCCCGGGTGGCGGAACCGTAGCCGTCAGCCGACGAGGGCGAAGCCCGCCTCGTCGACCGCGACCGCGAGCTCGTCGCGCCGCAGTTCCCGGTCGGCGCGCACGGTGACGGCGCCACTGGCCAGTTCGACATCCACCGCACTGACGCCGGGAATCTCGCAGATCTCCTCAGTGACGGACATCACGCAGAGCTGACAGGTCATCCCGGAGACGGTGACGCGGGTACGGAACGGTGCCTCGACAGACATCGGCTCCCTCCATTCGGAAGTACGCGCAGGTACGGCGGCGTACGAGGTCGACAACAACACGGTACCCCCGTGAGATACGGCTCTTGCGACCGGATCGATGACCGCAACGTGACGACGGCCTCACCCGTGAGGAGGGATGCGTCGCGAGGGCCCGATCGGTAACGTCTCGGTCACGGTCACCGGGGTGACCGCAGCCACGGGGAGGCTCGATGGGTACCGACAGCGTGGGTCTCGACAGTGTGCGAGGGGAGATCGGTGAGGCACGCGGGGCGGGTGCGATCCCGCAGCAGCGCACCGCATCCGACGCCTACCGCGTGTCCGACGACCAGCTCCAGCGGGCTCGGATGGTGGTCGCCCGCAACTCAGATGATCCCGACGACCTCCGTCAGCTGCTCGACATGCTGGGCCTCATCTCCGGCAATCCCGACCTGCCGCCGCCCGTCAGCCGCTGACGGGGCGGAGTGCGCCGCCGACCTGGGGTGGCACCGGCCGGGGGCCCCGGGTTCACGGGTGGTCCCGGCACGTCCTATGCTCTGGGAGCTCCCAACGGACAGTCGTTGACGGCGAGGGCGATGTACATCGTTCAAGTCCCCATCGTCTAGTGGCCTAGGACTCCGCCCTTTCAAGGCGGCAACGCGGGTTCGAATCCCGTTGGGGGTACGCTCCACCAGCTGAGTAGTGTT
>JAYSXW010000079.1:0-5880 GCA_043716935.1 Pseudonocardia sp.
CCGACGCCCAGCGCCGTCGGGCCGGGAGGCGGGGTCGACGCGGGAGGCGGTGGGGCGGGCGCGACAGTGCAGGCGCCCAGCAGTACCGCCAGCAGCAGAACCAGCCCGACGCGCACCGTCACCCTCGACCTCCGCCCCCGGGGCCGCACGCCCGCGGGTGACCCATGCTCGCAGGGCGCCCACGGCGGCGGGCGCCCTGGGGCCGTCAGGAGGAGAGCTGCTTGGCCTTGGAGCGCATCCGGCCGCGCAGGTGCGAGTCCAGCTCGACCTTGCGGATGCGCACCGACTCGGGCGTGACCTCCACGCACTCGTCGTTGGCGCAGAACTCCAGTGCTTGCTCCAGGTTGAGCACGGTGGGCGGCGTCAGCTTCACCAGCTCCTCACTGGTGGACTTGCGCATGTTCGTCAGCTTCTTCTCGCGCACAATGTTCACCTCGAGGTCCTCACCGCGGGTGTACTCACCGATCACCATGCCGCTGTAGGTGATGGTGCCCGGACCGATGAACAACACGCCGCGGTCGGCGAGCTGCTCCACGGCGTACCCGGTGACGGGGCCGGGACGGTCGGAGATCAGCGAGCCGCGCAGGCGGTTGTTGATCTCCCCGACCCACGGGCTGTAGCCGTCGAAGACGTGGCTGACGATGCCGGCGCCGCGCGTGATCGTCAGGAACTCGGTCCGGAAGCCGATCAGGCCACGCGACGGCACGCGGTAGTCCATGCGGGCCCGGGAGTCGCCGTGCACGAGATTGACCAGGTCGCCCTTGCGCCCGGCGAGCAACTGCGTGACCGCGCCCAGGTGTTCGGTGGGCACGTCGGCCGAGAGCTGCTCGAACGGCTCGTGCAGCTTGCCGTCGATCGTCTGCGTGACGACCTCGGGCTTGCCGACGGTCATCTCGAAGCCCTCGCGGCGCATCGTCTCCACCAGGATGGCCAGGGCCAGCTCGCCACGTCCCTGCACCTCCCACGCGTCGGGGCGCTCGGTGGGCAGCACGCGCAGGCTCACGTTGCCGACCAGCTCGGAGTCGAGCCGGTTCTTGACCTGTCGCGCGGTGAGCTTGGTGCCCGGGTGCGGGTCGCGGCCCACGAGCGGGCTCGTGTTGATGCCGATGGTGACCGAGATGGCCGGCTCGTCGACGTGGATGCGCGGCAGTGGCACCGGGTTGTCGGGGTCGGCGAGGGTGTCGCCGATCGTGACGTCCGGGATACCGGCGACGGCGACGAGGTCACCGGCGTACGCGGAGTCGGCCGACACGCGGGTGAGCGCCTCGGTGCGCAGCAGCTCGGTGATCTTGACGCGGGTGACCTTGCCGTCGGCGGTGCACCAGCCGACCTGCTGGCCCTTCCGGATCACGCCCGCCCTGATGCGGCACAGCGCGATGCGACCGAGGAACGTGGACGCGTCGAGGTTGGTGACGTGCGCCTGCAGTGGGGCGTCGGGGTCGTCGGCTGGCGGCGGCACCGTCTCGGTGATCACGTCGAACAGCGCCTCGAGATCGGGCTCGTCGGGCATCTCGCCGTCGGCCGGCCGGTTGCGGCTGGCCCGGCCGGCTCGGCCGCTGGCGTAGACGACGGGCAGGTCGAGCAGCCGCGACGTCATCGACTCGTCGATCTCGAGCTCGTCGGCCAGCTCCAGCAGGAGCTCCAGGCTCTCGTCGACGACCTCGGCGCAGCGCGCGTCGGGACGGTCGGTCTTGTTGACGACCAGGACGACCGGCAGGCCGGCGATCAGGGTCTTGCGAAGGACGAAACGGGTCTGCGGGAGGGGGCCCTCGCTCGCGTCGACGAGCAGCACGACTCCGTCGACCATCGACAGACCGCGCTCGACCTCCCCGCCGAAGTCGGCGTGACCGGGCGTGTCTACGACGTTGACCGTCATGCCGTGCCAGCCGATCGCCGTGTGCTTGGCGAGGATGGTGATGCCCTTCTCGCGCTCGAGGTCGCCGGAGTCCATGATCCGGTCGACGACGGCAGCCCGCTCCCCGAACGCGCCCGAGGCGCGGAGCATGGCGTCGACGAGGGTGGTCTTGCCGTGGTCGACGTGCGCGACGATGGCGACGTTGCGGAGCTGGGCGCCCGGCCCGCGGGTCGCGAAGGGCTGGTCCGCGGGGGCCGCGAGGGTGGATGCTGGTGAGCTCACACCTCAGGGTAGCCCGGACCGGGACCCGTTCATCCCCGGCGGTAGGACCGGGCTCCCCTCATCCGGGAGGTGCGCGTACCACCCGTCCGGGCGTGCTCACCGCCCGCGCAGCGGTCGACACCCGATGCCCGACCGGACCGGCAGTCGCCGGGTGGACGTCGCGAACAGCGGTCGACCGGTCCCCGGTACTGAACCGATTCCTCCGGAGGCACCCCTGATCTGCGACGAGCGAGTGCAGGCCGGGGACGAACGGCGTCGGCATCGGGCTCCACGCTCCGCCTCGTGCGATGCCGGCAGCGCCGAACTACCGGGCCGATCCCGGATAATGGGTCCTGGCACACAGTGTGTCGCCGGTATCGCGCTCGGCCTGCCGAGGGATTGCAGGTGGTGAAGATCACGCTGAGGAGACGTTGGGAGGGCCACCGGTGTCGCGACGGGCGAGGCCGGCCGGCGGGGCGATGTCGATCGACGTTCGGGTCCAACGACCGTGTGATCGCCGTTCGGGGCCGGGCAACAGCACCGGCCACGGCTGGTCGGCCCCGATCAGTGATCTTCGAGCTCACCCGACCATCGCCGTGCCCAGTCGCACCTCGTGGGCGATCTCGGCGAGCACTCCTCGCGGGCGGTCGACGAGGTCGTGCCAGGAATATCGGAGGACCGTCCACCGCTGCCGCACCAGCGCATTCTGGCGCCGCTTGTCGCTGGCAGTCCGCGCGGCGTCCATGTGCCAGGCCCACCCGTCCACCTCGATCGCGACGCCGGCCGCGGGGAACGCGAGGTCGATGAGGAACGGGCCGGCCGGGAAGCCGCAGTGCCAGCCGGCGGCACCCGATTCCTGCAACATCCGGACCAGCAACCGCTCCGCGACCGAGGCCGACCGATCAGCCGCCGCCACGAGCATGCGCCCGGCAGCCGCCGAGCCGTGTGATCCGAGGTTCCGACAATAGGCACCGTAGACGGCGGGGAAACGCACCTGCCGCTGCAGCGAACGGTCGAGCAGCTGGCTCCCCGGGGTGCCGAGTTCCACCGCCGACTCCAGCACGGTCAGCGGCCGAGCCGTGGTGGCCAGACCGCGGTGGACCACCAGGTCCTCGGCCGCGATTTGACGCCGGCGCACCGCTACTCCGGGTCGCCCGCGGGGGTGTCGTCGCCGCGACACGGTGAGGCCGACCGCGACCGGCGGTTCCTCCACCATGCGGTGCCACCACGCCGCTGCCACCCCGGACAGCACCGCGCCCTCACCAGCCCACAGCAGCGCGGCACGCACCTTCACCTCGGCGTCGTAGCGGTGCCCCGATGCCAGGTAGACGCAGGGGTGCAGCGGAATCCAGCGGCGGCAGCGAAGCCGGTGATCCACGGCGTCACGCGACAGGCCTGCTCGGAGGGCCTGCGCTCGGGAGACGACGCCACCTTGGCGAGCGAGGATGTGGTCGAGGGACATGCACTGCTGGGACGGATCCGGCATCGTCGCGGTTCCACCGGCGCGCACATTCGTTGCGATCGCGAACGGGCGCGGGCCCGGGAAGATCAGCCCTTCGGCCCCCGCAACCGTGCCCTGGCCGGCTCTCGGGCCCGAAACACGGATCTTGCAATCCGTGATCCTGCGGACGCCCCGCACCGGAGCCGTCCTAGCCGGTGCATCACCCGAGCGGACCGGACCGCGGTTCGACCCTCGACAGTTCCGTCCGCAACTCGGGCAGCACGGCCCGGTCGGCATCGACCCAGTCGAGAGTCTCCAGCTCCGCCGGCCCCACCCAACGCAGAGCCGCGTGCTCCAGGGGGCGGGGCTCGCTCGCGCCGGGACCGAGCCGAGCGGTGTGCACCCGCAGGACGGCACCAGCGATGGGGAGGTCCGTACCGAGCCGGCCGGTGGCTCGTACCGCCGTCCCCAGCTCCTCGTGGCACTCGCGGGCGAGGGCGGCGGCCTCGGTCTCTCCCGCCTCGACCCGTCCGCCCGGCAGCTCCCACCGCCCGGCGAGCTCGGGCGGATGTGTGCGCTGCGCCGCAAGGACGATTCCGTCGCGGTGCAGTGCGGCCGCGACGACGATCGGCACCGCGGCGAGCCGGGCGGCCCGCTCGACCAGGACCTCGGCCCGGGCCGCGAGCAGGCGCCGCAACAACCTGCGCAGCGCGATCGTGTCGGCGACGCGGCCGAGCGGGCCGAGCGGGGTCGTCCAGTGGATCTCGTCGACCAGGAGGGTCCCCGCCGGCAGAGCAGTCAGCGTCACGTCATGGCGGAGTGCCCGCAGCGGCCCGCTGAGCAGCTCGGACGTCATTCCGTTGATCGACACCGTGCGAACGACCGTGCTGACGCTCTGTCGCATCCCCGGCGCGGTCCGCGTGGCGAGGCGCACCTGCGACCCGGCAACCAGCAGCCGGACGTCGCTGGAAAGGCAGTGGCCGGCACGGTGTACGGCTTCGGCGGCCACGTCGGCGTCGCGGACGAGGCCCGCCACGGCCGCGGGCGGCGCGTCGATCAGGACGGTCGAGCGGATCATGGCCACGGCCTGGATCCTGCTCCCGTCGGCCCCCACGACCCGCACACCCCGGATTCGCCGTGGGAGCGGGTCAGGGCGGGGTGGGCCAGCGGACCTCCAGACGGGCGCCGCCCGTTGCTGTCGATCCCGCGACCACCGTGCCGCCACGCCCGCGGACGAGGGCGGCGACGAGGGCGAGACCCAGACCGGCGCCGGGGCCGGTGTCCGGGTCGAGCCGGACGAAGCGGTCGAAAATGCGCTGGCGGTCGGCGGCGGGGATGCCCGGGCCGTCGTCCTCGACGAGCAGCCGGACCGACCGTCCCGCCGGCAGCACCCCCACCCGCACCAACGAACGGGCGTGGCGGCGGGCGTTACCGACCAGATTGTCGAGCACCAGCGCCACTTCCGACGGCGAGGCGGCGACCCGGGCGGGCGTGGGGGCGACGAGTTGCACGACCGGCCCGTCATCCCTGGCGCGGGCCAGGGCCGCGCCGGCGGCTGCGACCAGGTCGACGGGCACGGCGACGGCGCGTTGCCCGGCGTCGGCGCGGGCGAGCGCGAGCAGGTCCGAGAGCAGCACCGACAGGCGCGCCGCCTCGTCGGCCACGGACCTCAGCGACTCCTGCGCCAGCTCCGGGTCCGGATGGGCCACGGCCACCTCGGCCTGGGCGCGGATGGCGGCGACGGGCGAGCGCAGCTCGTGGGCGGCGTCGCCGGTGAAGCGTTCGAGCCGGGTGACGGCATCGTCGCGCCGGGCCAGCAGCAGGTTGATCTCCTCGGCGAGGGCGCGCAGCTCGTCGCGGGGCTCGGGGACGGGCAGTCGCTCGCCGGGCGGGAGCGCGGCAGCGGCCGCGCGCATGCGGTCGACCGGGCGCAGCGCCGCGCGGGTGGCGGCCCACGCGGCGAGCGCCACCACCCCGGCGACGACGAGCGCGGCCAGCAGGAACCCGACCGCGGCGTTGGCGAGCAGGGTGGCGCCCCCGACGAGATCGGCTGTGACGACAACCAGCCGCGTGGTGCCGTCGGGCGCGAGCGCGGGCACCGCGAGCCACCGCGTCAACTCCCGGAACTCCGCATCGATGATCGTGTCGCCAGCGGCGAGCCGTCGCACGTCCCGGGCGCTCAGCGGTAGCGGACGGCCACCGTCGACGGGTGCGCCCGCGGTGTCGACGATCCGGGCGCCGCCCCCGCGCAGTGTCCGCGGGTCCTGGCCCGCGACCACCGCGGCGGCGACATCCGAGGCACGCTGCTGCAGCTCGACGTCGG
>JAYSXW010000080.1:0-1999 GCA_043716935.1 Pseudonocardia sp.
GGGAGCAGGCCCAGCAGGCGGTCGTGCACCTCGAGATCGTCGCGGCCCAGGGGATGGGCGGCGAACTTGCCCATCAGGTCGACGTCCGAGGACGCCAGCACCGCGCGGCGCAGCCCGGCCTCCAGCTCGTCGCGCAGGTCGCGGATCTCGGGGGCGTCGGAGCGGGCCAGCAGCGGCCCCGCGCACCCACGCAGGGCCTCGGCCGTCCGGCCGGCCCTCAGGGCGCGTCGCACGGCGTGGAAGTCGGTGTCGACGCCGGCCTCGAGGCGGTAGGGGCGCGTCCGCAGGACGTCGGCTCCGATGACGCCGCGCAGCCGCAGGATCTCGCCGCGGACGGTGGTGGGGTTGCCGTCCTCGCCGTAGAGCAGCAGCGCGAGCTGCTCCGCGGTGAGGCCGCCCGGGTGCAGGGCGAGCACCGCGAGCAGCTCGGCGGGGCGCAACGTCACGGGTATGGGCTTGCCGTCGAGCAGCACGCCCGGTGCGCCGTCGGTCATGAACCGTAGTGACAGGGCGTGCCGTTTCTGCGCGGCGCGGCGCGGCGCCCGCAGCAGGAAGCCCTCGGCGAGTGGCTCGACCACCATCTCGCGGCCGTCGCCGAGGCGGACGCGATCGGCGCCGGGCGCGAGCTGCACCCGGGTGGGCCACGTCCCGTAGGGCTCTCCGGCCACGACCCGCCCGGTGGTCGTCACGAGCGCGCCCGCGCCGCCGCGCAGGCTCGTGAGGTGCGGCATGTTGCGCGCCCGGAGCCGTTCGTCGGCGATCGCGAGCCGGACCCGCAGCTGGTTCTCGGCGAGCTGCGCGGTGGCCGAGACGAGCTGCACCATCGCCGGGTGAACCGTGCGCAGCGGGCCGCTGATGTCGATGGCGCCCAGGATCGCGCCGGTGTCGGGGTCGTGCACGGGCGCCGCGGCGCAGGTCCAGGCGTGGCAGGTGCGCACGAGGTGCTCGGCGGAGTGGATCTGCACCGGTGCGTCGACGGCCAGCGTGGTGCCCATCGCGTTGGTTCCGATGGCGTCCTCGCTCCATCGGGTGCCGGGTTGCAGGCCCACCCGGTCCGCGGCGTGCAGCAGCTTGGCCGCGCCCTCGCGCCACAGGATCGTGCCTTCGGCATCGGTGACCAGCATGATGTGCATCGCCTCGTCGGCGATGCTCACGAGCGTGCTGTGCAGCAGGGGCATCACGTCGTTGAGGGGGTGCGCGGTGCGCAGGTCGGGCAGAGCTTCGTCGGCCAGGACGACCGGGGGCGTGCGGCAGTCGGGATCGATGTGCGCGGCCCGGCTCCGCTCCCACGACGCCGAGACCAGCGATCGCGGGGCGGCGGGAGCGCGCTGCCCGGCCAGGACCGCGTCGTAGACCTCGTGCAGCAGGTGGGCGTGCTCGACCGGGTCGAATGCAGCATGAGTGGTCATCATCGCTCCGAGCGTCTTCGCCCCAATACCCGACCATCATCGCCCAGCGCCACGATTGCAGCAAGACGGGTCCGTCGTGCGTGCAACGTCCGTGCAACGTCGCAGTTCCTAATCTCCGCGGACACGCTGCCAAGGGAGGTTGCCCGTGACGACGGATGCCGTGCTCGATGCTCCCGTTCTGAACCCCCCGGTACCGGTCGTACGTCGTACCGCTCGGCTGCTCATCGTCGACGGTGAGGCGATCGTCCGGTTCGGGCTGCGGCAGCTGTTCGCGTCCGACCCGCAGCTCGCCGTGATCGGCGAGGCTGCCTCCCCGCGTGACGCCCTGGTGATCGCCGACCGGTGCCCGCCCGACCTGGTCGTGCTCGACGTCGAGCTCGGACGCGGTGACGCCGCCGGCGTGGAGCTCGCCCGGATGCTGCTGAAGCGCCACCGCGATGTCCGCGTGCTGGTCCTGACCAGCTCCCGCGACCGCGAGATCATGATCCGCACCATCCGCCTCGGGGTGCACGGCTACGTTCGCAAGGGCGCCGAGACCGCCGACATCAGCCGCGCCGTGCACGCGTTGCTGCGCGGCGAGAGCGTGTTCG
>JAYSXW010000009.1:0-6540 GCA_043716935.1 Pseudonocardia sp.
CCGGTAATCCTAACGCGCATGAGGTGCTGTTGGCAGAACCAGGCGGGGGGAAAACCCTGAAGATGCTTATGAAGGCGCGGCGCGAAGTGGCATTCGGCCCGATCCGCCGGTCCATGGCCTGGTCGGCGATGGCGGCGAGCGCGTCGTCGGTGAACTCGAGCTCCACCTGGTCGAGCTCGAACAGGCGGCGGTACTGACGGATCAGCGCGTTCTTGGGCTCGGTCAGGATCTGCATCAGCGCGGCCTTGTCCAGGTTGTGCACGCTGGTCAGCACCGGGAGACGACCGATGAACTCCGGGATCATCCCGTACCTCTGCAGGTCCTCGGGCTTGACCTCGGCCAGCACGTCCTTGCTGTCGGAGTCGCCGCGCGAACGAGGCTCACCGGTGAAGCCGATCCCGGACTTGTTGATCCGGGCCTCGATCACCTTGTCGAGCCCCGCGAAGGCACCACCCACGATGAACAGGACGTTCGTGGTGTCGATCTGGATGAACTCCTGGTGCGGGTGCTTGCGCCCCCCCTGGGGCGGCACCGAGGCCGTCGTCCCCTCGAGGATCGTCAGCAGCGCCTGCTGGACGCCCTCGCCGGAGACGTCCCGCGTGATCGACGGGTTCTCGCTCTTGCGGGCGATCTTGTCGACCTCGTCGATGTAGATGATCCCGGTCTCGGCCCGCTTGACGTCGTAGTCCGCCGCCTGGATCAGCTTGAGCAGGATGTTCTCGACATCCTCGCCGACGTAACCGGCCTCGGTGAGCGCCGTGGCGTCGGCGATGGCGAACGGGACGTTGAGCAGCTTCGCGAGCGTCTGCGCCAGGTAGGTCTTGCCGCAGCCGGTCGGGCCGAGCATCAGAATGTTGGACTTGGCGATCTCGATGCCGTCGCCATCGGGCCCGCGACCCTTGTCGC
Organism: Pseudonocardia sp.; assembly: GCA_043716935.1. GTDB lineage: Bacteria > Actinomycetota > Actinomycetes > Mycobacteriales > Pseudonocardiaceae > Pseudonocardia. Next base: position 907 of record JAYSXW010000009.1, read on the forward strand.
CCGCCTGGATGCGCTTGTAGTGGTTGTAGACCGCAACCGAGAGCGTGCGCTTGGTCTGGCTCTGACCGACCACGTACTGGTCGAGGAACTCGTGGATCTCCGCCGGTTTGGGCAGCTCGTCGAGCTTGACCTCACCGGCCTCCGCCAGCTCCTCCTCGATGATCTCGTTGCAGAGATCGATGCACTCGTCGCAGATGTAGACGCCAGGACCGGCGATCAATTTCTTGACCTGCTTCTGGCTCTTCCCGCAGAACGAGCACTTGAGCAGGTCACCGCCGTCACCGATGCGTGCCATGAGTGCAGACCCCGAATCCTCTTCTGCGCGATCCCGACCGGCGGGCCCGGCAGGCGTGCCTTCGTGACGGTACCCGCTCGACACCCCCGCGGGGGAGCTTGCGCGACCGGCAGATTCCGGCCGTGTCGAGGGGCGGTGGCGTCGGGCCCGAGGACCGGGCCCGACGCCGTGGAGGAACGTTGTGACTAGCCGACCGCCGAGAGCTTGCGGCTCTGGATGATCTCGTCGACGATGCCGTACGCCTTGGCTTCTTCCGCGGTCAGGATCTTGTCACGTTCGATGTCGATGCGGACCTGCTCTTCGCTCTTGCCGGTGTGCTTGGCAAGCGTCGACTCCAGCAGCTTGCGGATCCGGGAGATCTCGGCGGCCTGGATCTCGAGGTCCGAAGCCTGGCCGTAGGTGCCCTCGGTGGCCGGCTGGTGGATCAGGATGCGCGCATTCTGCACGGCGAGGCGACGCCCCGGGGTGCCGGCGGCGAGCAGCACGGCCGCAGCCGAGGCGGCCTGCCCGAGGCAGACCGTCTGGATGTCGGGGCGGATGAACTGCATCGTGTCGTAGATGGCCATCAGCGCCGTGAACGAGCCACCGGGAGAGTTGATGTACATGCTGATCTCGCGGTCCGGGTCCGCCGATTCCAGGCACAGCAGCTGCGCCATGACGTCATTGGCCGACGCGTCGTCGATCTGCACGCCGAGGAAGATGATCCGCTCCTCGAACAGCTTGTTGTACGGGTTGGACTCCTTGACCCCGTAGCTGGTGCGCTCCACGAACGACGGCAGCACGTACCTCGACTGCGGCGAGTAGTTGTTGCTCACGACGCGCTCCCGTTCCCGTTACTGCTCTCCCCGATGCCGTCGGGCAGTTGCCCGGCCCGGACGATCACGTGGTCGACGAAGCCGTACTCCAGGGCGTCCTGCGCCCGGAACCAGCGGTCCCGCTCGGAGTCGGCCGTGACCTTCTCGACGGTCTGCCCCGTGTGCTCCGCGATCAGCTCGGCCAGCTCCCGCTTGAGCAGCCGCGACTGCTCGGCCTGGATGACGATGTCGGACTCGGTGCCGCCAACGCCCCCCGACGGCTGGTGCATCATGATCCGCGCATGCGGCAGGGCGTAACGCTTGCCGCGAGCGCCGGCGGAGAGCAGGAACTGGCCCATCGACGCCGCCATACCCATCGCGAACGTGGCGACGTCGCAGGGCACGAACTCCATCGTGTCGAAGATGGCCATACCCGCCGACACCGACCCGCCGGGCGAGTTGATGTAGAGCTGGATGTCGGAGCCACTGTCCTCGGCGGCGAGCAGCAGCATCTGCGCGGCGATCCGATTGGCGATGTCGTCGTCCACCTGCTGGCCGAGCACGATGATCCGCTGCTGGAGCAGCCGCTCGTAGACCGAGTCGGACAGTGTCAGCGACGATGGGCCGGCATCCCGTCGCATGTCCGCTCCGATGAGACGGTCCTGGGTACTCACTTCACCCTGCCTTCTGCTGGTCAGCTCGCCTGTTCGTGTGCTGTGGTGTCTGCCGCGACCCTACGCGGACGGGCCGTTCGCCCGCCGCGTTCGGAGGGCGTGTTCGCTGTGGGCTCAGCCCACGGCGGGGTGGTGGCTCAGTCCTCGCCCACCACGGAGCCCTCGACCACCGTGGGGGTGTCGTCGGCGTCCGGCTTGCCGCTCGGCACCTCCAGCACCTCGATGCCGGCTGCGTCCTGACCGTCTGCGTCCTGACCGTCTGCGTCCTGACCGTCGTCACCGAGCAGGTCGGAAAGGTCCACGGGCCGGCCCGACGCGTCGGTCACGGTCGCGGCCCGGACGGCCGCGATCAGCGCCTTGCTGCGCCGCACATCGGCGTAGATGGCCCCGAGCTGGCCCGCTTCCTGGATGCGACGGACGAACTCCTCGGGCGGCATCTGGTACTGCTGAGCCTGGTAGACGATGCGCTCGGTGAGCTCCTGGTCGTCGACCGAGACCTGCTCGGCGTCGGCCAGGGCATCGAGCACCAGGCGGGTGCGCACGTTCTTCTCGGCGTCGTCGCGGGCGGCGGTGTCGAACTCCTCGCGGGTCTGGCCCTGGGTCTGCAGGAACTCCACGAAACGGTCCTCGTCGTGGTCGAAACTGTGCACCGCATCATGGGTGCGCGACTCGACCTCGGCCACGACGACGCTCTCGGGCAGCGGCACCTCGGTGGCGTCCACGATCGCGTCGAGCACCTTGTCGCGTGCGGCGGTGACCTGGTCCATCCGCTTGACGCGGACCAGCCGCTCCCGCAGGTCGGCGGTGAGCTCGTCGAGCGTGTCGAACTCGCTCGCGAGCTGCGCGAACTCGTCGTCGGCGGCGGGCAGCTGCCGTTCCTTGACGGCCGTGACCGTCACCGTCACCTCGGCGTCCTGGTCGGCGTACTCGCCGGCCACCAGCGTGGAGGTGAAGGTGGCCGACTCGCCAGCGGAGAGGCCCTCGATGGCCTCGTTGATGCCGTCGATCAGCCCGCCCTGGCCCACCTGGTGGGAGAACCCGGTGGTGTTGGCCTCCTCGACGGCGTTGCCGTCGACGGTGGCCGCCAGGTCCACCATCACGAAGTCGTCCTTCTCGGCCGCGCGCTCGACCCCGGTGAGGGTGCCGAAGCGGGCACGCAGGTTGTCCAGGCCCTCGTCGACGTCGGTGTCGGTGACCTCGACGTCGTCCACGGTGACCGACACCGAGTCGAGCTCGGGCAGAATGATGTCGGGCCGGACGTCGACCTCGGCGGTGAACGTCAGCTTGTCGTGGTCGGCGACCTCGGTGACCTCGATGTCGGGCCGCCCGATCGGCGTCACATCCGTGGCCGCCGTCATGGCCTCGGTGTACTTGGCGGGTACGGCCTCGTTGACGACCTCCTCCAGCACCACGCCCCGGCCGAGCCGGGCCTCGATGATGCGGGCCGGTACCTTGCCGGGCCGGAAGCCGGGGATACTGACCTGCTTCGCGATCTTCTTGTACGCGCGGTCGAAGTCCGGCTTGAGCTCGTCGAACGGCACCTCGACGGCGATGCGGACCCGCGTGGGACTCAGCCGCTCCACGGTGCTCTTCACGACGGGCTCTTCACGATGGGCTCTTCACGGTGGGGAACTCCTCGGATGAAAGCTGCGGGCCTCAGAACATCGGCCGGACATGCCGATCCGCGGCCGATCGTCCGGTGAGTCTAGGCGAACCCGCGCTCAGCGCACCGTGCACCCGTCACTATGCGACCGGGGCCGCCGGCGGATCGACTCCCGCCCCCACGACGTCGGAGAACGTGACCTCGACGGCGACCGGGCCGAGGATGCCGCGCACGATCACCCCGAGCTCGTCGGCCACCCGGGGCAGAGCCGTCCCGAGCCGTGCGACGACCGCGATCTCGACCGGTTCGTCGCCGAGCCCCACCCGAACCCCCAGCAGCCGATGCCCCGGCAGATACGAGCTGACGGTGCCGAACGGGCCGCCGTCCAGGCGCTCGACCGCCGGGTGGGCGACCACGGCGGCGGCCACGGCGGCGGCGCGATCGGAGCGTTGCGGTGTCACGGGCATCCCGCCGAGGTTAGCCGCGCGACAGGCGGCTCTCCCGACCCCTCGTCCGGGAGAGCTGCCTGCGCCGGCGGGGTGGGGTCAGCGCTTGAAGGCGTCGCCCACGTCGGAAGCGGCGTCCTTCACCGAGTCGCCGGCCTGCTTGACGTTGCCGCTGGCCTGGTCCTTCTCACCCTCAGCCGCCAGGTGCTCGTTGCCGGTCAGCTCGCCGACCTTCTCCTTGACCTCGCCGATGACCTCTTCGGCCTTGTGCTTCGCCTTGTCGATGAAACTCATCGAAGCGATCTCCTTCGTGGGACACTTCGGGCGACGGCGGGGGTGCCGGCGGCTACGGTGTCCGCTGTCAGATCAGACGTTCCCGATGCCGCGATCCTCACCGTGAGCCGCGTCACACTCGGGGTGGATGCGAACGGGGTGCGGTGGGGGTGACCCGGAGCCGGGTGGATGCCGGTTCCGTGCGCCCCGGGTCCGGGGCATCCGCCGAGCTGGACGAGGCGACCCTCGTCGTCCGGGCCCAAGAGGGCGACGTCCGCGCCTTCGAGGCGCTGGCGCGCCGCCACGAGGCGGCGCTCCACCGGCTGGCCGTACGCGTGATGGGGGATCCGACGGAGGCCGAGGACGCCCTGCAGGAGGCCCTGCTCGACGCGTGGCGTCGGATCGGGCACTTCCGGGGCGAGTCGGCCTTCTCGACGTGGATGTACCGCGTGGTCACCAACCGCTGCCTGGGCATGCTGCGCCGCCGGCGGCCGGTGCCCGTCGAACAGGTCGACGATCACGTCCCCGCCCCCGACTCCCCCGAGCGCACCGCCGAGCTCGACGCCGGAATGGCCGCGCTCGGACGGGCCCTGGCCGGCCTGAGCGACGACCTGCGGGTCTGCTGGGTGTTGCGTGAGATGGAGGGGCTCGGGTATGCCGATATCGCGCAGATCACCGGGGCGAGCGAGAACGCCGTTCGCGGCCGGATCCACCGGGCGCGGGTAGGGCTGGCGGAGGTGATGCGATCGTGGAGGTGAACCCCGAGCCCATCGCTCCCCTGGCCTGCGGCCGCGACGCCGCCGTGGTCTGGGACCGCGCCGAGGCCGGCACGCCGCTCGACGAGCACGAACGCGACTGCCCGCACTGCCGCGCCGCCCACGCCGACGCCGCAGGACTGGACTCGCTGGTGAACCGGATGGCCGCGCAGCAGATCGAGCCGCCCCCGTCGGTCATGCGCGCGGTGATGCAGGCCGTGCGCAGCGAGTACCGCGCATACGACGTCCTGACGCTCGCTTCGAACCTCGGCCCCGCCCACCTGAGCCGGCCCGCCGCAGCCGCGGTGCTGCGGCGGGTGGTCGACGAGATGTCCGGGCTGCGGGCGCGCAGCTGCCGGATCGAGCAGTCACCCGAGCCGTCCCTCGACGCGACCGGAACCGGGGACGGACCCGCGGACGGCCATCGGCACGACGGCGGGCCGGCCGGTGGCGGACACCCGACCGATGTGACGATCACGGTCGCAGCCCGGTTCGGCGTCGACCTCGCTTCGGTGACAGCGCGGGTCCGGCAGATGGTGATCGTCGCCGCGGAGCAGGCGCTCGGGGTGCCGGTGCGGCGCGTCGACATCGTGGTGGTCGACCTGTACGAGGAGGAGCGGTCGTGACCGGGCCCGGCGAGCAGCAGGAGCCGACGGTGGGCGTACACGTCGCCGACACGGTGGTGGCGCGGATCGCGGCCCGCCGCGCCCTGGCGGTGCCGGGGGTGCTGGCCCTGCACGCGGACCTCGCCCAGGCGCTGCTCGGCGTGGCCGGGTCCGTGCTCGACCCCGAGC
>JAYSXW010000081.1:0-17669 GCA_043716935.1 Pseudonocardia sp.
GCGCCGCTCAGCCCGTCTTGACCGCGGCCAGCAGGCCGTCGCCCAGGGCCAGGAGCACGGGTACGAGCCGGTCGTCCTCGCGGGCCTGCCGTGTCGCCTCCGCCACGGCGTCGTCCCCGTCCCCGTCCCCGTCCAGGGCCAGCACCCCGCTCAGCACCACGAGCCCGCCGACGCGCAGCAGCCGAACGGCCTCGTCGAGGTAGCGTGGGTACTCGACGGGTTCGCTGTCGACGAACACCAGGTCGTACGCGCCGTCGGTGAGGCGCGGTAGGACGTCGAGGCCCATGCCGTTGATCAGCCGCAACCGTGACGGGCCGTGCCCGGCGGCGGTGAACGCGGTGCGGGCGGCCCGCTGGTGCTCCGGATCGACGTCGATGGAGGTGAGCACGCCGTCGGGCACCATCCCGCGCAACAGCCACAACCCGCTGACGCCCGCGCCCGTCCCGATCTCGACGACGGCCTTCGCGCCGATCGTGGCGGCGAGGAACCGCAGGCCCGCCCCGGCGCCGGCGCCGACCGCGACCAGGCCCCGGTCCGCGGACGCCACGCGTGCGCCGATCAGTACGTCGTCCTCGGCGAGGAAACCCTCGACGTACTCGAGCCCGATCATGGACGAGAGGTTACTGCTACGCACCCGCCTCCGCGGGAGTGAGTGCGTCGGCGGTGCGGCACCCGTCGCGCAGGCGCAGCACGGTCCGTCGTACTTCACAGGTTTCTCTCAGGGCCTTCTCACCCGACTGTCATGGGTGTAGGGCACGGTGAGGGGCATCGGTCGGGGTCGTCGACCGGTGCAGGGCCGGGAACCATTCCCATCCGGCCCCGTTGGACCGCAGGCACGTCCCGCCGCAGGAGGTACGACACCACGATGACCGACGGAAAGGCTTCGGGCTCCGGCAGCGATGCGCTGCCTGGTGCCGCGGCGCTCCCCGGCGACGGAGCCGAGTGGACGCCCCCGAGCTGGGACGAGGTCGTCCGGCAGCACGCCGACCGGGTCTATCGGCTCGCCTACCGCCTCACCGGCAACCAGCACGACGCCGAGGACCTCACCCAGGAGACGTTCGTCCGGGTGTTCCGGTCGCTCGCGTCCTATAAGCCGGGCACCTTCGAGGGCTGGCTGCACCGCATCACCACCAATCTCTTCCTCGACATGGTCCGCCGCCGCGCCCGCATCCGGATGGAGGCGCTGCCCGAGGACACCGACCGGCTGCCCGGGCTCGGCCCGGAGCCGGAGCAGGTCTTCTCCGACACCCACCTCGACCCGATGTTGCAAGCTGCGCTGGACGAGCTGGCCCCGGAGTTCCGCGCCGCCGTCGTGCTGTGTGACGTCGAAGGCCTGTCCTATGAGGAGATCGGTACCACGCTCGGGGTGAAGCTGGGTACGGTGAGGAGCAGGATCCACCGCGGCCGCACGGCGCTGCGTGGCGCTCTCGAGCGGCGCCGCGCGCTGGCGCAGGACGGATCGGTTCGGGCAGTGCTGGAGGAGGTCCACGGGTGAACGAGGGTCGCTGGCGCATCACGGTCACGGCTCCCGACTGGGGATCGGACCACCTGTCGTCCGACGCGATCGTCGCGTTCGTCGACGGCGAGCTCGCCCACGGCCCGCGCATCCGCGCCGCTCAGCACCTCCAGGAGTGTGCGGAATGCTCCGCACAGGTCGTCACCCAGGGCCAGGCCCGCACGGCGGTGCGGGTCGCGCCGTGCCCCAGCCTGCCCATGGCCCTGCTCTCGCGGCTCGGCTCCATCCCGCAGGACACCGACCTGCCGAGCGTCCCGGCCGGACTCGCCATGACCGCCGATGGCCAGCTCGTCTCCGTGCTGCGTCCCGAGCGTGCCGAGCGGCCCCGGCACACCCGGTCCCGGACCGACCAGCGCAGGCCTGATCAGCGCCGTCCCGAGTATCCTGCGGGTGACGGTCACGACCGGCGTCGAGCCGTGCGCGGAATGCGGCTGGGCACGGGGGTCGCGGTGTCCGGGCTCGCCCTCGGCGCGCTCGCCCTCGGCGCGCCCGCCGGGTCCACGACCACCCCGCCGACCGACCGCGGCCTCCTCGGAGGCTCCGTGCTGGGCGTGCCGGCTTCGGCTCGCCCATCCGCCGTCATCGACGCCCGGCTCCGGCTGCCGGCCGTGGTCCCCGCTCTCGGCCAGGACGACGACCCGGCCTACCTCCTCGGCGGCCTGCACCGCCCGGTCGGATCCAGCGCTCACCTCGGCCTGCCCTGATCCGCCTGCGCTCGGCTACGCGGACTTCACCGCTGCTGCGGCAGGCTGACCCGCAGCGACAGGCATGGCGGGTCACAGGCACCGCGTAGGACAACGGCGCGGGCGGGGCGGGGAGAGCGATGACCACGGAGGGCAGTACCTCCGATCGCGGCACTCCCGACTCGAACGGAGTGGCCGTGGCCCACGCCGAACCGCCGCGCCTCGGTCCCCGGCCCGTCGAGCGGCCCCCGGTCGAGCCCGCCGACGCCGCTGCGTTCGGCCGGCCCGGTGGCGTGGACGGCGGCTTCTCCGCTGGCGGTGCGCCACTCGATCCGCCCAAGGCCGCCCCGGTCCCACCGCGGGCGCTGGCGAGCGCGTTCGGCCGGCCCGACGCAGCGGAGCCGTCGCTGCAACGCCCACCCGGCTCCGGCCCCGGTCCGGCCGCGGGACCGGACGCGTTCTGGGACGCCGACGCGGCCCGCGACCCGTGGCGGGACCCGGGCAGCACCGCAGCACTCGGCCCACCTGCCGGGTCGGCCGGGCCGTCGACGGCGTCGCCGCAGGGGATCGGGGCCCGGCTGAGCCTGCGGGAGCTGCTGTTCGGCCGCCGCGTGCACTCTCGGGCCCTGGCCGCGCTGGCGCTGGTCGCGCTGCTCGTCGGCGCCGCGGGCGGGCTGGTCGGTCGGCTGACGGCCGAGGGCGCGGCCGGGCTCACCGATCCCGATCCCACGATCACCCGCGCCGTCGCAGCGAAGGAGCGGCCGCCGGGCTCGGTGGCCGATGTCGCCGCCCGCACCGTCCCGGCCGTGGTCTCGATCGAGGTCCGCCTGGGGGACGGGGGTGGCACCGGCTCGGGGGTCGTCATCGACCCGGCGGGCTATGTGCTCACCAACAACCACGTCGTCGCCCCGGCGGCGCAGGCGCAGGGCGCCAGCATCGAGGCGGTCTTCAGCGACGGCACGCGCACGGCGGCCCGGATCGTCGGACGGGACCCGAAGACGGACCTGGCCGTGGTCAAGGTCGAGATCGCCAACCCGGTGGTCGCGAGCATCGGCTCGTCCGCCGGGCTTGCGGTCGGTGACGGCGTGCTCGCCATCGGCTCGCCGCTGGGGCTGGCCGGCACCGTCACCGTCGGCATCGTCAGCGCCCTGAACCGGCCCGTTCGGCTGGACAGCAGCGGCAGCGACACCAACGCCGTGATCGACGCCATCCAGACCGACGCGGCGATCAACCCCGGCAACTCCGGCGGCCCGCTGGTGGACTCGACCGGCGCCGTCGTCGGCATCAACACCGCCATCCGCAGCATCGGCGTCGGCGAGGGCGGCTCCATCGGGCTCGGCTTCGCCATCCCCATCGACGACGCCAGGGTGATCGCCGACGAGCTGATCCGCACCGGGGTGGTGCGGCACGCGGAGATCGGCATCAACGCCCGCTCGGTCAGTGACGGCACCACCGACGGTGCGCAGGTGCAGAACGTGCAGCAGGGCGGCGCCGCGGCGCTGGCCGGCATCGTCGAGGGCGACGTCATCGTCACGGTGGCGGACCGGTCCATCGCCGGCGCCGACGAGCTCGTCGTCGCCGTGCGGGAACGCAATCCCGGGGACACCGTGGCGGTCGGGCTGGTTCGAGCGGGCCGGCCGTTGACCGTGCAGGTCGTCCTGACGTCCGACTGACCGGTAAGGTGGGGCGGTGTTCGACAGTGTGGGTTGGGGCGAGATCCTGGTGCTGATCGTCGCCGGGCTGTTCATCCTCGGCCCCGAGCGGCTCCCGTCCGCCGCCGCATGGATGGGCAAGTCCATCCGGCAGGTCAAGGAGTACGCCAACGGTGCCCGGGAGCATTTGCGCGGGGAGCTGGGCCCCGAGTTCGACGAGCTGCGCAAGCCCCTGGAGGAGCTGCGCGGCCTGCGCAACTTCAACCCCCGAACCGCGGCCACGAGTGCCTTCTTCGGCGACGACTCGCCGGTCAAGCCCAGCGGCTTCGGCACCCCGGTGACCCCCGCGCCGGACCTCACCACGACCAACGGCAACGGTGCGGCCGCGGCTCCGGCCCCCGCGTTGACCAAGAACGCGCGCCCCCCGATCGATCCCGACGCCACCTGAGGGTCGAGCCGTTACCGCCCGTCGGCCAGGAATTCGTCACCGGCGGCCAGGTCCTTCATGTAGTCGGGCGTCTGCAGATAGCCGGGGATCAGCACCGCCCGGAACTCCGCGAGGAACGTGCAGGATCTGGCCAGCGCGTCGACCTGATCCTGCCGCGCGAGTGCACTGCCTGCGCCCGCTGTCCGTTCCTTCCAGGACCCGTACTCGGCCGACGCCCTGGAGCGCAACGCCACGAGCGGCTGCGGATCGGCGCCGGTGGCCGCCGCCCACTCCGTGATTTCGTTCAGGGTTGGGAGCTGGCGTCCGGTCTCGGGCTTGGAGTTCTTGGACTGCCGCCAGCCGGACCCGAGCGCGGCCGCCAGCTCGGCGCCGGAGAACCCGGCGCCCTCACGGAGTGCGCGTAGCCGGGCGCCGAGACCGATCACGGCACGGCCGGAGGAGGGTGGTGATGCGATCAAGATCGGGTCGTCAGCTCCTGTTCGGGCTCGCTGGCGCGGAGAGGTAGTCCTTCAGCGGAGCTGATTGTGCCAACGCCGCATCGCGCCATCGCTGGTGGTCGGTGGGTGACGTGCTGCCCCGATGGGAAGTGGCGCAGGTCAAGGCGGCGCAGGCCAGGACGGCGCAGGTCAGGGGACGCGGATGATCGGGGGTGCGAGCACGTCGTCGTGGCCGTGGCGCCGGCACCAGCTCACGAGGTAGCGGGAGTGCTCCCCGCACCAGCGATACACGACCTGCGCGGTGAGTGGCACGTCGAGCGGGTGCTCGCTGCGCTCCCGGATCAGCGGCCCCACGTACCTGTCCACCAGCTTGATGGCGGTGTTGCGGGAGCAGCGCGCGGTGGCGGCGAGCGTGTCGTAGTTCGATGCCCGGCGCGCGGCGATGGCGCCCGCCATCCGGGCGGCGGTCTCACCGCGCCTGCCGTTGGCGAAGTAGTCGTGGACGGTGGGCCGGTCGGGCGGGGGTGACGCCGGCAGCGGCCGCCCGGCCGCCGCCTGACGCAGCACGGGTATCAGGGTCTCGATGCCCCCGGCCTTGCGGACGAAGCCGGCCACCCCGGGGCGATCGACCGCCTCGTCGATGTGGTCGCTCTCGATGCCGTGGCCCTGTACGGCGAACACCACGGGCGCGGCCCGGCCCGAGTTGTGGACCAGGTCGAGGACGTCCAGGCCGTCGAACCGGTACTCCAGTGCGATGTCGTTCCATGTCAGGTCGGTGACGACCACGTCGAAGCGGAGGCCTTCGGCCACAGCGGCTCGGATCTGGCCCTCGTCGACCGCCAGCGTGACGCCGCCCGGGGTGAACGCCTCGGACAGGCGGGGCCCGATGACGCGCGCGAGCGAGGTCGCCACGAGGACCCGCACGGAGGAGGATTCCATACCGGAATCATCGCGTGGACGGTGTCTGCGGGCAAGATTTTGCCCAGCAGTGCGCGCAAGAAGTAGCGGATCACCCGAAGTAGTCGCGGACGTGGCTGATCGGGCATCGAATCTTGCGGCAAATCTTGGTTGGGTTGCAGAATCAGCGGCCGAGAAAGGGGCGACGCGACTGCATGTCCGGGTTCGTCGACGATCTCGAGTTCCTCGGTGCCGCCGCCCGGGAGGGTGACGCTACCGCCCACGACGATGTCGTCGAGCGCGTACGCCCGTTCGTCGAGAACTGGTGTCGGGCCCGCCTCGGCCCGGCCGATGGTGTCCAGGACGTGAGCGCCCACGTCCTCGCCCACGTCGCGGTGGAGATCGGTCGGCCCGATCCGGGTGCGCAGCCGTTCTTTGCGCGGATCGTGACGATCACGAGCGAGCACGCCGACGCCGCCTACCGCACCGCCCCAGATCTGCGGGGTCCCGGAAGCGAGCTGCCTTCGCTGCTCGCCCGGCTGGCGCCGGCCGAGCGGGGCGTCCTGATCCTGCGGGTCATCGGCCGTCTGTCGCTGGCCGACACGGCCGCGGCGCTGGGAACGACCACCGAGCCCGTCCGCCGAAATCAGCACGACGCCCTGACTGCGCTGCGCACCCTGGTGGCCTCTCGCGCTCCCGTCCCCTGACCGCACCTCAGCCCGTGATGCGGCTGATCCCTCCGATGCCGCAGCCCAGGAGTGCGGTGGTTCGGGAAGGGAAGTTTCAGGTGGGGGGCGACGACAGGTGCCAGTCCGTCGACTGCTGGTAGGCGTGCGCCGCCGCCAGGACCACGTGGTCGCCGTGGCGGGGGCCGACGATCTGCAGGCCGGCCGGCAGCGTCGAGGTCCGGGTGCTGACGAAGCCGCACGGCACGCTCGCCGCGGGCTGCTGGGTCATGTTGAACGGGTAGGTGAACGGCGTCCAGGACGTCCAGCGCCGCCGCGGCCAGCGCGCGGGTACCTCGGCGCCGGCCTCGAACGCGGGGATCGGCAGGGTCGGGGTCAGCAGCAGGTCGTAGCGGGTGTGGAACTCGCCCATGAGCGCGCCGAGTTCGTTGCGCACCGCCATCGCCGTCAGGTACCGCACCGCGCTGGTGCGGGCGCCCTGTACGGCGATCTCGACGAGCCCGGGGTCCATGCCGGAGCGATCGGCGATCGGGGCCAGGGACGCTGCGGCGCCGGCGAACCACAGCGTCTCGAACGCCTCGATCGGATCGGCGAAGCCGGGATCGGCCTCCTCCACCAGCGCGCCCAGCGACGCGAACACGTCACACGCCGTCGCGAACGCCCGCGCGATGCCCGGCTGGACCTCGGCGTACCCGAGCGTCGGGCTGACGGCGATCCGGAGGCCGGCCACGTGGGTGTCCAGCGCACCGACGGCGGATCCTGCGGGCGGCAGCGCCCACGCATCGCGCGGGTCGCCCCCGGAGACGACGTCGAGCAGCAGGGCGGCGTCGGCGGCGGTGCGCGTCATCGGTCCGACGTGCGAGAGCGTGCCGAACGGGCTGGCCGGGTAAAGCGGCACCCGGCCGTAGGTGGGCTTGAGCGTGGTGACGCCGCTGAAGGCGGCCGGGATGCGCACCGAACCGCCGCCGTCGGTACCGAGCGAGAGCGGTCCCATCCCGAGCGCGACGGCCGCCGCGCTCCCGCCGGACGAGCCGCCCGCGGTGCGCGTGGGGTCCCACGGGTTGCGGGTGACGCCGGTGAGCGGGGAGTCGGTGACGCCCTTCCATCCCAGTTCGGGAGTGCTGGTCTTGCCGACGATCACCCCGTGGTGCTCCCGGATCCGGGCCGTGGCCGGGGCGTCGACGGTCCAGGGGCCAGCCGGGTCGATGGTGCGCGAGCCGCGCAGCGTCGGCAGACCGTCGGTGAGGATCAGGTCCTTGATCGAAACGGGGACACCGTCGATCAGCCCCTCGGGTGTACCCGCCCGCCACCGCGCCTGCGACGCCCTGGCTGCGGCCAGGGCGCCGTCGGCGTCGACGAGACAGAACGCGTTGACGGAATCGTTGCGCTCGGCGATGCGATCGAGCACGGCCCGGGTGGCCTCCACCGGCGACAGCTCGCCGCCGGCGTAGGCGGCGAGTAGCTCGACGGCGCTCAGGTCCGCGGGGTCCACGGGTGCTAGGTACGGACCGGGCTGATGTTCAGGCTCATGCCCGCCAGGCCCCGAGCCCGGGTGGTCAGCTTGTCCGACACCGCCTGCAGCGCTCTGGCCGCCGGGCTCGCCGGGTCGGCCAGCACGATCGGGGTGCCCGCGTCGCCGCACTCGCGCAGGCGCGTCTCCAGCGGGATCTGACCGAGCAGCGGAACCGGTGCACCGAGGGCCCGGGTCAGCGAGTCGGCCACCGCCTGGCCACCGCCGCTGCCGAACACCTCCATCCGGCTGCCGTCGGGCAGCTCCATCCACGACATGTTCTCGACGACGCCGGCGAGGCGCTGCCGGGTCTGCAGCGCGATGGAGCCCGCCCGTTCGGCGACCTCCGCGGCGGCCTGCTGCGGGGTGGTGACGACGAGCAGCTCGGCGTTGGGGATCAGCTGGGCGGTGGAGATCGCGATGTCCCCGGTGCCGGGGGGCAGGTCGAGGAGCAGGACGTCGAGATCGCCCCAGAACACGTCGGCGAGGAACTGCTGCAGCGCGCGGTGCAGCATCGGGCCGCGCCACACGACGGCCTCGTTGCCCGGGGTGAACATGCCGATCGAGATCACCTTCACGCCGTGCGCCTGCGGCGGCATGATCATGTTGTCGACCTGGGTGGGCCGGGCGGTGGTGCCGAGCATGCGGGGCACGGAGTGGCCGTAGATGTCGGCGTCGACCACGCCGACCGAGAGCCCGCGCGCCGCCATCGCGGCGGCCAGGTTCACGGTGACCGAGGACTTGCCGACCCCGCCCTTGCCCGACGCCACGCAGTACACGCGGGTGAGCGAGCCGGGCTGCGCGAACGGGATGACGGGCTCGGCGGCGTCACCGCGCAGGCCCCGGCGCAGCTCGGTGCGCTGCTCGTCGTTCATGACGTCGAGCTCCACCTGCACGGACGTGACGCCGGGCACCCTCGAGACGGCCTCGGTGACCCGCGTGGTGATCGTGTCCCTCATCGGGCAGCCGGCCACCGTGAGGAAGACGCCGACGGCGGCGACGCCCTCCGGGGACACCGCGACGCCCTTGACCATCCCGAGGTCGGTGATCGGCTTGTGGATCTCCGGATCCTCGACCGTGGCCAGCGCGGCGTGCACGGCCTGCTCGATCGTGCTGTTCGTGGTGGTGGACATCAGAGCCTTCCTGGCGACACGCGCGCGGCTCCCGCCGCGCCCGTCTCATGCTACGTCCGTGCCCTGCGCCACCGGCGTCCGTAGCATCCTACGGGTGGCAGACATCGCGACGGGCAGGCACGGGCCGACACGCGAACAGCTGGCTGCATGGCGGGCATTCCTGCGCGCCCACGCGACGATCACCCGGGCTCTGGAGACCGAGCTGGTGGCTGAGCAGGAGCTGTCACTCGCCGCGTACGACGTGCTGGTGCAGCTCGCCGAGGCCCCGAACCGGCTCCTGCGCATGACCGAGCTGGCCGATGCGGTGCTGCTGTCGCGTTCGGGCGTCACGCGCCTGGTCGACCGGCTGGAACGGGCCGGGCTGGTCAGCCGCAGCCGGGTGGAGTCCGACGGTCGCGGGGTGGCGGCGCAACTGACCGATGCGGGGCTCTCTCGCCTGCGGGTGGCGGCCCGCACCCACCTCACCGGAGTGGTGCGCCACTTCGCGGCGCGGCTGGCCGACGACGACCTCGACGAGCTGGAGCGGATCAGCCGGTTACTGGTCGACTGACCGGCGCGCGATCCGGTCCAGCTCGCCCCGCAAAAAATCGCGCGTCACGACCTCTCCCACGGCCAGCCGCAGCGCCGCCAGCTCGCGGGCCAGGTATTCGGTGTCGGCCCTCGTGCGTTCGGCGCGGGCACGATCGGCCTCCAGGGAGACGCGGTCGCGGTCGTCCTGCCGGTTCTGTGCCAGCAGGATCAGCGGCGCGGCGTAGGCGGCCTGGGTGGAGAAGGCCAGGTTGAGCAGGATGAAGGGGTAGGGGTCCCACCGCAGGTTCACCGCCACCAGGTTCACGGCGATCCAGACGATGACCAGCACCGTCTGGATGGCGAGGAACCGGCCGGTGCCCAGGAACCGGGCGATACGCTCGGAGAACCGCGCGAACCACTCGGGGTCGATCTCGAACCCGGCCCGGCCGGGACGGTCGAGCCGTCGACGGGTGGAGTTCTCAGGCATCGGTGACCTCCTGCTCGTGCCGGTCGCGCCAGTCGGGCGGCAGCAGGTGATCCAGCACGTCGTCGACTGTGACGGCGCCCAGGAGATGGTCCTCGGCATCGACGACGGGCCCCGCCACGAGGTTGTACGCGGCGAAGTAGCGGGCGATCTCCCCGAGGGTGGCGTTGGGGTGCAGCTGCGCGAGATCGGTGTCCACCACGCCCGCCACCAGCTCGAACGGCGCCTCGCGGAGCAGTCGCTGGGCGTGGGCGCAGCCGAGGTACCGGCCGGTGGGCGTCTCGGCCGGGGAGCGGCAGACGAACACCATGCTGGCCAGGGCCGGCGGGATGTCGGGGTTGCGGATGTGGGCCAGCGCCTCGGCGACGGTGGCGTCCGGGCGCAGGATGATCGGCTCGGGTGTCATCAGCCCGCCGGCGGTGTCCGACGAGTAGGTCAGCAGCCGCCGCACCGGTGCCGACTCCTGCGGCTGCATCAGCGCCAGCAGCGCGTGTGCGTCGGCGTCGGGCAGTTCGCCGAGCAGGTCGGCCGCGTCGTCGGGGGACATGGCCTCCAGCACGTCCGCCGCCCGTTCGACGTCGAGATGGGCCAGCAGCCGTCGCTGGTCGGTCTCCGGCATCTCCTCGAACACGTCGGCCAGCCGCTCGTCATCGAGCGCGTCGACGACTTCGAACTGGCGCTTTTCCGGCAGCGCCCCGAGCGCGCCTGCGACGTCGGCGGCCCGCATCGTCTCGAACACCGACAGCAGGCCCGAGGTGCCCTGCCGGTCCGACAGCGTCAGCCCGGTCACCGCGGTCCAGGCCACCACGTGCACGTGGCCCCGCCGGGAGAGCCCGTGGCGCGGAGCGCGCACCGCGAGCCGCACGACGACCCAGTCCCGCGACCGCGTCGTCTCAATGCCCGCGTCGACGACCACGGCCGCCGAGTCGTCCTCCACCAACCGAACCGGCGCGTCGAGGAGCTGGCCCACCACCAGCGTCTCGTTGGCCCGCTGGGTGAACCCGCGCAGGCTCACCGAGCCCGTCGCCAGCGTCACCGCACCCGCGTCGATCGACGTCACGCGCAGCATCGGGACGAAGATCCGGCGACGCGTGACCATCTCGACGACGATCCCCAGCACGCGCGGTGGACTGGCGTCCACCCGCAGCGTCGCGACGAGATCGCGCACCTTGCCGATGCGCTCGCCGTCGGGCCCGAACACGGCGAGGCCCACCAGCCGGGCTACGAACACGCGATCGGATGCCATGGGGTGATCGTAGAGCGTCCGTGACGTCCCCTAGGTTGCTAGCATGCTAGGATTCGGCATGGCCGCTCGTCAGCAGTTCAACGTGACCCTCTCGACCGACCTGGTCCGCCGGGTCAAGCACCGGGCGATCGACGAGCAGCTGTCGTTGTCGGACCTGGTGGCCCGGGTGCTACATCGTCATCTCACCGCGATCGAGGAGGAAACCGTGACCGAGCTCCGTATGCAACCGATGGTTCACGTCGAGGACATGGCCGCCTCCGTCTCGTTCTACGAGGCCCTGGGGGGCACCGTCGTGCACGGCAGCCGCGACGGCGACTGGGTGTTGATGCGCCTGGCAGGGGCCGAGATCGGCCTGCTGGCGCATCCGGCCAACCCGGAGCAGGGCGAGGGCACCGTGGAGCTCAACTTCGCCACCTCCGGTCTAGCCGAGATCGAGGAGCGGCTGCGCGCCGCCGGGGTGGAGATGACCCAGCCGGCCCGCGACGAGGCGTTCGGCCGGCAGCTGCAGCTCGTGGCGCCCGGCGGGCTGCTCGTCAAGGTCAACGAGCTCGAGCCGGAGCTGTACACCTGAGCCCATGAACCTCTCCTACGACGTCGTCGACGTCTTCACCGATCGTCCCTACGCGGGCAACCCGCTGGCCGTCGTCCACGGCGCCGGGCACCTCGACACCGCAGCCCTCGACACCGCAGCGATGCAGGCGATCGCAGCCGAGTTCGGGCTGTCGGAGACGACGTTCGTGCTCCCGCCCAGCGGCCCGGCGGACTACCGGCTGCGGATCTTCACCCCGGCCCGGGAGTTGCCGTTCGCCGGGCACCCGAGCGTCGGATCGGCGTGGGTGCTGGCCCGCGCCGGTCTGATCCCCCCCGGCGAGGTCGTGCAGGAGTGCGGAGCCGGGCTGCTGCCGGTCACCGTCGACGCCCACGGGGCACGGGTGACCGGTGGCGCCCCGATCGTCGGCGCGTCCCTCGAAGGCGCCGCGCTCGCGGCCGCCGTGGGACTCACGCCCGACGACCTCGATCCCGCCGTCCCCGCCGGTGTCGCCGCGGCCGGGGTGCCGTACGCGTTCGTGGTCGTCCGGGCGGATGCCGTGGCCCGCGCCTCTGCGCCGACGGCCGCCGTCCTGCGGTCCGCCACGAGCGGGGCGGACCTGACAGGGCTGGCCGTCGTCGCCCTCCACGGTGCCCGCGCCCACCTGCGGATGTTCGCGCCCGAAGCGGGCGTGGTCGAGGACCCGGCCACCGGCTCGGCGGCTGTCGCGCTGGGGGTGTTCCTCGTCGACCGGGGGGTCCTGCCGAACGGCCCGTCGGAGCTCGTGATCGACCAGGGCGCGGAGATCGGCCGACCGTCGACGCTGGCCCTGGGCGTCGAGGCCCGGGACGGGGCGGCGATCGCCACCTCGGTCGGCGGCAGTGTCGCGGCTGTGGCCCGCGGTGAGCTGCTCGCACTCCCCCCGCGGACCTCGGCGCCGGCCTGAGAAACCAGTCACCTCGGGCGACCACGCCGTGCTCGACGTGCCAACATCCGATCTCGACCCAGCCGATCTCGACCCAGCCGATCTCGACGAGGAGTTCCGCGATGACCAGCCAGTTGCGTGCCCGCCGGTCCTGCCTGGCGGTGCCGGGCTCCAGCCAGAAGTTCGTCGACAAGGCCCGGACGCTGAACCCGGACGAGGTCTTCCTGGATCTGGAGGACGCCTGCGCGCCGTTGGCCAAGCCCGCTGCGCGCAAGACCGTCGTCGCCGCGCTGAACGAGGGCGGCTGGGGCAGCAAGATCCGGGTCGTCCGCGTCAACGACTGGACCACCGAGTGGACCTACCGGGACGTCACCGAGGTCGTGGAGGGCGCCGGCGCGAACCTCGACGCGATCATGCTGCCGAAGGTGCAGACGGCCGAGCAGGTCGTCGCGCTGGACCTGCTGCTCACCCAGATCGAGAAGACAATGGGCTACGAGGTCGGCCGGATCGGCATCGAGGCGCAGATCGAGAACGCGTTGGGCCTGATCAACGTCCAAGCGATCGCGACGGCGTCCCCGCGGGTCGAGGCGATCGTCTTCGGCCCGGCCGACTTCATGGCCTCGATCAATATGAAGAGCCTGGTGGTCGGCGAGCAGCCTCCCGGCTACGACGTCGGCGACGCATACCACCACATCCTCATGAGCATCCTGATGGCCGCCCGCGCGCACGACTGTCACGCCATCGACGGCCCGTTCCTGCAGATCCGCGACGTCGACGCGTTCCGCCGCATCGCCGGCCGCTCCGCGGCGCTCGGTTTCGACGGCAAGTGGGTGCTGCACCCCGGCCAGATCGACGCGGCCAACGAGACGTACTCGCCGCTGCAGGCCGACTACGACCACGCCGAGAACATCCTCGACGCCTACCAGTACTTCACCTCCGAGGCCGGCGGCAAGAAGGGGTCAGCCATGATCGGCGACGAGATGATCGACGAGGCGTCCCGCAAGATGGCGCTGGTCATCTCGGGCAAGGGCCGCGCCGCGGGAATGGAGCGCACCGACCGCTGGATGCCGCCGCAGAGCTGAGCCGGTCGACGATCACCGCCTGCGGTTCCGGCGACTCATCGGTGCAGGTCCCTCACCGCGACGGTGATCATGTTGCTCAGGAGCCGCTGCCTCCCGAGCCGAGGACGGCGGCGAGGGTGTTCCAGCGGGCGATCTCGCAGCCGTCGGTGCGCTGGTAGGAGGCCTGCACCGGCTCGCCGTGCCAGGTGCCGGTGACGGTGGCGGTCTGCGGGCCGCCGTAGATCATCGTGCAGTTCATGCCGGCCGGGACGGGGTCGAAGGGGGCGCGGGCCCGGTCGAGGGCGGCGCAGGCCGCGGCGGGGTCGGGGTGGTCGCCGCCGAGCGGGTCGCAGGTGAGCGTCCACCGCAGTGGTGCTCCGCCGGTGCCGTCGTCGACGGTGATCGTCAGTTCGTCGGGCACTGCGGGACCTCCCTGGCTCGATGCGGGAACGCCGCAGCCCGCCGACACCAGCACGGCCAGGAGCAGGGCCGGTGTCGACGGGCGCGTCATGTGGTCAGTCTGCCGTGCGGATCAGCGGCGACGCACCTCCACGGGGGTGCGGACGATCGTCGTGCCGGGCACGATCGGGCTCGTCAGCCGCGAGGTGACCGTGCCGGTGCCGGGCAGCCGGCCCTCCACAGCCACCGTGTAGCTCGCCGAGTCGCCCGGGGTGGGCGTGGTGCTGACCACCCGTAGGTCGCCGGTGGGCAGGACGGCCTCGATGTCGCCCTCGCCTGCGATGTTCTCCGCACCGACGGCGAACGGCTGGCCGGCCGGGTCGGCCGGGAGGTTGGTCGGGTCGTAGGCGAACGAGATGTCCTCGGTGCCGTTGATCCCGATCCAGGTCTCGAACACCCGCTGGCTCGCGGTGCCGTAGACGTTCACCCGGTGCTCGACGACGATCCAGGACTTGCCGGCGGCCGAGTCGGTGAGGGTGCCGGCGAGAACGCCCGGGGCGCCCGTGCCGTCGAAGTCGGTCCAGAACGGCGCCACCATGGTGTTGGGCGGCGCCGGGTTCGGGCCGGCGGGCGGCTCGAAGTTCTGGTCGCCGGCGGTCGCCGTGCCGGCCACGATGAAGCCGTTGGAGCTGATGCTGATCGTGGTGTACGTGACGCCGGCGAACACGTAGGCCGGCACGTTGAGCGTCTGGAACTCCTCGTCACCGATCGGGGCGGGCGCGATGCCGAAGGCGTCGAGCGGGAGGTAACCCGCCGGCGACGGACCCGGGTCGACCGCCGGCACGCCGGGCTGGTTGCCCTTGAGTACGACGTTGCGCTTGTCGACGGTGCCGTCCCGCAGCACCGTGGCGCCGGTGGCGCTGCGTATCCGCAGCTCGCGGCTGACGGTCGTGGTCAGGTCCGCCACGGTGTCGGTGAACGACGTGTTCTGGGCCGTCACCGTGCAGGTCGTCGTGCCACGCAGCGCGATCGACTGCGGGCTGCAGCCGCTGGTCAATGTCACGCCGCCCTGCTGGGGCACGAACGCCACCGGCATGTGCAGCGCCGGACCGCTGTTCGCGCCCCGCGGAACCAGCCGGATCTCCCCGAAGTTCTGCTTGCCGGTCGGGGTGCGCGAGGTGATGATGATCTTCAGGTCGATCGCCCGACCGGCCGGCACGGTGAACCGCGACGGCGTCACGGTGATCGAGCTGCCCGCGGGAGCGGTGGTCTGCGCCTCGAACAGCACCGGACGGTTGGTGACGTTGATCGCGCGCCGGGTGGTGGTGAGCCGCCCCGGCAGCACCGGGGCGTCCACCGACGGGATGTTGAGGTTGACCGCGGTGACCGGGTCGTTGCCCAGCAGTAGCATGTTCGACGCGGTCTCGTCGAACGTCAGCGCCGCGGAGCCGGCCTGGGACAGGTCGATGCGGCCCGCGCCGAGGTCGAACGGGTCGGCGGGGGTCTTCAGATCCTCCTTGACCACCGCGGTGGTGGCGGTGGTCATCAGGGCCGAGCGGATCTGGCCGGGCGTCCACGTCGGGTGCAGCGCCCGCACCAGCAGCGCCGCGCCCGCGACGTGCGGCGACGACATCGAGGTACCCGCGATGGCCTGGTACAGCTCACCCGGAGGGCCACCGGTGACGCCCACCGGAGTGGGGGTGTGGCCGGCGAGGATCTGCACGCCGGGGGCGGTCAGGTCGGGCTTGAGGGTGGGCCCGCCCGGGCCGCGCGAGGAGAACGCGGCCATGACGTCACCGGTGCCCTGGCGGGCCTGGCCGGCGGTGAACGAGCCGACCACACCGGTGTTGGCCGCCATGAAGGCGAGGAACGCGGTGCCATCGGCGAGGTGTACGGCGGGCACCCAGTGGTTGTCGGTCTCCGTGTCGGCGAGCGTCGGGTTGTAAAGCACCATGCCCGCCGCGCCGCCCTGCTTGACGTTGTAACCCTTCTCGATGCGGCCGTTGCCGCCGCGCTGGCACGCCACGATCACGCCGGTCAGCGAGCCGGCCGGAGCCGGCTTGTCGCAGAGCAGGCTGCTGTAGGGGGCCGCGCTGGACAGTACGACCGGCAGCGGTCCCACACCCTGGGTGATGGAAGCGCCGTCGACGGCGAAGGTGGCGCCGCCGGCCGCGGTGAGCGTCAGCGTGGAGAAGAACTCCCGCTTCTGCGTCGATGCGGCCACGCTCGTGACCCACGGCGAGAGGTGGTTCGCCGTGCCGGCGGCGGGACCCTCGTTGCCGGCCGAGGCGGAGACGAACACGTCCGCCGCGTAGGCGTCGAGGAAGGCCAGCTCGACGGGATCGGTGAAGGGGTCGGTGCCTCCGGAGATCGAGAAGTTGATGACGTCGATGCCGTCCTTGATGGCCTGTCCGACGGCAGCGGCGGAGTCGGCGGAGAAGCAGCCCAGCGGGCCGCAGACCTTGTACTCCATGACCGATGCCCCCGGAGCGAGGCCGTGGATGGAGGGCAGCGCCGAGCCCAGGATCGACACGTTGTCGACGACGTTGCCGCCCGAGGTCGTCGCGGTGTGGGTGCCGTGGCCCTCGTAGTCGCGCGCGGTGCCCGCATAGGGGTCGGCGTCCGGCGTGCCGTTGTACTGGGCGTCGTAGCCGCGGGTGAAGTAGGCGCCGCCGATCAGCTTGTTCTGGCAGACGAACGGGTCCACCGCCGGCGTCAGGGGGTTGTCGCCGTAGCTGCACTCGCGCGCGGGTGCCCCGGCCGGGGGCGGCGGCGGGAGCAGGTTGCCCTGGTCGGCCAGCGAGGGGTGCTCGGGCCAGACGCCGCTGTCGAGGTTGCCCAGGATCGTGCCCTTGCCGGCGTCCGGCACGGCGGCGCCGAGCGCCTGGTAGATCGTGGGCGCGCCGAGGAAATCGGGGCTGGAGTCGGTGAGCTTGTGCCGCAGCTGGTTCTGCTGCACCGCGACCACACCCGGGATCGCGAGCACGGCCTCGGCCTTGTCGGCCGGGACGGTCACCGCGACGCCGCCGTAGACGGTGCGCAGGCTCTGCTCGACCTTCGCGCCGGGCACGACCGCGGCCAGGTCACGAGCGAACGCCGCCTCCTTGCCCGCGGCGAATCCCTCGTAGGCCTTCTCGGCCGGCGCGTCGGTCAGCGGCTGGCCGGTGACCGAGGGGCTGGTCGGCGCGAGGTCCTTCACGCCGCCCGCGTAGGTGGCGACGGAGTCGTAGTCGAGCTTGACCACAATCGGCACCGCGGCGGTGTCGGTGCGGTCCAGCAGCGCCTGGTCCGACTTCGCCACGCGGCTGGTGGGCGCCTTGTCGCTCACCAGCCTGCTCGTGACCGACAGCGGCTGGGCGGTGAAATTCGGCTGGGCCGAGGCCGGCCCCGCGCTCAGGACCAGCAGCGGAGCCACCAGGCTCGCCGCGGCCATCACGCTGATCATGCGACGTCTCACGTCAGGAACTCCCCCGAGGAGCGTGCGGCCCGAGATCATCGGGCTGCGTCTGCGCCACTCGGATGAGTGCCGCACGGCTCACACCTTGGGGTGGAA
>JAYSXW010000082.1:0-17664 GCA_043716935.1 Pseudonocardia sp.
GTGGTGTCGCGCAGGTGCTCGACGCACTCGGCGGCCACGTCGGCGGGGCCGTCCGCGTCCCGCCGGTCGCGCACGTTGAGGCTGTTCCAGTACAGCCTCCCGATGCAGCGTGCCGAGTTCCGCCAGGCCACCCGGGCGCCGAACGTCAGCTCGTCGTGGGTGTGGGTGTAGGTGCCGGCGGACTCGATCTCGCTCCGGACCTGCCGCCAGCGGTGGTCGAACACCATCGCCGGGGACGTCTCGGCGTGGAACTGGCGCAGGAACTCCGCCGCCTCGGCGGGATCGACCGGGCCGATACGCCGCGGCCTCGCCACCGGGCAGCCCGAGTCGGCATCCCGGGGAGCCGGAACCGTCGACGCGGGGAATGCGGGGGAGCGAGGTGTGATGAGCGCCGTCACACGTCCTCGTCACAAGCGATCGGGCCGACACGGTTCATCCGACGTCCCTGCCTCACTCGACGGGCCTCACTCGACGGGCCTCTCACTCGACGGGCCTCTCACTCGACGGTGCCCCGGTCGGGGGACGACCCCCTTCCTACACGGTCACCGGCCGTGATCGGAAGGTGGCAGTGAGGCGAAAGATCGATAAAGTAGGTCCTGCACGTCGCGGCGCTCGACCCGGGCCCGCTGCTCGAACTTGGTGACGGGACGCCATTCCGGACGTGCCGTCGGACCCCCGGCAAGGAGCGGTTCGGCGTCGCAGACCACTCGCATCTGGGCGGCGTAGTCGTCCCAGTCGGTGGCCAGGTGCAGCGACGCCCCGGCTCGGAGGCGGGAGGCGGCAAGGGCTACGAACTCCGGCTGCACCAGCCGGCGCTTACGGTGCCTGCGCTTGGGCCAGGGATCCGGGAAGAAGATCCGGATCCCGTCCAGCGACCCCGCCGGTAGGCAGTCGCGCAGCAGCGCCACGGCGTCGCCGCGCAGCACGGCGACGTTGCCGAGCCCGGCCTCGTCGATGCGCATCAGCAGCTGGGCGAGGCCGGGCTCGAACACCTCGACGGCAAGGTGGTCGGTCTCCGGTGCCGCCTGCGCCAGCGCGACCGTCGACTCGCCCATCCCGGACCCGATCTCCAGCACGAGCGGGGCGGTGCGCCCGAACCACACGGCGGGGTCGTAGGGCTCGGTGCCGGTGACCAGCGCGTCGACGTCGTGACCACGGACGGCCCACCAGCGATCCCAGGCCCGCTGCTGGCCCTCGGTCAGCCGCGCGCGGTGATGGACGAAGCTGGTGACGGGCGGG
The DNA here is from genome assembly GCA_043716935.1 of Pseudonocardia sp. Taxonomy (GTDB): domain Bacteria; phylum Actinomycetota; class Actinomycetes; order Mycobacteriales; family Pseudonocardiaceae; genus Pseudonocardia. The sequence goes on from JAYSXW010000082.1 coordinate 1,240, forward strand.
TGCGGCCCCGTCACGCCCGGTGCGAGGCCGCGGACGACAGGTGGACGCCGGCGGTGGCGCCGGGGAGCCGGCCCCGGGCGTACCCGGCCGCGGTGAACGCGAGCGCCGTGACCACCGCGGCCGCGGACGTGACGCGGCCGTTGCGCAGCTCCCGCACCACGGCCGCCGGAAGGATCTTAGCGACGTAGCTGCGCTCGGTGGACAGGGCGTCGTCGCTGCCGACGAGCTTGGACACTGCGGCCTTCGACAGGCCCTCCGCCCAGCTGCGTCGACGCAGGTAGCCCCACTGCACGCGGTCTTCGGTGACGCGGTGGTCGACCTGCGCGCGCGGCTCGAACACGATCCGGATCTTCTCCCCGGCGCGGTGGTAGGCCTGCCGGGCGCGGATGCAGAGCTCGGTCTCCTCACAGCCCAGCGGGTTGCGGCCGATGCGTCCGATGTCCTCGGCGAACCCGCCGACGCGGTCGAACACCTCGCGGCGCAGCGACATGTTGCAGCCCATGACGTTGCGCACCTCGCCCCGCTCGGTGGGCTGGCCGGTGTAGGTGCAACCGACGATCCAGTCCAGCTCCCCGGTGGCGTCCCGGTCGTCGGGAGCGGAGCCGGGCAGCACCGCGGGCCTGGCCCCGTCGATGCGCGCTCCGCGTGCGCTCCGCGCTCCGTCGACGCGCGCTCCGCGTGCGCTCCGCGCGGTGGGCCATCGCGGGTGCGCCACGCCGCCGACAACGGCGACCGTCGGGTCCGAGTAGGGCTCGAGCAACGCGGCGAGCCAGCCGGGACGCGCTTGCGCGTCGTCGTCGAGGAAGACGACGACGTCCCCGACCGCGACGCCGATCGCGGTGTTGCGCGCTCCCGACAGTCCCTGGCCGTGCGCATTGGCCAGCACCCGGACCCCGACCAGCTCGGCGCGGGCCCGCTCCAGCAAGGCCGGGTTGTGGTCGACCACCACGATCGTCTCGGCGCTCGGCACGTCCTGTGCCGCCACCGAGCAGACCGCGTCGACGATGTCGTCCCAGCGCCGGTCGGTGTAGATGCAGATGACGACGGACGCGCTGGTCACAAACTCTCCTCCTCCGGTGGCGCGCTCCCCGCTCAGCGGGGGCGGGCGGCCCTGCGGCGGCGGTCGGCCCGCCGGTGTTCGACGAGCAGCGTACGCAGGACCCGGGTGCCGTCGACGAAGGCGCGGGGGTTGGTCTCGCCGAACATCCTCAACCGCTCGATCGACGACCCTTCGGTGATCGACATGTCGGCCGCGGCGACCCGGCAGCTGAGCACCGTCTCGATCTCGAAGCCGTCGCCCTCCAGCTTGCCCTCGGCCGGGGCCTGCGCGTCCACCGACGGCAGGTCCAGCGCGGGCAGCAGGTCGGCCCAGAAGGTGTTGTAGCCGTGGCAGGCATCGCTCGGGCGGCCGTATTCCTTCGGTGCCGGGCTGGTGCTGCTGGCCGCCGGCACCCGGGTATGCGCGGATGGTCGCGGGAAGCGGCGGCCTCCCCGCCGTCCTGACCGTTCGCGATCGCACACAATTTCCCGCGTTCGGCCACGCGGCGCGGCCGGGCCTGTCAAGGTGCGGTCCATGACGGCCCTGCCCGACGGCTCCGCCCCGGCGCTCGACCGCTTCGCCCACGCCGTGCGGGCGCGGCGCGTCGAGCTGCACGCCGCACACGAGCGGCTCACCGGCAGCCACCGCGCCGAGCTCCGAGGCGCGCTCGCGCTCGCCCGGCTCGCCGCCACCGCCGACGCCGAGCGCGAGCTGGCCGCTCTGGGCGTCGAGGCGCGGGCCTGGGTCGCGGCGGCCGACCGTGCGGCCCGCCTGCGGTTCCCCGCCGTCCTCGCACCGGCCGTCGACGCGGCGGGCACGCGGCTGCACCGGTCGTTCGTCGCGGCGCTGCGGCCGGCGCTGCGACGGATCGCCACCGAGCGGGCGGCGGCAGTCGCGCCTGGGTGGCCGGTGCTGTCGACGGCGCGGCTTCCGAGGTCCGAGGTCGCCCCGCCCGAGCCGGTCGGCGCCGCCCGGGCACTGCTCGCCGGAGCCGTCGACGGGGCGGCGCTGTGGCGGCTCGCCGTGCTGCCCCTGGCCCTGCTCTCGACGGCGGGCCTCTCCGCCCTCGGGAACTCCACGCTCGGGCCACGGCTGGTGCCGCTGGCAGTGGGTTCGGGGATCACCGCGGTGGTGGTGGCCGCGGTGCTGCGCCGCGCGGCCACCGAACGCGTCCGTCTGCACCGCCACTGCGCTGACGTGCTCACTGCCGCGCGCGCGGCCCTCGACGTCGAATGCACCCGCGTGCTGCTCGAGCTGGAACGCCTCGCGGCCCCGGCGCTGGACACGGCGGTGCAGCGCCGTCGGGTGCAGGTCGAGGCGGAGTTGCGTCGGCTGGCCCCGGTGGTGACCGGTGAGTGAGGAGCGGCGGGCTGATCGTGTCCCCGACGACGGCCTGCTTCGGGCGTTCGTCGGGCGGACCACCGATCAGGACGGTTTCGACGACGCCATCGGCAGGGACGTCGGTGGCGGGTTCGACAGCGACGCCGACGGCCGGCCCGACACGCTGGTCACCGACGACGGCGTCGACCTGGTCCTGCTCACCGACCTCGACGCGGACGGCCTCGCCGACCGGGCACTGCGCATCGGGCCCGCCGGCGTCACCCGGGACGGGCCGCCGCCCGCGCCCGCCGGCACCAACGTCCTCGACGGGCTGCTCGGCGGCGCCCAGGCGGGATGGGACCACTAGATTCGTGGGATGCCGAGCATCGACCCGGGTTTCCGGGACCTGCCGCTGGAGGCGCTCGCCGATGCCGCCCTGTCGCGCGCCCGCGAGCTGGGCGCCCAGCACGCCGACCTGCGGGTCGAACGGATCGCCTCCCAGACCGTCGCGCTGCGGGACGGGAATGTCATCGGGGCCGTCGACGACACGACGGTCGGGCTGGCCGTCCGCGTGATCGTCGACGGGGTGTGGGGGTTCGCCTCGCACGTCGAGCTGACCCCGGCCCGGGCGGTCGCCACGGCGGAGCGGGCCGTCGGGGTGGCCCGGACGCTCGCGCCGGTGGCCACCGAGCGCGTGGAGCGGGCCGACGAACCGGTGTACGCCGGCGTCGAGTGGTCCTCGGCGTACACGATCGACCCGCTGACGGTGCCGACCCGCGAGAAGATCGACGTGCTGGCGGAGTGGTCGGCGCGGCTGCTCGCCTCCGACGGAGTCGACCACGTCCGCGTCGGCGTCACCGTGGTGCGGGAGAACAAGTTCTACGCCGACCTCGCCGGTACCTCCACCCTGCAGCAGCGCGTCCGCACCCATCCGACGTTCACGGCCACCGCCGTCGACCGTGCGGCCGGGGGCTTCGAGACGCTCGACTCCCTGTCCCCGCCCGCCGGGCGTGGCTGGGAGTACGTCACCGGGCAGGGCTGGGACTGGGACGGCGAGATCGCGCTGGTACCGGAGCTGCTCGCGGAGAAGACCAAGGCCCCGAGCGTGGCCGCGGGCCGCTACGACCTGGTCATCGACCCCACGAACCTGTGGCTGACCATCCACGAGTCGGTCGGGCACGCCACGGAGTACGACCGCGCCATCGGCTACGAGGCCGCCTACGCCGGCACCAGCTTCGCCACGCCCGACTTGCTCGGCACGCTGCGCTACGGCTCGGAGCTCATGCACGTCACCGGCGACCGGACGGTGGAGCACGGTCTCGCCACCGTCGGCTTCGACGACGACGGCGTCGCCACCGGCGAGTGGGACCTCGTACGCGCCGGCGTGCTCGTCGGCTACCAGCTCGACCGCAGGTTCGCCCCGCGCCTGGGGCTGGACCGGTCCAACGGCTGCGCGTTCGCCGACTCGCCTCACCACGTGCCGATCCAGCGGATGGCCAACGTCTCCCTGCAACCCGATCCCGTGCGCGACACCAGCACCGACGACCTGATCGCCGGCGTCGAGCACGGGATCTACGTCGTCGGCGACAAGTCGTGGTCGATCGACATGCAGCGCTACAACTTCCAGTTCACCGGGCAGCAGTTCTTCTCGATCGTGGACGGGAAGCTCGTCGGCCAGCTGCGCGACGTCGCCTACCAGGCCACCACCACCGACTTCTGGGGCGCGATGGACGGCATCGGCGGCCCATCGACGTGGGGGTTGCACGGGGCGATGAACTGCGGCAAGGCCCAGCCCGGCCAGGCGGCGGCGGTGAGCCACGGCTGTCCGTCGGCCCGGTTCCGCGGTGTGACCGTGCTCAACACCCGGGAGGAGGGCGCATGAGACCGCAGGAGACCGCCGAGCGGGTCCTGGCCGCCGCGGCCCGGCTGCACGGGTGCGCCGTACTCGTGCGGGAGACCAGCGAGGCCGTGCTGCGCTGGGCGAACTCGACGATGACCACCAACGGCCACGCCACGTCCCGGCACGTCACGGTGATCGCATTCGTCGCCGTCGAGGGGGGTGTGGCGGCGGGCGTGGCCGGCTGGAGCGCGGCGGGCGACGAGCCGGAACTGCTGGTGTACGCCGCCGAGGCCGTTGCCCGCGATGCCGGCCCCGCCGCCGATGCGATGCCGCTGCCGCAACCGTCCGGCGACGACCGGAGCTGGCCCGAGCCGGCCGCCGAGACCTCGATCAGCGTGTTCGGGTCGCTCGCCGGCGGCCTGGCCGACGTCCTCGCCGGACCGTCACGGCACTACGGCTTCGCCTCCCATGACCTGACCACCTCGTGGCTCGCCACGTCCACCGGCGTCCGCCGGCGCTGGGTGCAGCCGACCGGATCGGTGGAGCTCAACGTCAAGACCCCGGACCTCACCGGCTCGGCTTGGGCGGGGACCTCCACCACCGATTTCGCCGACGTCGACGTGGAGGCGCTCGCCACCGAGGCCGGCGGCAGGCTGGAGTGGGGTCGCCGCCGCATCGCGCTGCCCCCGGGACGTTACGAGACGCTGCTACCGCCGTCGGCGGTGGCGGATCTGATGATCTACCTGGTCTGGTCGATGGACGGCCGCCCCGCGCAGGAGGGCCGCAGCGCCCTGTCCGGTCCGGACGGGCTGCGCACCGGTGAACGGCTCACCGACCTGCCGCTGACGCTGGCGTGTGACCCCGCCGCGGCCGGGCTGGAGTACGAGCCGTTCCTCACCGCCACCCGATCCGGGGAGGGGGTGAGCGTGTTCGACAACGGCGCGCCGACTCGACGGGTCGAGTGGGTGCGCGACGGCACCATCGGCGAACTGGCCTACTCCCGCGCCGAGGCTGCGGAGTTCGGCACGGCATTCACCCCGATCGGGGACAACCTGCTGCTGACCGGAGGTTCGACGGCGTCGACGGCCGACCTGGTGGCCGGCACCGGGCGCGGTCTGCTGCTGACGTGCCTGTGGTACATCCGCGAGGTCGACCCCGCCACCCTGCTGCTCACCGGGCTCACCCGGGACGGCGTCTATCTCGTGGAGGGCGGCGAGGTCGTCGGCGAGGTCGACCACAACTTCCGCTTCAACTACTCCCCCCTCGACGTCCTGCGCCGGGCCACCGAGGTCGGCTCGACGGAGCGCACCCTGCCGCGGGAGTGGAAGGACTGGTTCACCCGCGCCGCCATGCCCCCGGTCCGCGTCCCGGAGTTCCACATGTCCTCGGCATCCCTGGGTCGGTAGGTCAGCGGAGCCCCGCTTGGGCGACCGGATCGTGCCGAACCGATCGCGTGGCTCCGGAGCCGGCCACCGCCGGATTCGTCTCACCGCGTGACGATCGCCGTCCGGCGCACCCCGGCGTGGCGTTACACGTCCCCGAGCGGGTGGATACAGTTCACTGCGCGTGGTGCCAGGTGAGCGGTCGGGATCCGGCGAGAGGAGCGGCCGTGTCGTACGAGGTGGTCAGTGCGTACACGATGTTGGTGGGCGACGGCGACGGTCCGCCGACCGTCAGCGTCCACACCACGGCCGACGACGCCTGGCGCGCGCTCGACAGCGCGGTGCGGGCCCGGTGCCGGATGCGCGCCCGTCCCCGGCGCCGGATGGACGGCGACGCCGCCGCGCGGCTGGCCAACGCCTGGCGCGCGGCCGACCCGGAATCGCGCTACTGGAACGTCACGGTGCACCGCCTCCCGATCCCGGTGCCGGCAATCGCCCGCCAGTCGCTGTCGATGGTCCGCTGAGGCGGCGCTGCCCCGCCACCTCGTCGACGACGGCTCGTTCGGACGTCGGGAGATCAACCGAGCCACTGCACCAACACGACGTGAACGGGGCTCCAGCGCCTCGACGGGAAGCTCCGCGGTCGGACGTACGGACTGGACAGGCCATCACGGGCCGGGAACGGGAGGTTGCTCCGGGTCGGCGGGCAGGTAGCGGCGCATGCGTTCGAGCAGGTCCTCGACGGTCAGGTCGGGTGGCAGCGGGGTGCCGGTGAGGGTGCGCAGGTAGAGGCCGTCGCCGACGAGCTGGGCCAGCCACGTCAGCACCGGGTCGGTGAGCTCGTCGCGCAGGGCGGCGTGGGCGTCGGCGTCGACGACGGCGAGGGCGTCGCGCACGGCTTGACCGGTCTCGCTGCCCTCGGAGATGCGCAGCACCGCGAGGTAGGTGCGGGTCACGCCGCCGGGGATCGCCCCGCCCGGGGCGGAGGTGCGCACGTAGTAGGCGACGGCGCCGCCGGGCGCGGCGCGGATGTGGTCGGCGTCGGTGGCGCTGCGCTCGCGCAGGCGGTTTAGCAGGCCTGTGACCAGCGCGTCCTTCGACGCGAAGTGGTAGAGAAGGCCGCCCTTGGACACTTCGGCGGCGGCGGCGACGGCGTCGAGGGTGGCCGCGGCGGAGCCGTGCTCGATCAGCAGCGTCTCGTAGGCGTCGAGCACCCGATCCCGCGCGCCGGCCATCGCCCGATCCTACTGATCGTTTGGTGGGCGGGTGTCATCCGACACGTCAGCGCCCGAACGGGAAGGGACTCACGGTCTGTACCGTCTAGACGGTACAGACAACAACCCGCGACACCGCTAGGACCTCGTCGTGACCCGTGCTCTCACCGCTCCCCCGTCCTCCTCCCCTCCCCACGCCGGTCGCCGCCAGTGGATCGGCCTCGCCGTCCTGTTCCTACCCACGTTGCTCGCCGCGATCGACAACACCGTGCTCGGCTTCGCCGTGCCGGCGATCAGTGCTGCCCTCAGGCCGTCGGCCACCCAGATGCTGTGGATCGTCGATGTCTACCCGCTGGTGCTGGCGGCCCTCCTCATCACGATGGGCACGTGGGGTGACCGGATCGGACGCCGCCGCGCGCTGCTGATCGGCGTGGCCGGGTTCGGCCTCGTCTCGGCCGGAGCGGCGCTCGCCACCGACGCCACGCAGCTCGTCGCGGCGCGTGCGCTGCTGGGCGCCTTCGGCGCGATGATGATGCCGGCGACACTGGCGCTGTTGCGCACGCTGTTCGCCGACGCCGTGCAGCGCCGGCTGGCCGTTGCGATCTGGGCCACCGGGTTCGCCGCGGGCGCCGCGCTCGGCCCGATCGTGGGTGGCGTCCTGCTCGAACACCTGTGGTGGGGCGCGGTGTTCCTGGTCAACGTGCCCGTGATGGCGGTGCTGCTGGTCGCCGCGCCGCTGCTGCTGCCCGAGTCGCGGATCGAGGCCCCAGGCCGGCTCGACCCGTACGGCGTGCTGCTGTCGCTGTTCGCCATGGCGCCGACGGTGCTCGCCGTGAAGATCGCGGCCCACGACGGCGTCACCGGTGCCGCCGTGCTGTCGCTGACGGTCGGTGTGACGGGAGGTGTGCTGTTCGTGCGCCGGGCCCTGGCTCGAATCAGCGCAGGTGAGGAACCCCTGCTCGACGTCACGCTGTTCTCCTCGCCGGTCCTGCGGCTCTGCGCGCTGGCCAACGCGACCACGATGTTCGCGCTGACCGGGCTGCTGTTCTTCTCCTCGCAGTACCTCCTGCTGGTGGTCGGGCTCTCCCCACTGCGGGCCGGGCTGGTGCTGCTCCCGGGCTTCGCCGTGACGATGGCGGCCGGGCTGGTGGCGGCGCGGCTCGCCCGCCGGTTCCCGCTGCGCACCCTCGTGCCGACCGGGCTGCTCCTGGCCGCGGCCGGCTACCTGCTCTGCACCGGCCTGGACGGTGGGGTGGTGCGCCTCGCCGTCGCGTCGACGCTGGTCGGCGCCGGGATCGGCCTCTCTGAGACGATCACCAACGACGCCATCCTCGGCGCCGTACCGGCCGAGCGCGCCGGCTCGGCGTCGGCGGTGTCGGAGACGGCCTACGAGATCGGCGCCGTCCTGGGCACCGCGGTGCTCGGCAGCGTGCTCACCGCGGTCTACCGCGGTGCGGTGACGGTGCCGACCAGCGTGCACCCCGTCCTGGCCACGGCGTCGCGCGAGACGCTCGGCGGCGCGGTTTCCACCCTCACGGCACTGACCGACCGGACAGCCGGTCTCCTGGGGACCTCGGCCCGGGCGGCGTTCGTGGTCGGCATCGACGTGACGGCGCTGGTGGGGGCGGTCGTGGTCGTGGTCGTGGCCGTGGTGGTGCTGGTGGGCCTGCGCGACCCGCGGGTCAGGTCCGGAACGCGGCGATGACCGGTGCGAACGACGCCGGCCCGGCGGGGTCGGGCAACCGCACGGCCACCTCGTCGACGCCCGCCCCGGCAAGCTCCCGGAACCGCCCCACCTGATCGGCGACCGTGCCCGCGTGCACGGTCGCCGCGTAGCGGGCGGGGTCGGCGCCGCGCGGGCGCAGGCCGTTCACCAGCGCGTCCACCTCGGCGGCGTCCGCGCCGACGAGTGCGGTGGTGAGGTGGGACAGCTCCACCTCGCGTCCGGCGCTCCCCGCCGCCTCCGAGCAGCAGCGGCACGCGCGCCTGCAGGGGACGCGGGTAGGCAGCGGTGCCGGGCAGGTCGAGCACCGCGCCGTGGAACGGCTTGCCACCCGGACCCCACAGCACCGGCAACGCCTGCAGCGCGAGCGTGCTGGCGTTGTGCGGCCGCTCCCGCCGCCACGAACGCGGGCGCCACCCCCGGACGGGCTCGGGCGCCAGGACGTCGGCGAAACCCTCGCCGGGCAGGGCGTCGCGCACCGACGGCCAGGCCCGCAGCTGCGCGGTGAGCGCAGCAGCCGGGACGGGGAAGCGTCGGGCGCGGTTGCGGGCGCGGCACCGGGCGGCCGGGGTGTCGAAGGCGATCACCACGCACGCGATGCCGTGGTCGCGGGCGAGGTCGCGCCAGCGGGCGCGCCGGGCGGCGCCGAGGCCGGTCGGGTCGATCACGGTCGTCAGGCGGCGCGCCGTGCGGCGGGCGAGGATCTCCTCCAGCAGCGCGAACGTCTCGACGCTCGCCGCGATGTCGTCCTCGCCGGTGCCGACGACGGCCCACAGCCGGTCGCTCGCCACGATCAGGTCGGCCGAGAAATGGGCCGCCGCCCATGTCGATTTCCCGGACGCCGCCGGGCCGGCCGGAACGACCAGGCCGGCGGCGTCCGGGAGCGCCGCAGGCTCGGTGATCGGGCTCAGGGCTGTTGTGGGGTGACCGGCCGGGTGGTGATCTGCGCCGACCGGTCGGCGGGCCGCGCTTCGACCTCCCGCTCGGCGAGCCGTTCCTGCACGTGCTCGGAGATTTGGGAAGCCCGTCGCGACGACCGCACGCGGATGAGAACCAGCATCGAGATGCCGTAGGCGAGGCCCAGGATGAGCAACACCACCCCGAGGCGCGCGACGAAGCGTTGGAAGGGCTGCGTCACGGGGTCGGGACCGACGTCGATCACCGATGAGATGGCGAGGACGCCGAGCGTGACGAGGTGGAACAGCACCGACAGCAACAGGTTGACCGACCGCGTGACCTTGGTGTCCTCGAACACCTCCTGCAGGAACGGCTCGCCGGCCACCACCAGCAGGCGCCCGACCAGGAACGTCAGGCCGACGGAGACCACGAGCAGGGTGATGTACTGAGTGGTGTCGTTCATGGAGCCTCCCGGCGTCGACCGTGCGTGCAGAGACTACGGTCGGCCAGCGGTCTGGGACAGCACTTCCCGGCCCCGGCCTTCCCTCCGGCGTATACCCCGACGGCCGCCGCCGCACGCGTCGCGCCCGTCACCGCGGGCACCCGAGCGCGTCCAGGGTCTCCTGGCCGCCTCGGGCGCGGGTTGTTGCGAGCTCTCGGGGCGATGACGTGCATGTCACGGGTCCGTGATCGACACCCAGGAATTGTGCGATGGGAACCAGAACGACGCTCCGCGGCGGTCGGGTGCGGGCGTCGACCGCGGCGAACAGCGCGGGCGCCTCGTCGAAGGCCAGGTCGTCCGGCAGCAGGTGCCCCTCCAGCGCGGGGTCGTGGCCCCACACGAGGTCGAGGGTTTCCCGGGAGAGCCGCTCCCGGTCCCATGTCGGGGCCAGACCGCGGGGCACCCGGCCGATCTGCGCACAGCGCAGCGCGAGCCCGTTGTGGTGGAACTCCTCGCCCAGGCGCGGGTCGTCGGCGGCGCCGTCGTAGAACGCCATGTCCACCACCAGCCCCGGTGGCCGCGCGCACCGCAACGCCAGCGCCAGCGCCGACGACTGCCCGCGGCACTGGAACGCCACGCTCGCGCCGCGGTCGCCCGGCGCGTGCCGATAGCGCAGCTTGACGTGCTCGGCCGCCGCCGCGTCCACGTCCCCGTCGAGCGGGGTCAGCCCGAGCCCCGCGCCCGCCGCCCGGCGCTCCGGTGTCGGGTCGACCACGAGCACCTCGGCGGCCTCGTGCGCCCGGGCGAAGAGCCCCGTCAGCAGGCCGACCGTGCCGACGCCGACCACTACGACCTCGCGGCCGCGCACCCCGTCCCCCAGCTCGCGAACCGCGGTGCCGTGGCCGTCGTAGGCTGCGTGCAGCAGGCCGTTCGCGCAGATCGGGCCCACGTGAGCCACCAGGACCCCGAGCCGGTCGGAGACGTCGTCGGGTAGCACGACCGCGGTGTGGCCGCTGCGGTGGCCATAGGTCGTGGCCACCCGCGCCCCCTCGGCCACCGGCCCGAACCTGCTCGCCAGCACCCTCCCGACCCGCATGTAGCCGAACCGCTGCACCGGCCACCCCGCCGTGGGCTCCCCCGTCCGGAACAGCCCGAGCTCGGTGTCCCCACAGGTGCGCAGCGCGGGGTTGGTGCCCCGGTACCAACTCATCTCGGTGCCCAGCGACACGCCACTGGCCAGGGTGTCGACCCGGAAGTGTCCCGGCCCGACCGCGGGGTCGGGCAGGTCGGTGACCCGCATGCGCCGCGGCCCGTCGATCTGCAGCCCCCGAACCGTCCGCTCGCCGGTACCCCGGTCCCCGACGCTCACGGGGCCGGACTCGCCGGGGCCGGATCCACCGGGGCCGGATCCACCGGGGCCCGATCCACCGGGGCCCGATCCACCGGGGCATTGCCGAGGTGGACCGGTTCGCCGGTGTGGGCCGACGTGGCGACGGCGCAGGCCAGGCGGTGGGTTCGCAGCGCGTCGGCGTAGTCGGCGCCCACCAGGGTGGGGTCGTCGGCGTGCAACGCGTCGAGGAAGGCGCGGTCCACCGCGACCCGCGCGTCGATCGTGGGCCGCCACTCGCGGTCGCCGGCCACCAACCCGTCCTCGGTGAGCGCCAAGGCCAGCCCGCCGGCGACCAGCTCGATCCCGGCCCGGTGTTTGCGGTCGGCCAGGCAGGTGGCCGAGACGGTGGCCACCGCCCCGCGCGAGAACCGGAGCAGCGCGACAGTGGCGTCGTCGACCGCGTCCGGGTCGTCGGCCGGACCGGCGTGGCCGAAGCGTCCGGCCACGGCGTGCATGGTGTCGACCTCGCCAACCCGCCCGAGCTGACAGGGCACGGAGTGACCGGCTTCCTGGCCGACACGGAGGAGTAGTTCACCGGCTATCTGGACCGGGTGGACGAACTCGACCGGGACGCGTGCCGGCGCGCGGCTGCGGCCCGCTTCGGGCCCGAGCGGATGGCCGAGGACTACCTGCGTCTCCACCGCACCGTCCTCGACCGGGCCGAGCAGGCCGACGGACCGACGGGCCGACGGAGCTCACCGGATAGCGCTCGGCACGCGAAGCGGAGCCGGGCCGGGGCCGGCCGGACCGGGATGTGCGGTTGTCGAAGACGCGATCTGCCCAGAGAGCGGGGACGGTTCGCCGACCTCGCCTGGGCCCCACCGGGCACCCGAACGTGTCCAGGGTCTCCTCACTGCATCGGCCGTGGGCTGCTGCGGGCTCCCGGAGCGACGATGTGTAGGTCCCGGGTCTGCGATCGACACCGATGAATCGTGCGATGGAAACGTTTACGCATCATCTGAATCGATTACATGATCGGTTTTGTGAGCCGACCGACATCGGTCAGCGGTGGGGGAAGCCGGACTCCGGCGGTATCGTCGAATCCCATCTTCACCGAGCACACCCGGCCGGGACGGCGCGGGTGTGCGCAGCATTTCCACCGTCCGGGGCGCCGGCGAGGAACGAGGAACAGATGACCGCGATGACCGTGCCGGGGATCGACGAAGCGCCGACCGTGAACGCTCCGCTGCTGACCTGGGTGCGGGAGGTCGCGGAACTCACCACGCCCGACCGGATCGTCTGGTGCGACGGGTCCGACGAGGAGTGGGACCGCGTCACCAGCCAGCTCGTGGAAGCCGGCACTTTCGTCCGGCTCGACGGGAAGAAGAAGCAGAACTCTTTCTGGGCCGCCTCCGATCCCGACGACGTCGCTCGGGTCGAGGAGAGCACATTCATCTGTTCCGCCAACGAGGCGGGCGCCGGACCCACCAACAACTGGATGGCGCCCGGGGAGATGCGCTGCACGATGTCGGAGCTCTACCGCGGCTCGATGTGTGGCCGCACGATGTACGTCATTCCGTTCTGCATGGGCCCGCTCGACGCGAGCCCGCCCATGCTGGGCGTCGAGATCACCGACTCCGAGTACGTCGTCGCGTCCATGAAGATCATGACGCGAATGGGCTCGGCGGTGCTGCCGCTGTTCGACGAGAGCGGCGAGTCGTTCGTCAAGTGCCTGCACTCCGTCGGCGCCCCGCTGGCGCCCGGGCAGGACGACGTCGCGTGGCCATGCAGCGAGACCAAGTACATCAGTCATTTCCCCGAGACCCGAGAGATCTGGAGCTACGGCTCCGGCTACGGAGGCAACGCCCTGCTCGGGAAGAAGTGCTACGCACTGCGTATCGCGTCGGTAATCGCCCGTGACGAGGGCTGGCTCGCCGAGCACATGCTCATCCTCAAGCTGATCTCGCCGGAGGACAAGGCGTACTACGTGGCGGCGGCGTTCCCGTCGGCCTGCGGCAAGACCAACCTCGCGATGTTGCAGCCCACCATCCCCGGCTGGCGTGCCGAAACCGTCGGCGACGATATTGCGTGGATGCGTTTCGGCGCCGACGGCCGGCTCTACGCCGTCAATCCTGAGTACGGATTCTTCGGTGTCGCGCCCGGCACCAACTGGAAGACCAACCCCAACGCGATGAGGACGATCGAACAGGGTAATTCCCTGTTCACCAACGTTGCATTGACCGATGACGGCGACATCTGGTGGGAAGGCCTCGAAGGCCCAGGTGGGGGGGACGACCAACCCCAGCACCTGACGTCCTGGACCGGCGAGGACTGGACGCCCGATTCCGGCTTCGACGCGGCCCACCCCAACTCCCGCTACACCACCCCCATCGCCCAGTGCCCGGTCGTGGCGCCGGAGTGGGAGGACCCCCACGGCGTGCCGATCTCGGCCATTCTGTTCGGGGGGCGCCGCGAGACCACGGTTCCGCTGGTCACCGAGTCACGCGACTGGCAGCACGGCACGTTCATGGGCGCCACCATGTCGTCGGAGAAGACGGCGGCCGCCACCGGCGGGCTCGGCGAAGTGCGGCGCGACCCGATGGCCATGCTGCCGTTCCTCGGCTACGACGCCGGAGACTACTTCCAGCACTGGGTCGACATCGGCAAGGGCGCCGAAGCCGACAAGCTGCCCAGGATCTTCTACGTCAACTGGTTCCGCCGCGGTGAGCAGGGCCAGTTCCTGTGGCCCGGGTTCGGCGAGAACAGCCGCGTGCTCAAGTGGTGCATCGAGCGGATCGAGGGCACGGCCGCGGCCACCGAGACCGCGGTCGGGTACGTCCCCACCGCCGACCAGCTGGACCTCGACGGGCTCGATGCCGATCCCGCCGACATCGAGGCTGCCGTGGCGATCGACGCGCAGGAGTGGAAGGCCGAGATCCCGCTGATCGAGGAGTGGTTCGACAAGATCGGCGACAAGCTACCGACCTCCATGCGTGACGAGCTGGAGGCGCTCAAGCTCCGTCTCGGCGCGTAGTACCCGTGCCCGTTCGCGCGATCACGGGACACCGACCGGCTGCCCGATCTATGATGTCGGGCGTCCGGGGTTCGCTGCGATCCAGCGGGAGCACGCAGGTGTCGACGTCGACACCACAGCCGCCGCCTCCGTCCACCGAGCGGGAGGGACTCCACGTCATGGCGTGGAACCTGCTGCCAGTCGTACCGTTCCTCATGCTTGTAACGCCGTGGTTCAACGCGGTGGAACCCGCCTGCTCGGGATGCCGTTCCTCTACTGGTCGCAGTTCGCCTGGGTGCCGGTCGGCGTCGGGTGCGTCGCGCTGGTCTTCGTCGCCACCCGCGACGAAGGCAACCCGGTGGCTCCCGGCGCCCCCGACGATGTCGACGCCCTCGGCGAGGGAACGGGCCGATGATCGAGTGGACGCAGCTCGCCGTCTTCACCGTGCTGTTCCTGGTGGTCACGGTCATGGGTTTCCTGGCGGCACGCTGGCAGCGGCGAGACCCTCGACCACCTGGACGAGTGGGGCCTGGGCGGCCGGAAGTTCGGCGCCTGGATCACCTGGTTCCTCGTCGGCGGTGACCTCTACACCGCCTACACGTTCGTGGCCGTGCCCGCGCTGATGTTCGGGGCCGGGGCGATCGGCTTCTACGCCCTGCCCTACACCGTGGTGCCCTACCCGCTGGTGTTCCTGCCGGTGCTGCGGCTGTGGTCGGTGTCGCGGGTGCACGGCTACGTGACCCCGGCCGACTTCGTGCGCGGCCGCTAGGGCTCGTCGCTGCTGGCGCTGCTCGTCGCGATCACCGGGCTGCTCGCGACCATGCCCTACATCGCGCTGCAGCTGGTCGGGTTGGAGGCGGTGCTGCGGACGATGGGCCTCAACGGCACCGGCATCGCGGGCCACCTGCCGCTGCCGGTCGCGTTTCTCATCCTGGCGGTCTACACCTACCAGCCCGGGCTCCGGGCGCCCGCTCTGATCGCGTTCGTCAAGGACATCCTGATCTACATCGTGATCCTGGTGGCGGAGGGCCGTGCCCCGCTGACGGCCCCGCGCTCACGACGCCACGCCGGCTACCCGTCGGGCACGCCGCAGGAGCGTCGGGAGACGCGTGGGGCGTCACGTGGTCGGGCCGGCCGCGGATCGGTCGGGCCGATCACCGGCCTGGTGAACCAGCAGTCGCCGCGGAAGGCGGTGCGGGCCGTTGGACCGCCTGGACGTGTAGTCGCACGTTCAGGCGCGCGATACCCGGCGCGTTGCTCCGACGACTCACCGACTCGCTCGGGGGGGCGGCCGAACACCGCACAGAGTGACCACTCGAACGCGCAGCGATTGCATTGCTCTCGGCTGGGGTGCAACATCTTCAGGTACAACCGCGATACCCAGGGTGACCGTCGCCAGCCGGCGACGACAGGCGGAGGTGGACCAGGTGATCGGTGTCGGAACGGCAGGCAACGGCGACGACTCCGATCTCGCCGTCTTCGTCGACCGGCTCGCCGCCGCCGGGTCGGACCGCCCGACGGCGGCGGCACGCGAACAGATCCGGCGCGCGATCCGGGAGGGCTCGTCCCCGCCCGGGCTGCGTCGGCTCGCCGAGGGCCTCGCGGCCTCGATCGGGGAGCGGCGGCCGTCACCGCGCCGGCCGGCGGAGGACGCCTCGGACGCCTCGTCGGTCGTCGATGCGATGTGCGCCCATTCGCTCGTGGTCTGCGAATACTTCGACACCGCGGCCGTGGCCGGGGCCATCGACGCCCTGCTCGCCGACGGGCGCCGGATCATCGTGACCGGGCCGTCCACGGCGGCGACGGACGCGGTGCGGGTCGCGTTGCCCGCGGCCCTGTCGGGCCGGGTGCTCGACCGATTGCCCGCGCTGTCGCCCGCCGAGCTGCGCGAGCTGCGCCGGCTGCTGGTGCTGTCGACCCCGACGCGTCGCACGCGGGCGGGCCAGGCGTTGCTCGAGCCCGTCGCGCTGCCCCCGGTGGGCGAGGTCGCGGACCTGTGCGAGCAGGCCGCGCGGGTCGGCGCGATGGCTGGGGTGTGGATGGTGCCGTCGCTGTTGGCAGGGCTACCGACCGAGCGCCGGGCGGCCCTGGCCTCGGTGTCGCGCGGCGTCACGCGGGCGCTGGACGCGATGGCGTCGCGGGGCGACCAGGAGTGGGCGTGGTCCCTGCTCTCCGATCTCATCTACACCCGCCATCGCGGCGTGTTCGACCGCCTGATGGAGGAC
>JAYSXW010000083.1:0-1990 GCA_043716935.1 Pseudonocardia sp.
GCGCGATCGACCACCGCGTGAAGGGCGACCACGAGTGCGACGAGCGCTGTCGTAAGCATGTCTGCAAGCCGCTCTCGCCGACGACGATCCGCCACATCCACTACATCCTGTCCGGCGCCTACCGGCGGGCCGTGCGCCGGCGGTGGGTGAGCGTGAGCCCGACGACGCAGACGGAGCCACCGGCCGCGGCGAAGCCGAACCCCCAGTCGCCCTCACCACAGGAGGCCGCGCGAATTCTGAACGCAGCGTGGCGCGATCCCGACTGGGGCACCTTCTTCTGGGTCGCCATGACGACGGGAGCCCGCCGTGGCGAGCTCTGCGCGATCCGGTGGTCGTCGGTGAACTTCGAAGCCGGCCGGGAGACGATCTGGCTCCGCGGCGCGATCCGGCGGAATCCGGGTCGTTGGGCAGAGGGCGGTCTGAAGACACACCAGCAGCGGCGAATCGCGCTCGACCCGGAGACGGTCGACGCTCTGCGGGTGCATCGCGGTCGGTGCGAGTCCCGCGCCCAGGCCCTCGGGATCAAGCGTGCCGGGGATGCGTACATCTTCTCGGGTGCTGCAGCCGGATTGGTTCTGCCGACCCCGGACAGCCTCACCCAGCGCTACGACCGGATGGTGAGGCGGCTGGGCATCAACTCCACGTTGCCACAAGCTCCGGCACTACCCGGCGACAGAGTTGATTCTCAGCGGCGTGGACGTCCGTACAGTCGCGGGCCGACTGGGTCATGGCGGCGGGGGCACGACGACACTTCGGACCTACACAGCGTGGATCTCGGAGGCCGACCAGCGAGCTGCAACCGGGCTCGTTGCGCGGATGCCCGCCCGCACTCCTGATGCTGCGCCAGCCGATCTCGTGGTGGCCGACCCGCGCAGTCCCTTCGAACACGTCGCCGCGGCGCTCCGTGCGCAGATTGAGGAGGGAGTGATTGCGCGAGGTGATCAGCTGCCGACAGGCAAAGAACTCGGAACGCAGTTCGGTGTGGCCACGGCGACTGCACAACGGGCAGTAGCCCTCCTGCAGACGGGGGGATTGGTCAGCGCAGCCCGCGGGCGCCGCGCCGTTGTCGTCTGAACTCCGTCACCTCAGCTGCGCTCCGCAGGCCTCAAGTCCACGACCGGCCCAGTAGCCTGCCGAGGTGCTCATCGCGGTCTCCATCTTCCTCGCAGTGCAACGCGCCGTTGCGTGCGAACTCTCGAGGGGCTCCGGCGTGAGCACCTCCGGCAACGGTGACATGGCGGAGAGCTGAGAGTGACTTCGAATCGGCAGCAGCGGCCCAAGGCCGGCCCGGTGGGGGCCCAGCAGCGATGGTTCCAAGAGCGCACATCCGAGTACCCGTGGGAGCAGGACGGGCTCGACCACATCAAGCGGTTGATGCCCAACGCCGAGCCGTACCGGGCGTGGGCCACGTTCTCGTTCACCGCGTCGTCCGGGCGCATCAACGAGTGCGACCTGCTCATCGCGGTTCCGGGTGGTCTGTACCTGCTCGAGCTCAAGGGGCACCCGGGGCGGGTGGCGAACCACGGTGACACGTGGACGTTCTCCGAGCCGGGTTCCTCGCGGGTGCGGACGTTGCGCAACCCGCTGCACCTCACCGACGCGAAGTCGAAGGATCTCAAGAGCCGGCTGGAGTGGGCCGCCCGGAAGCTCCGCATCAACGATCGCCTGCCGCGCGTCGAGCCTGCCGTGTTCCTCTCCGACGCCGGCCTGCACTCCTACCTCGACGACGTCCAGAAGGCGCGGGTCTACGGACGGGACGACGCGGTGGAGGGGCTCCCGTGGATCTGGCGCGATCTGTTGGCCCGCCCGCCTCAGCGCGAGCAGCAACGGATCACCCCGCACTTCGCCGCCCAGGTGCTGCCGCGGCTGATGGCCGAGATCGGTATCCGTGCCTCGACGGCCCATCTGAGTTTCGGCGACGGCTGGAGGCTCGACCCCACCCCGCTCGACACCGGCCCGACCTGGGAGGACCGGCTCGCGAAGCGGCGCG
>JAYSXW010000084.1:0-1990 GCA_043716935.1 Pseudonocardia sp.
TGGCGCGGGAGATGTACGAGGCCGGCGAGCTCACCGTCGCCCAGATCGCCGCCGAGTTCGGCGTCACCCGCCCCACCATCTACCGCCACCTCGACCGACTCGACCGACTCGACCAGCTGGAAGCCCAGCAGCAAGGCTCTGACCAGCAGCAGCGAGGCTGAGCGTCGTGGCCTGCTGTCGACGAGGAGCCTCTTACGGCGTGCCCTGACCAGCAATGCCGGGCAAGGTCGGGCCTGGGTGCCAGGATCACGCCATGGCCCCCACCGACGAGCGCTTCGATGTGCCGCTCTACTCGGTGACCGAGGCTGCGCACCACATCGACGTCCCAGTGTCGGCGTTCCGCACCTGGACGCACGGCTACGAGCGCCGATCCGTGGACCGGCGTCCCGTCACCGGCGAGGCAATCGTCACCACGCTTCCACGCGACGCGGGTGTTTCGGTGCCCTTCATCGGCCTGGCCGAGGCGCATACGCTCGCGGCGATTAGGCGCTCGGGTGTTCCCCTGCAGCGCATCCGCCCGGCCCTGCAGCGCCTCCAGGACGAGCTCGGCATCGAGCACGTGCTCGCGTCGCGGTCGCTCTACACCGACGGTGCAGAGGTGTTCTACGACTTCGCCGAGTCCCAGGGCGACACCCCCGAGGCGTGCAGCGCGCGACGGCTGGGCGCAGCGCATCCACCTGCCCAAGTACGGCACCGCGGACGTCGTGGTCGACCTGAAGCGCTCGTTCGACCTGCCCATCTTCGGCAGGGGAGCGGCGCGCCTCGAGACCGTCATCGCGGCGTTCAAGGCCGGCACCGACATCGACGCTCTCACCGACGAGTTCGGTGTCCCTCGCGACGACCTCTCGAGCGTGCCGCGTGTCCACACCGAAGCCGCCTGACGGCGTCGAGCTACCGACCTTCTTCATCGATCGGGACCTCGGCCGCATCGCGTTCCCGGCCGGCCTGCGGGCAGCCGGGCTCAGCATTGTGACGATCGCCGAGCACTACGGAATCCAGGCCAGCGAGCAGGTCGAGGATGAGGCGTGGATGTTCGAGGCCGCCGAGCACGACTGGCCGGTCTTCTGCTGCGACTCCAAGCACCGCAAGCACCGCAAGCGGCGCCGGCCGGCCGAGCGAGCGAGCAGCGCTGCTCGAGAGTCGTCTGCGCGAGTTCGTGCTCAACGGCAACGTCACCGCGCAGGAGAACGTTGTGCGCGTGCTCGCCAACCTCGACGTGATAGCGGCGGCCTGCACGCGCCCGGGGCCGTTCGTCTACCGGGTCCACCCGAACCGGATCGAGACTCTCCGCCTCGGCAACGGAGCAGGTACACCGTGAGCGCGTGCAGGTTCGGGCCGTAGCACGCCGGTGCGCTCACCCCGGCCGGAGCGGTCGCCGTCGTCCCGCAGCCGCAGCGCCGCCGGTGCTCGACCACGACCGGGGCGATGGTCGGGATGTCATGGACCTGGCGGCGCACCACTCCGGGCGCGCTCGCGGCGGCCAGGTCCATGCCGCAGCCGCCACAGGCGTCGGGCCGGTGATCGACGATCTCGTCCGGGGTGCTGGTCCGGAACAACGCCGACCCGTCCGCGCCCGGCTGCTTACCGGCCTTGCGGCCGCTACGCCGACGTTCTGCCCGCGAGGGCGACACCGCCGGCCCATCAGCCGAGGGCGGCTGCGAGGAGTTGCCCGAGTTTGCGACCCAGCTGCCGCTCCAACTCCGCGACGCGAGCCGTGAGCATCTCGATCGTCCGGGCCTGCGAGGCGATCAACGCGACCAGCTCGGCGCGCGACGGCTGCTCGGACCCGGACACCACACATGATCAGTACACCCAGGCCGCCCGGTCACGCACCGACACGCCGCAAGATCGCCGGCCCGAGACCGCCGAGTAGCTGGAGGGGATCTCACCCTCCGGCCCTCACAGAACCGTGCGTAAAGATCTCCCTTTACACGGCTCGTACCATCTTCACTGCCAGCAAGCAGTAGTCCAGGCCCAGTGCGCGAACGCC
>JAYSXW010000085.1:0-1989 GCA_043716935.1 Pseudonocardia sp.
GCCGCTCGCCCCGGATACCTACTCTCCTCCGGCTTCCTCGTACTGGCCGCTCTGCTCACCGCGGCGGGTGGGTCAAGGGGGCCGCAGGCATCGCGGAGCGACGGCGCAGCCGCCCTTGACGCGGCCGGTGCGGCGTGGACGATGAATGGTCGAGGGAGAAAGCCGTTCCCACGTACTCGGGTCTGCCAACCGCAGTCCGCAGGCAGCGGCTGCACGTCTCGGCCCTGTCGCGCTCATCTCCGAAGCCGTGTCAGGTCGGAGCAGTGCCCGGCCCCCGGGGGTGTGATCCCTAACCGCAGGTTACAAGGTCGCTGGGATCCGGAACAGGCAAACCGTCGGTTCGTCGGCGTCCGAGTCAGGGGAGCCGGACGGTCAAGTGAGGCGGTTCAGGACGCCAGTCTGGGCCAGGATGGCGAACCGGTCCGGCACCCCCCAGTGCTCCACGATGCGGCCGTCGACGACGCGGGCGATGTCCACCACGGTGAAGTCCACGGGGCGGCCGCTTGGTGGCCCGTAGAAGGGGCCGGTCGCCGTCCCCCGGCCGCGCACCCGGATCCAGATCGTGTCGCCGTTCTCGGCCGTGTCCTCGATGGTGAAGGAGACGTCAGGAAAGGCGGCGTGGACGTCACAGATCGCGTCCTTGACGTGTTGGACCGCCGCGGCGCCGGTGCCGGCCAGACCGAACTGGTGCTCGACGAGGTCGGGTGAGCAGAGCTCGTCGACTACGGTCGTGTCCCCGGTGGCGAAGCCTTCGTCGAACATCCGGCGCAGCACGGTGGCGGCCTCGGAGGGGTGATCGGCGACGGAGGGGTTGGTCGTGGTGCTCATGCGAAACTCCTGAGTTTGAAATGCAGTGCCGATGCGTTCACTGCAGTTAGACTGCACTGGCTGCAGTGATAGTGTGCTGGCGTGGCGCATCCTGTCAAGCCCCGCTCGAACTACCGGCAGGCCCAGGCGACGACGACTCGCGAGCGGATCGCCGAGGCCGCCAGGCGCCTGTTCGCCATCGCGGGTTACGGATCGACCAGCATCGAGGCCATCGCCGCCGAGGCCGGGGTCGCGGTGCGCACGGTGTACTCGGCGTTCGGCGCGAAGCGGGAGATCCTCTCCCTGATCTGTGAAAAATGGCTTGAACAGGCGGGGGCGCGGGAGCGGGCTGCGGAGGTCCTCGCTGAACCCGATCCGGTCGACCGGCTGCGCGGCGCCGCGCGCTGGCTACGCGCTCTGTATGAGACCGGGTTCGATGTGGTCATGATCTTCGAGGCGGCGACAGACGAAAGCCCCGAGACCCGCGCCCTACTGCGGTCCAAACTGGCCGGCCGCAACGAAGTGATGGACGCGATGATCGCCTCGCTAGAGCGGCAGCTGCGCGTCCCTCTACGCGAGGCCCAAGCCGTCTACCGCGCACTCGCCGCGCCCGGGGTCTATCGGGAGTTGGTGGAAGAGTCCGGCTGGACGGCAGACGAGTTTGAACGCTGGGTCAGCGATGCGCTGGAACGACATCTGCTCGACTGACCGGCTGGGCGTACGACCCAAGGGCGCTGACTGCCGCGCTGATGACGCATCGACCTTGAGGGAAGGCTGCCTCCACGGCTGGGGCCGGGTAGCCGGACCCGGCGGCCGCGAACGGGCCGGGGTGTAGTGAGCAAGCCGGCGGGGCCGGCCCCGCGCCGCCGGAGGCGGCGCTTTGATCCTAGTACTGCAACGGCAGTTCATGGTCACGGCGGTCGGTGACCGCGGCGTCGGTAGTGACTCGCGCGTGCCTGGTGTTGGCGGCGTCGGCGCCAGTTCGACCAGCTGATCGCGCTGCTCACACAGATGGCAGGGGCGAGGACGAGGTTGGCGAGCAGACGGCGGATCTCGTTGCTGCTCAACGGGATCAGCCCGCTGCGACCGGGTCCAGGTCCCCTTTTTTGGCCTCCTGGGCGCGGGTGGCGGCGAGGTAGGCGGCGGCGAGCATCGCGAGGGTGATGTGGGCGTACCAGGCTC
>JAYSXW010000086.1:0-5837 GCA_043716935.1 Pseudonocardia sp.
AGCGGACCGCCGTCCCCCTGCCCCCCTTCCGCCCGCCCACGACGCCGTTCCCCTCATCGACTCCCGCCCCCTCGTCGACTGCCGCCTTCCCGCCGACGACGCCCCCCGCCCGCAGTGGGGGCGAGCTGCAGGTCGCGTCCGTCGGGCCGGCGGGGTCAGGCCGCCCTTCGGTGCGGCCGGCGCCCAGTCCCTCCGCCGCGACCCGCGTCGTGCTGAACGGCAAGGCCCAGCGCGTCACGGAGCGGGCCGAACGCGACACCGAGCGGGCGAACCGGAAGCTGATCCGGGAACGCACCCGCCCGCGATGACGCGGCCGGGTCCGCTCCTCCTGAGGTGATCCGCCGCGGATGCACGTCCCGGACTGCGGGTCGAGGGGGTCATCGCCCTACGTCGCCGGGTGATCTCCGGGACCTGCTCGCCGACGCAGGTGGCGGCGCAGCGGGCACTCCGCCTGATCATCGGTCGGTGTCGATCACCAGCCAGCCGCCGTGGTGGTCGGTGACCTCGTGGCGGCGGCCCGTCGACGCGCCGAGTTCTCTCAGGTCGCTCGGGTCGACGGTGCGGACGTGGCCCCACGTGGCGTCGGGCTCGTCCTCGTAGGGCACCGCCACCACCACGCGACGGCGGGCGACGCGCAGCATCTCGGCGAGAACGAGCCGGTCCAGCCCGCGGGGCAGATGCTCCAGCAGGTGGACGGCGAACACGGTGTCGATGCTGCTCTCGGCCAGCGGGACCGCGGTGGCGTCGCCCACCACGGCGTGGAGGGTGAGCCCGAGGGCCGGGGCGACCCGCGCCAGCAGCCCGACGGTCCCGGTCGACAGGTCCACGGCGGTGACCGGGTGTCCGTCGCCCGCGAGCCGCAGGGACAGGAACCCGAAGCAGCAGCCCAGCTCCGCCACCGACCCCACGGCCAGCGCGGCGGCCCGGTCGTGCACCGGCGCGATGCCCGCGTTCGTGCCGCCCGGGGCGCCGCCGACGGCCAGCTCGCGCAGGGTGTTGCGGTAGAACACCGACCAGCTCGGGTCGACCGATCGCACCACCGAAACGAACGTGCGCTCGAACTCGCCCGGCTCGATCAGCCCCGGCGCGACGAGTTCGTCGGCGATCCATCCGGCCAGGTCGTTGCTGATGTCGGCGGCGGATATCCGGTGGCGCACCTCGTCGGATCTCATGGCCAGGTGGGGTGGAGCGGCGATCACCATGGCTCCACGCTAGCGCTCGGCCTCCCCGATTCGGCGCGGGTGAACCCGGCGAACCGCTGCAGGCCATGGCCACACCGACGTCGACGGGGTCGGGTCGCTCGACCGCAGGTCCAGCCGTGGCACGTCGTCGATGGCGACGACGAGGGCCACGGCGGACACCTCGCCAGGGACACCGCCGACAAGAACATGCTCTCCGGCCGGCTGTCGGCCGCCAGGCCGGACATCGTCATGACGCACCTGGGGACCAACGACGTCCGGAAACCGCGGCACCGCGAACGTCCTCGAGGCCCACGGACGTTCGTGAACCAGTTGCGGGCGCCGGCGAGGCTTCGCTAGCGTCCCATCAGCTCCGTCGCCATCTCCTGGGCGGCGGTCTCCAGCCCGGTCAGGTCCCGCACGACCCGCACCCGGGAGCAGTACTCGGAGTAGTCGGGCAGGTCGCAGGCGCCCAGGCCCCAGGAGTACCGGGGTTCAGGGGTGAGCCAGATCGTCTCCCGCGCGCGGCGGGTGATCTCGGCGAACGCCTCGATGTTCGGGTCGTTGCCGTTGCCCCGCCCGTCGCCCAGGACGATCACGGTGGAGCGGCGGTTGACCGCCGAGCCGAAGTCCTCACCGAACGTGCCGAACGCGGTGCCGTAGTCGGAGTTGGCGTCGACGTCGAGCACGTCGCCGCCGAAGATGAGGCCCAGGGCCTGCTCGACGGGATGATCCTCGAACAGGTCGGTGACCTCGACGAGGTCGCTGACGAACGCGAACGTGCGGACCTGCCCGAACAGGTTCTGCAGGCCGTGCACGAGGTGCAGGGTGAACCGGGCGGTGGCCCGCACCGACAGCGAGACGTCCGCGAGGATCACCAGCCGCGGCTTGTCCTCCGAACGAGTGACGGTGACGGGCGCGAAGGGGATGCCGTCGAAGCGCATGTTGCGACGCATCGTGCGGCCGGAGTCGATACGGCCCCGGCTCGAAACCCGGCGCTTGTGCGTGAGGCCGCCGTGCAGGGTGTGGGCGAGGCGCCGCAGCGACTCCTCCAGTTCCATCCGCTCGTGCTCGCCCACGCGGTCGACCTCGGCGACGCCTTTCTCCCCGGCCCCTTCGACGATCTTGTTCTCCAGCGCCATCAGCGCTTCGAGGTGCTTCTTGAGCGCTTCGGGGAGCCCCGCCAGCACCCCGGTCAAGCGGCGGCGCAGGGCCGCGGCGTCGTCCTCGGTGCCGTCCTGCGACTCGCCGTCGGGATCATTGAGCCAGCCCAGCAGCATCTCCTGCTGCGCCACCGACAGGTCGGCGTCGACCTTCGTGCCCTGCTGCTGGCTGATCTGGCCGGGCATTCCCGCGTTGTGCAGGCTGTCGGTCTCGATCTGGACGCGGTTCCCCTCACCCTGGATGCCCTGGTCGTCCTTCGAGATGACGATCTCGTCGGTCATCGCGGCCAGGTCGATCTTGTTGGCCTCCTGATGGAGGTTGTACTGCTGGGCGAGGTCGTCGGGATCGAAGAAGTCGCGGATGTCGACGGGTCTGCCGTGCTCATGGCCCTGCTGCGGGGTGTCGCTGGGGGTCTCGCTCAGCGTGAACGACTCCAGCACGCCGTCGTCGGACAGCTCCTCGTGGCCGTGCCCGTGACCGTGCCCCGCGTCGGTCGGACCGACCTCCACGAGCGCGAAGAACTGGTCGAAGATCTCGTCGAAGATCTCCTCGTCGCGCCGGTCCTTGACCAGTGCCACCCGCAGCGCGGCGCGCAGCTGCTCCTTGTCGCGCAGCATCCCCGGCTGCGTGGCGCACGCCATCGCGTCCAGGGCCTCGGGGATCGAGATCCGAACCCCCCGCAGCCGCAGGAGCCGGACGAACCGATGAAGCGCGTTCTCCACGAGCGTTTCCTCCCTCGACGACCCGAACCGACACCCCACCTGCTGACACCCACCCCGCCGGATCCGCACCCACCCCGCCGGGTCCGCACCCACCCCGCCGGGTCCGCCGGGTCCGCACACACCGTGCCGGGTCCGCACCCGGAGCCGGAGGTGTGTGCCCGCCCGGCGCGGTGTGTGCGAGCCCCGCAGTGCCACGCCCTACAGCGCGCGCTTGCGGCCCAGGCCCGCGCCGAAGCTGCGGATGCCGCGTTCGGCGGGCACCTTCGGCGGCGTGATGGGGGACGTGCCGCCGTCGCCGCCGAGGGGGTTGCTGCCATAGGTGTGCCCGAAGCGGCCGGCGGTGTCCTTCCCCGCCCGGACCGCGCGGCCGTCGACCTCCTCGGGCTCGTCGTCCTCGACCGCTCTGACCGTTGTCGGTGTGCTGGTGTCGTGGCCGCCGTGGCCGTGGCCGTGGCCGGCCTCGGGGACCGTGGCGTTCGGGTCGACCAGCCGCGGCAGGGCGCCGATCGCCTTGCGCACGTCCTTGTCGTACTTGACCACCACCGACGCGGTGTCGGACAGGATCGTCGCGGTCAGCTCCTGCACGCCGAGCACCGCGAGGGTGCGGGCCCAGTCGATCGTCTCCGAGATCGATGGCGACTTGCGCAGCTCCAGGTCGCGCAGCCCGCGCACGATACCGACCAGCTGCTGGGCCAGGGCGTCGGGCAACCCGGTGTTCTTCGACCGGACGATCTCCAGCTCACGCTCGGCGGTGGGGTAGTCGAGGAAGAGGTGCAGGCAGCGGCGCTTGAGGGCGGCGGAGAGATCGCGGGTGTTGTTGCTGGTCAGGACGACGTACGGCGGGGTCTTGGTGGTGAAGGTGCCCACTTCGGGCACGGAGACCTGCCACTCGGCGAGCGTCTCCAGCAGCACCGCCTCCAGAGCCTCGTCGGCGCGGTCGACCTCGTCGATGAGCAGGACGACGGGTTCTTTGCTGCGGATCGACTCCAGCAGCGGCCGCGCGGCGAGGAAGCGCTCGGAGAAGAACACGCTTTCCTGGGCGCCGATCCGGTCGACGGCGGTCTCGAGGTCGGGCGCGTCCGCGACGACCTGGCCGATCTTCTCGCGCAGGATCTGGGTGTAGAGCAGTTGCTTGCCGTAGTCCCACTCGTAGAGGGCCTTGGTCTCGTCCTGGCCCTCGTAGCACTGCAACCGCAGCAGCTTACGGCCGGTGGCGAGCGCGAGGGCCTTGGCCAGCTCGGTCTTGCCGACGCCCGCCGGGCCCTCGATGAGCAGCGGCTTGTCCAGTCGGGTCGTCAGGAAGACGGTGGTGGCGAGCCGGGTGTCGGCGATGTAGCCGTGCTCGGTCAGGACCTCGACGACCTCATCGACCGATTCGAAGGATCGGCTCGCGCCGACTCCACCGGGCGTCTCGAACTGCGACATGCTGCTCCGTTCCTCCGTGCCGTGGACCGGCGGCGCTGGTGATCGACGCGGCCGTGACGAGCCGAGGGGCGCCGGTCCACCGGCCGGCGCCCCTGCAGGTTGAGCGCAGCGACTCAGGTCAGCAGATCGTCGAGGTCGCCGTTCATGCAGTGGTCGACCACGGGGCGCACCGTCTCGAAGGTGCACTCCTTCGGGTTGCCCGGGGTGCAGGCGTCGCCGAGGACGTGGTTGGTGATCCGGTCGACGTCGGCCTCGTCGCCCTTGATGACGCCCTCGTTCTTGTAGAACTCGGTCGGGCCCTGGCCCAGGCGGTTCTTCGAGTACGAGTCCTTCGTGACGTCGACGAAACGCTCCGGGATGCCCACGTCGCGCAGCAGCCGGATGGACGCGGCGAGCGCGGCCTCGGCGGCCTGCACGTCGGTCATGCCGTGCGTGTCGACGCCCATCGCGTCCGCGATGTCGGCGAAGCGCTTGTAGTGAACGGGCATGTTGAACGCCCACACGCGCGGCAGGGCGACGGCGTTGTTGAGGCCGTGGTGGGTGTCGTAGAACGCGGAGATGGCGTGGCTGATCGAGTGGATGATCCCGAGACCGCCGGAGTTGAACGCCTGCGCCGCAATGTACTGCGCGTTCATCATCCCGAAGCGGCCCTCGTAGGACTGCGGGTTCCACACGGCCTCGCGCAGGCTGCGAGCGGTCAGCTTGATCGCGTGCAGCGCGTTGCCGAGCGACGGGTCGAAGTTGATGCGCGAGACATAGGGCTCCGAGGCGTGGGCGAGCACGTCGAACCCACACTGCGCGGTGTAGTCGACCGGGCAGCTGTAGTAGAGCACCGGGTCGTCGATGGCCAGGGTGGTGACGGACGCGTCGTCGAACGCCACGTACTTGTGTGGGTTCTTCGGGTCCGTCGTGGTGTCGGTGATGACGTAGGCCCATGAGGTCTCCGAGCCGGTGCCGGCGGTGGTGGAGACCGCGATGTGCGGCGGGTTCTTCGGGTTCTCGGACTTGTTGAAACCCTCGAACTCGTTGACGTTGCGGCCGTCGTGGGCCACCGAGACGCGGGCGCCCTTGCAGGCGTCGTGGGAGGAACCGCCGCCGATCGAGACGAAACTGTCGCACTGGTTCTGCTGGTAGAGGCCCACAGCGTCCATGACGTTGTAGTCCTTGGGGTTGGACTCCACCTTGTCGTAGATGACCACCTCGAGGCCGTGGTACTTCATCGACTCGGAGATCTTGTGCACGATGTCGGAGCCGCGCAGGCCGGAGGTCATGATCAGCGTCTTCTTGAAGCCCAGCTTGAGGGCTTCCGGGCCGATCAGCTCGTGGGCGCCGGGTCCCATCAGCGCCC
>JAYSXW010000087.1:0-17563 GCA_043716935.1 Pseudonocardia sp.
GCCTTACCGCTCGACTTGCATGTGTTAAGCACGCCGCCAGCGTTCGTCCTGAGCCAGGATCAAACTCTCCAACAAAAACTGGCCCAACAAACCCACCCCGAAAGGCAGGCGACACAACAAACTGGCACAAAAACCACAAAACCAAACAATAGCTCGACACACTGTTGAGTTCTCAAAAAACATCCACACACCAACCACCACCGCCAGGCGATGATCCGGGGCGACTGTCACGCCGGGGCCAACTCCGGTCCGGAAGAACTCCGTCCCGGTCTGTCATGTTGCCCGGCTGGCGACTTCGAGGAAGTTACACGGCGCTTCCCAGCGGGTTTCACCGGGGGTCGGTTCGACGCATCGCCGCAGCTCAGACGCATAGACGTCGACCGTGCGCGCTGCCGGCGACACCCGGCAACGGCGCTCGCCAGCAACACCTGGCCGCGGTCCTCGGCCCTCGGCCCTCGACACCCACCAGCTGAACCCGTCGGCAACGCCCTCGGGCGGTACGTTGCCGTGCCACTCCGCACCGCTGACCGTTCAAAGCTGAACTGGCAGCGCCGACTGGCAGCGGTGCCGGCCGTCGCGTCAGAGCACCGGCAGGTACGTCGCCAGCTCGTATGGCGTGACGTTGCGGCGATAGGCGTCCCACTCGGCGCGCTTGTTGCGCAGGAAGAAGTCGAAGACATGCTCACCGAGCACCTCGGCCACCAGCTCGGAATGCTCCATCGCGGTGAGCGCTTCCGTCAGGTTCTGCGGCAACGGTTCGTAGCCCATCGCCCGTCGCTCGGTCTCGGTGAGCGACCACACGTCGTCCTCGGTCGGAGCCCCGAGCTCGTAGCCCTTCTGCACGCCGCGTAGCCCCGCCCCGAGGATCATGGCGAAGGCGAGGTAGGGGTTGCAGGCGGTGTCGAGCGTGCGGATCTCGACGCGCCGGGTCGAGGACTTGCCTGGCGAGTACATCGGCACCCGCACCAGCGCCGACCGGTTGGCGTGCCCCCACGACACGGCCGTCGGCGCCTCACCGCCGGTGATCAGCCGCTTGTACGAGTTCACCCACTGGTTGGTGACCGCCGTGATCTCGCGCGCGTGCCGCAGCACCCCCGCGACGAACGCCTTGCCCGTCTCCGACAGCTCGTAGGGGTCGTCCGAGTCGTGGAAGGCGTTGCGGTCACCCTCGAACAGCGAGAAGTGCGTATGCATCGCCGATCCGGGGTGGTCGGAGAAGGGCTTGGGCATGAACGACGCCCGCACGCCCTGCGTGATCGCGACCTCCTTGACCACGTACCGGAAGGTCATGATGTTGTCGGCCATCGTCAGGGCGTCGGCGTAGCGCAGGTCGATCTCCTGCTGGCCGGGCCCGCCCTCGTGGTGGCTGAATTCCACCGAGATGCCCATCGCCTCCAGCGTCTCGATCGCGTTGCGGCGGAAGTGCGGGGCGACGTCGTGGCTGGACTGGTCGAAGTAGCCGCCGAAGTCGGCCGGCACCGGCACGCTGCCGTCACCGGGCAGGTCGCGCAGCAGGTAGAACTCGATCTCGGGGTGGACGTAGCAGGTGAAGCCGGCCTCGGCTGCCTTGCTCAGCCCGCGGCGCAGGACATGGCGGGGATCGGCCCAGGAGGGGGAGCCGTCGGGCATCGCGATGTCACAGAACATCCGGGCCGAGTAGTGCTCGCCGTTGGTGCTCTCCCAGGGCAGAACCTGGAACGTCGACGGGTCCGGCCGCGCCACCATGTCGGACTCGTAGACCCGGGCGAAGCCCTCGATGGCCGAGCCGTCGAACCCGATGCCCTCAGCGAACGCGCCCTCCAGCTCGGCAGGTGCGATCGCCACGGACTTGAGGTAGCCGAGCACGTCGGTGAACCACAGCCGCACGAACCGGATGTCACGTTCCTCGAGGGTGCGAAGCACGAACTCCTGCTGACGGTCCATGGACGAAGCCTAGGAACGTCGCGTTACCACGATGTTTCGTCGCTGCTCAGGACGGAACATCGGAGCATCGGATGCCCTCCGGGGGCAACGTCCCGTCGATCAGGTAGGCAGTGACCTTGTCGTCGATGCACGCGTTGCCGCGCAGCGCGACGGTGTGCTGGTTGCCCTCGAACGTGATCAGGCTGCCCTTCAGAGACGCCGCCAGGTCCACACCCGCCTGGTACGGCGTGGCGGGGTCGCCGGTCGTCGAGATCACCACGGTCGGCGGCAGCCCGTCGACCTGCGGGGTGTGCGGCTCGCTGGTCGGCGGCGAGGGCCAGAACGCGCAGGGGTCCAGCGCGGCGACCACGCCGTGTCCGTCGTCCCGGAACGGCGCCGCCTGCAGGGACCTGCTGATGAGGTCGGCCTCGACGGCACGGTCGGTGATGCGCTCCTCGTCTACGCAGCTGATCGCGACGAACGCCTCGATGCCGTTGCCGTAGTGCCCGGCGGCGTCGCGGTTGTTGTAGAGGTCCGCCAGGCGCAGCAGGATCGTGCCGTCGCCCGCGGCGAGGGCCGAGAGCCCGCGGGAGAGGATCGGCCAGAGTTGCTTGAGGTAGAGAGCCTGGATGGTGCCGGTCACCGCGTCCGGGTTGGACAGGCTGCGGGTCCCGCCCTCGGCCTGCGCCGGCCGGTCGACCAACGGCCGGACCAGGGATTGGAACGCGGCCGTGGCCCTGGCCGCATCCGTGCCCAGCGGGCACGAGGGCTGTGCGGCGCAGTCGGCGGCGTAGGCGTCGAAGGCCTGCTGGAAGCCCGCGCTCTGCTTGACGCTGCGGTCCACGCTCGTCTCGTTGGGGTCGAGCGCGCCGTCGAGGACCAGGGCACGGACGTTCCGGGGAAACGCCTCGGCGTACTCCGATCCGATCCGCGTCCCGTAGGAGAAGCCGACGTAGGACAGCTTCGCGTCGCCCAGAACAGCGCGCAGGATGTCGACGTCCTTCACGACGTCGCGGGTGCCGACGTTGGCGAGTACCGCCGGTCCACCGGAGCGCTCGGTGCAGGCTTGCGCGTAATGCCGGTTCTCGGATTCCGTCTGATCGACACCCGCCGGGGACGGGTCGACGTCGAGGTCGGCGCGCTCGGCCTCCCAGTCGGCGTCGGTGAGGCAGTCCAGGGTCGGGGTGCTCGCGCCGACCCCGCGGGGGTCGAAGCCGATCAGGTCGAAGCGCTGCGACAGCGGGCTCGTCGCCAGACCGGCCGACAGGCTCGCCACCAGGCTGGTGCCCGGGCTTCCGGGGCCGCCGGGGTTGAACAGCAGCGACCCGATCCGCGCCCCCGTCGCCTTCTGGCGCAGTACCGCGATCCGCGCCGTCTCCCCGTCCGGCCGGGCGTAGTCCAGTGGCACGGTCAGGACCGAGCAGTCGAACTTCTTGTCCGCGAACGCCGTCCGGTCCTCGGCGCTGGTGGCGACATCGGCGCACCCGCCCCACGAGAGCTGCTGGTCGTAGAACTGTGCCAGGTCCGGCGGAGCACCCGCCGCGGTGTCGGGGCCGGCGACGCCCGTCGTCTGCTGGGTGCACGCAGCGAGGACGACCGAACTCACAGCGACGGACAGGGCGGTTCGCACAGCACGGGGGACCACGATCGCCAGCATGCCAGCGGACCGGGGAGGCGGCTCCGCAGCCTCGCCGCGCCGGCCACTCCGTCCAACGGCGGTGGCCGATCGGGCAGACTGCGGCGGTGGACTTCCGCTCTCCCTACCGGCACGGGTTCGTGCGGGTCGCCGCCTGCACCGTGACGACCACGATCGCCGATCCGGCCGCCAACGCCGCATCGGTGCTGGCCGTGGTGCGGGAGTGCCACGACGAGGGCGTCGGGGTCGCGGTGTTCCCGGAGCTGACGCTGACCGGCTACTCGATCGAGGACGTCCTGCTGCAGGACACCCTGCTCGACGCCGCGCATGCCGCGCTGCTCGACGTCGTCGCCGGTTCGGTCGATCTGCTGCCGGTGCTGGTCGTCGGGGCGCCGCTGCGGTACCGCCACCGCGCCTACAACTGCGCGGTCGTCGTGCACCGGGGCCGCGTGCTGGGCGTCGCACCGAAGTCGTACCTGCCGACCTACCGGGAGTTCTACGAGCGTCGCCAGCTCGCGGCCGGCGACGACGTCCGCGACACGATCCGGATCGGCGACGCCGAGGTCCTGTTCGGGCCCGACCTGCTCTTCGCCGCAGACGACGTGCCCGGCCTCGTGCTGCACGTCGAGATCTGCGAGGACATGTGGGTGCCGGTGCCGCCGAGCGCCGAGGCCGCCCTCGCCGGGGCCACGGTGCTCGCGAACCTCTCGGGCAGCCCGGTCACCGTCGGCCGCGCGCAGGACCGGGCCCTGCTGGCGCGCTCGGCGTCGTCGCGATGCCTCGCGGCGTACGTCTACGCGGCCGCCGGCGAGGGCGAGTCGAGCACCGATCTCGCGTGGGACGGCCAGACCATGATCTACGAGAACGGCGTGCTGCTCGCGGAGTCGCAGCGGTTCCCGCAGGGCCCGCGGCGCTCGGTGGCCGACGTCGACCTCGACCTGCTGGCGTCCGACCGGCTACGGATGGGCACGTTCGACGACAACCGCCGCCACCACGCGTCGACGGTGGAGGCCTTCCGGCGGGTGCGGTTCCGGCTCGAACCCCCCGACGGTGACCTGGGCCTGCGCCGCACGGTGGAGCGCTTCCCGTTCGTGCCGGCCGACGAGTCACGCCTGGCGCAGGACTGCTACGAGGCCTACGGCATCCAGGTGGCCGGGCTGGAGCAGCGACTGCGCGCGATCGGGCACCCTAAGGTCGTCATCGGGGTGTCGGGCGGGCTCGACTCCACCCACGCGCTGATCGTCGCCGCGCGGGCCATGGACCGGCAGGGGCGGCCACGCAGTGACATCCTCGCCTTCACCCTTCCCGGATTCGCTACCAGCGACGGCACCCGCAGCAACGCGACGAAGCTCGCGACCACCCTCGGGGTGACGTTCGAGACCATCGACATCACCGAGACGGCCCGGCTGATGCTGACGGAGCTTCACCACCCGTTCTCCTCCGGCGAGCCCGTCTACGACGTGACGTTCGAGAACGTGCAGGCCGGGCTGCGCACCGACTACCTGTTCCGCGCGGCCAACCAACGCGGCGGCATCGTGCTCGGCACCGGCGACCTCTCGGAGCTGTCGCTGGGCTGGTGCACCTACGGCGTCGGCGACCAGATGTCGCACTACAACGTCAACGGCGGCGTGCCCAAGACGCTCATCCAGCACCTCATCCGCTGGGTCGCCGACTCGGCGGCGTTCGAGCCGGCCGTCAGCGAGGTCCTGCGCGCGGTGCTCGGCACGGAGATCTCCCCCGAGCTCGTGCCCGCCGGTGAGGACGAGGCCGTGCAGAGCACCCAGGCGACGATCGGCCCGTACAACCTGCAGGACTTCACGCTGTTCCACCTCCTGCGCTACGGCTTCCGGCCGTCGAAGATCGCGTTCCTGGCCTGGCACGCCTGGCGCGACGCCGGTCACGGCGACTGGCCCCCCGGCTACCCTGCCGACGAGCGGCCCGCGTATCCCCTGGCCGAGATCAAGCACTGGCTCGAGGTGTTCCTGGAACGGTTCTTCTCGTTCAGCCAGTTCAAGCGTTCCGCGATGCCGAACGGGCCCAAGGTGTCGGCCGGCGGCTCGCTCTCCCCCCGCGGCGACTGGCGGGCTCCCTCGGACATGTCGGCCCGCATCTGGCTCGACGAACTGCGCCGCGCGGTCCCCGACTCCCCCATGTGACACCTCAGCGTGTGAGGTTGGTCGCGGTGCGACACGTGCCGGACACGTGGGTGTCACTCTTACATCGTCAACACCTGATGACCCGGGGACCCGACGAGGGCCTCGAGGGAGGTACGGACGACGATGTCTGAGACGAATCTTCATGCGGCCGAGATCCAGGCGCCCTATCGCAGCGCGGTTGGCAAGCCGAGGCGGACCCGGATCCACCACCTGCGCGAGCTCAAGGAGCGCGGCGAGCGGTGGCCGATGCTCACCGCATACGACAGGTACTCCGCAGAGATCTTCGACGAGGCCGGGATTCCCGTGCTACTGGTCGGCGACTCGGCGGCCAACAACGTCTACGGCTACGACAACACCCTGCCCGTGACGGTCGATGAGCTGATGCCGCTGGTCAGGGCCGTGGTCCGAGGCACCCAGTCGGCCCTGGTGGTGGCCGACCTGCCCTTCGGCAGCTATCAGGTCAGCGTGGAGCAGGCGCTCGCCACGTCGTACCGGTTCATGAAGGAGGGCGGAGCGCACGCCGTGAAGCTGGAGGGCGGCAAGCGGTTCGCACCGCATGTCGAGGCGCTGTCACAGTCGGGTGTCCCGGTCATGGCGCACCTCGGTTTCACGCCGCAGAGCGAGCACGCCCTGGGCGGGTACCGGGTGCAGGGCCGCGGTCAGGACGGCGAACGCCTCATCGAGGACGCGCTGGCGCTACAGGCCGCCGGGGCGTTCGCGGTGGTGCTGGAGATGGTGCCGGCCGACGTCGCCAAGCGCGTCACGGCCGAGCTCGTGGTCCCCACCGTCGGTATCGGTGCGGGGCCGGACACCGACGCGCAGGTGCTCGTGTGGTCGGACATGGCGGGCATGAACCGCGGCCGCACACCCCGCTTCGTCAAGCAGTACGCGGCGATGGGCGAGATCCTGCTCGACGCGGCGAAGCGGTACGCCGACGAGGTACGAGGCGGGTCCTACCCGGACGCCGACCACAGCTACAGCTGAATGTCCCGCGCGGGCGGGGCTCGCGTCCCACCCCCGCTTCTCAGCCCCGCCGTGCTTCTCAGGCCCGGTTGTGTGTGAACAGCCGGATGTCGGCCTCGGTGAGCTGGTCGCCCACCAGGTAGCGCCGGGTCGTCAAGTGGGCCTCCAGCGCGTCGAGTCGCTGCCACAGCGCGACGTAGGCCTCCTCGTAGGCCTGCTGCGAGGAGGCGAAACCGCACCGGTCCACCCCGTTGTCGGCGTCCCGGTAGACGTCGGCGTTGACTCGGCCAGGTAGGAGACGCCGAGGCTGCCGCGAACGAGATCCGGCCGGTCGCCGGGTCGGCCTCGGTGAGCCGGACGCGGATCGTGGTGCCGGCGGTGATCCGGCCGGTGCAACGGGCCAGGACCGGTACCGAATCGGATACGGCCATGATGTCGGGCAGCGTCGCGAGCGCGTCGAGGAGCCACGACGGGACCTCGACCCCGGCGGTGACGGCGAGGCAGACCTCGGTGCCGAACCGGTCGACCAGCCGCCGCAGCGGCGCCGTGACGTGGGCGTACGGTGCGCCGATGCCACCGTGCCCAGGATCGGCCGGCGGCGGCCTCCCCGGCCCGAAGCCGGGGTAGCCGGCGCCGCGCAGCAGCGACGTGGCGGCCCGGCGCAGGGCACTCCGCCCGGCACGACCACGGCACCGAGATCGGCGATGGCGTAGTGCACCCGGAAGTCGACGCGGTCCGCTCTGATCCTGGCGAACTCGGGGATCGCGTCGGGCTCGGCACGAGCCTCCCACGGCTCCGATCGGTCCTGGGCGGCGCGCTACAGCCAGCGCGGCAGGGCCGGTGGCCGGTGGCCGGCGGCGGTGCGGAGGTCACGGCCCCGCGAGCGGCCCAACAGCCACGCGGCGAGCGCGGCGGCAGGCCCGGTGACCGTGACCGCGCCGGCCCGCTCCCCCACCGTCCACTCCCCGTCGGGCGAGAAGAGCCGTAGCGGCGGGCAGTCGGCCTTCGTCCCCATCACCGCGGAGACCTCCTCGAGCAGCGCCACCAACATCGGCGTGGGCAGGTCGTCGAAGGAGGCACCCACGTCGAGGTCGACGGCGTGGATCCACATCTCGCGCGCCCGCATCCACGGGACCGTGCTGGCCGGGATCTCGCGGCCCTGGATGTTCGTGACGGCGACGGCCCAGGCTTCGGCGGGCATCCCGCGCGCCGCGGCGGCGAGCCGGTCCGACGATCCGATCACGTCGGCCCGGATCTCGACCGGCGGCCGTCGCGCGCCCGCGACGATGTCGGCGTCCTGCGCCTCCCCGCTCGCGTAGGCCGGTGTTCGCACGCCCGTGCGTGCCCACGTCACCAGATTCATCATCGCGTCGGCGTTGCGGGCGATGTGCGAGAGCAAGTGAGCCCGGCTCCAACCCGGCAGCGCCGACGGTGCGGCGAAGGCGTCGTCGCCCATCCTCGTCATCAGTCCACGCAGGTGAGCGGCGCCGTCGCCCGCCCAGGCGAGCGCATCGACCGTGGCCTTGGCCGCGGTGGTTTTCACCGTTTCTCCGCGCGACAGGTGTTGCGCAGCTCCCCCACCCCGGCGACGGAGGTGACGAGCTCGGCGCCGTCGGTCAGGTACCGCGGGGGCTTGCGCGCGTGGCCGACGCCGCCGGGCGTGCCGGTGGCGATGACGTCGCCCGGGTTGAGCGTGAGGATCGCGGAGAGGTAGACGACCAGCTCCACCGCGCCGAACACGAGCTGATCGGTGGACGAGCTCTGCACCGTCTCGCCGTCGACGGTGGTGGTGACCGCCCAGCCGCCGTCGGGCAGCTCGTCCGGCGTCACCAGCCACGGCCCCAGCGGGGTGGCGTGCTCGAACATCTTGCCCTGCAGGAACTGCGTGGTCCGCTGCTGCCAGTCGCGGACGCTGACGTCGTTCATGACCGTGTAGCCCGCGATCGCGGCGCGCGCGGCGGCCTCGTCGGCGTGGCGCACCGGGGTGCCGATCACGACGGTCAACTCGGCCTCCCAGTCGACCTTCTCGGAGACGCTCGGCAGCACGATGTCGTCGTGCGCCCCGACCAGTGAGGGCGCGAACTTGGCGAACACCGTCGGGAAGGCCGGCAGCTCGTTGCCCATCTCCAGGACGTGGTCGCGATAGTTCAGTCCGACGCAGATGATCTTCTCGGGCGACGGGACCAGCGGCGCCCAGTCCACCCCGTCGAGCGGGTGCGACGGGCCGGCGGCGGCAGTCGCCCGCTCCCGCCAGTCGGGGTGCTCCAGCAGCGCCCGGACGTCGGCGTCGCCGGTCTCCACCGCGGTGTCGGCGTCCACCCGCACGGCCCGGTGGCCGGTGGCCGTGCGGATCGTCGCCAGCCTCATCGTGTCTCCTCGCGCGGCGTCTCGCGGGTCGTCTCCTCGGGGCTCACGCAGGCAGTCTGCGGGAGGCCCCCGGCGCCCGCCACGCCGGGGGCTGCGCCCGAGATCGGCGTGGCGCCGGCTCAGATCGACGCGTAGAGCGCCTTCTCGACGTCGGCGTACATCGCCATCGCATCCTGCGGCACGAACGGCAGGAAGTTGGAGTAGACGGAGCCGCAGATCCCGCTGGCCGGGTCGACCCAGAAGTGGGTGTTGCAGAGCCCCGCCCACGCCCCCGAGCCGGCCCTGCGCACGCCCGGCTGGTCGGCGGGGTTCAGCAGCAGGCCGTAGCCCCACTTCCAGCCCGGACCCGCGTTGAACGCATGCATCGACGCCGGGTCGGCCGTAGGGATGGCCGCGGGGAAGTCCAGGTCTCCGATCTGGTTGGTGAATGCCGAGTCCACCGTCTCCTGCCTCAGGATGCGGACGTCGTCGAGCTCGCCCCCACCCAGCAGCACGCGCTGGAACCTGATGTAGTCGCGTGGGGGTGGAGTAGAGGCCGTGGCTGCCCGCGTAGTACTCCGGAGTCTGGTTGAGCTCGATGCCGGAGTCGGGCCGTACGCCGTCGTCTCCCTTCACGTGAACGGGCGTGGTGGTGTCCTTCCAGCCCTCGGCCACCTGGAACTCGGTGTTCTTCATCCCGAGCGGGCCCGTGATGCCCTCCTTGACCGCGACGTCGAGCGTCATGCCCGCGGCGGCCTCGGCGACCTTGCCGAGCCAGTCGGTGTTGGTGCCGGGGATGAACCGCGGCCCCCGGGTCGGCCACCATCGGCGCAGTGAAGATGATGTCGGCGCCGGACAGGACGTTCGGGGTGCCGGTGACCGACTCCCAGGTAACGAGATCATTGTTCCAGAACCAGTAGCCGAAGCCGGCGGTGTGGGTGATCAGCTGCTTGACGGTGGCGCGGCTCGCGGGCGCATGCAGGCGCGGGGTGGCGCCGTCGAAGCCGTCGAGGACCTGGATGTCGGCGGACTCGGGGCAGTAGGTGTCGACGGGCGCGTCGAGGTCGAGGTCGCCCTTCTCCATCTGCTGCAGGGCGACGGCGGTGGCCACCATTGTCGATGGCACCGGTGTCCTCACCCTGGTACGGCCCTGCGAGCGGGTCAACGAACCGCGCCGAAGGTGGGTCGGAGCACCTATCGGAACGGGCAGGTCGACGGCGGCGGTTGACGCCTGGCCGGCCACCCGGCAGGGTCTCCTTCCGGAGACTCCGCACCCCGGCGATGTCCGGCGGTGCCAGCCCCGGGAGGTCGGACCGGTCGGGGGCCGGTCCGGCTTCCCGACCCTCTTTGTATCTTCTCCGGCGTGGCCGATCGCTCGATCGACATCCTCCCGCTCGGGCCCGACGACACCGTCCACCGGCGCCTCGACCTGCCGGCAGGCCGCGTTGTCGAGGCCGCGTTGTCGAGGCCGCGCGTGACCAAAGCAGGAGCCGCGCTACGAGTTCCTCGTCCTGGCCAAGGGCGGCGGCTTGCTCGCCCTGACCCGCGAGTTCGGCATCGGCGCACAGTTCGGCGGCAAGTACTTCTGCTACGGCGTCCGCGTGGTGCGGCTACCGCGGCACGGCGCGTCGCTGCCCGTCGGCATCGCGGTGTCGTGCTCGGCCGGCCGCCAGGCGCGCGCGAAGATCACCTCCGCCGGCGTGTTCCTGGAGCAGCTCGAACGCGACCCCGCGCGGTTCCTACCCGAGATCACCGCCTCGGACGACCTGTCCGGCGAGGTCGTACCCGTCGACCTCGACCGGCCGATGAACAAGATCCGCGCGCAGCTCTCGACGCTGCCGGTGTGGACACGGGTGTCCCTGCCCGGACCGCTCGTCGTCGCCCGCGACAGCGCCCACGCCAAGATCACCGAGCGGCTCGACGCGGGCGAGCCGATGCCGGCCTACCTGCGCGACCACCCCGTCTACTGCGCCGGACCGGCCAAGACCCCGGCCGGCATGGCGTCGGGCTCGTTCGCGCCGACGACGGCCGGGCGCACGGACTCCTACATCGACCAGTTCCAGGCCGCCGGCGGGTCGCTGGTGATGCTGACCAAGGGCAACCGCTCCGCGCAGGTGACGAGGTCGTGCGCCACCCACGGCGGGTTCTGCCTCGGCTCGATCGGCGGCCCCGCCGCCCGCTCGCGCAGGACTGCATCCGCGAGGTCGAGGTGCTGAAGTACGCCGAGCTGGGCATGGAGGCCGTCTGGCGGATCGAGGTCGTCGACTTCCCGGCGTTCGTGGTGGTGGACGACAAGGGTGGCGACTTCTTCGAGGCCGTCAGCCGGCCGACCCTGCAGGTCACCTTCCGCCCCTGATCCGCCCCGCCCTGATCCGCCCCGCCCCGATCCGCCCGGCTCAGCGGAGGCGCCGGGGACCGTTGTCGTCCCGGGTGGGGGGCGGGCCGAGTGTGACGCGCGCGCCGGTGACGTACGCGCCCTGCGCCGAGGCCAGGATCGGGTCGAGGTCGAGCTCGCGCACCTCGGGAAGATCCTCGGCGATCTTGCCGACGCGCAGGACGAGGTCCTCCAGCGCGTCGAGACGAGTGGGTTCGGTGCCCCGGTAGCCGGCCAGTAGCGGCGCCGCGCGCGGGGCCCGGACCAGCGCGGCCGCGTCCTCGTCCGAAACCGGCACCACCCGGAACGCCCGGTCGCCGAGCAGCTCGGTGGCCATCCCGGACAGCCCGAAGGACAGCAGCGAGCCGAACGAGGGATCGTCGACGATCTGCAGCACGCACGACACCCCCTTGGGGGCCATCCGCTGCACGTAGACCTCGCCGTGGCCGGTCAGGCGGGCGAGGTCGGCGTGGGCACTGCGCACGGCGGCCGGGGCGTCGATGTCGAGGCGCACGCCGACCTGGTCGGTGCGGTGCCGCCACCGGTCGCCGACGGCCTTGACCGCGACGGGGTAGCCCAGCTCGCCGGCCGCAGCGACGGCTGCGTCGGCCCCCACGGCGTGCCGGAACGCCACGAGCTCGATTCCGTAGCAGGAGAGCAGGTCGAGGGTGTCGGTGTCGGTCAGGACGCGGCGGTCGACCGCTCCGGACCTGGCCACCAGTTCCCGGGCCCGGTCGGTGTCGATGCCCCCGGGCACCACGAACTCGCCCACCGGGCGGGATCGCCAGCGTGCGTACCGGCTCACCCGCGCCAGTGCGGCTGCCGCCCGCTCCGGGCTCGCATAACTCGGCACCGACCCCCGGCCCGGTGAGCCGTCCGGCCCGGGCGCAGCCAGCTCCGCCGGTACCCCCTCGGCGGCGAAGAACACCGCCACGACGGGCCTGCCGACCCCGGCCACGGCCTCCCGCAACGCCCGCGCGTACGCCGCGCCCGGCACCGCGATCGGGGGGACGAACACGGCGATCAGGGCGTCGGCACCGGCTGCTCCGCCCGGTTGGTCCCCCGCACCACCAGGCCCGTCCGGAGCCGGGCCGTCGGAGGCCGAGTCGATCGGAAGCAGACCGGAGCCGTCGTCGAGGACCGGTTGGTCAACGGCCGGTCCGTCGTGGAGTATCGGCCCGGCAGGGGCCGAACCATCGCGCAGCGCCGCGGCCACGGCGGCGGCGAACTGCTCGGGCGAGGCGGCCGCTCCGACGTCGACGGCGGGGCCGGCGAGCTCCATGCCTTCGTCGAGCAGGGCGTCGGTGACCAGCAGGCCCAGCGCGCTGGAGTTGCCGACCACTGCGACCCGCGGGCCCGCGGGCAACGGCTGATGGGCCAGCAGCAGCGAGGTGTCGAACAGCTGCGACAGCGTCTCCACGCGGATGACGCCGGCCTGCTCGAACAGGGCCCGGACGCCGGCGTCGTCGATCGGGGTGGCGCTGGCAGCAAGCGCCGCGGTCGGCCCGGTGTGCCGCCCGCTCTTGACCGCGACGATCGGCTTCGTGCGTGCGAGCCGCCGGGCCAGACGGGCGAACTTGCGCGGGTTGCCGAACGTCTCCAGGTAGAGCAGAACGACATCGGTGGCCGGATCGGTCTGCCAGTACTGCAGGAGGTCGTTGCCCGAGAGATCGGCGCGGTTACCGGCCGAGACGAACGTCGACAGGCCCACGCCGCGCTCCTCGGCTGCCGCGAGGATGGCGATGCCCAGTGCACCGGACTGGGAGAAGAAGCCGACCCGGCCCCGGCCCGGCAGGTAGGGCGCGAGCGTGGCATTGAGTCGCACGTCCGGGTCGGTGTTGGCCACCCCGAGCGCGTTGGGCCCGACCACCCGCATGCCGTGCGCCCTGGCCTCACTGACGAGCCGGCGCTCGGCCACCGTGCCGCCCGCTCCGGCGTCGGCGAAACCGGCGCTGACCACGACCAGGGCCTTGACGCCCTTGGCGAGGCACGAGTCCATGACCTCGTCGATCCCGGCAGCCGGAACGGCGACCACGGCGAGGTCGACCTCGTCGGGGATGTCGGTGACCGACGGGTAGGCCCGCACCCCCCGCACTGAGCGGGCATCGGGATTGACCGGGTACACAGGCCCCGTGAAGTCGCCGCGCAGCAGGTTGGCCAGCACCGCGTAACCGATCTTGGACGGATCGGCGGACGCCCCGATCACCGCGACGGACGTGGGGTGCAGCACGTTGTGCACGCTGCGGGCCTCGGCCCGCTGCTCGCGGGCGTCCCGGACGGCGAGCGATCGCTCGGTGGGGTCGATGTCGAACTCGAGGTGCAGCACGCCCTCGGCGAACGCCCGGCTGACCTGGTAGCCGGCCTGCCGGAACACCCGAACCATGGTGTGGTTCTCGACCAGCACCTCCGCCTCGAACCGGCGCAGGCCATTCTCCCGCGCTGCGGCCGCGAGGTGTTCGAGCAGGATCGACCCCAGCCCGCGGCCCTGGTGCTCGTCGCGCACGACGAACGCGACTTCGGCCGAATCCGGACCCTCGGTACCCTCGGTGCCGCCCGGGCCGCCGTCACCGGGCAGGCCCTCGTACCGGCCGACGGCGATGATCTCGTCGCCGAGCAGGCAGATGAACGCCACCCGCGCCCGGTGGTCCACGGTGGTGAACCGGACCAGGTCCTTCGGCGAAATCCGCGGGTACGGGCCGAAGAAGCGCAGGTAGCGGGTGCGCTCGGACAGGCTCTCGTGAAATCGCATCAGAGCGTCGGCATCGGTGGGGAGGATCGGGCGCAGGTGCACGATGCCGCCGTCGGACGCCACGACGTCGGCCTCCCAGCGCCGCGGGTAGCCCGGGGCGGGCGGGTCGGCAGCGGCGGGATCGGCAGCAGCGGGATCGGCAGCAGCGGGCGTCACGGTCATCGGTGTCAGTCCCGGGGGTCGTCGGGGTCGAGCCCGTGCAGCGGGAAGACGGCGCGGCGGGTATCCAGGATCGCGGTGTCGACGCGGTCGGATCCCTCGGTCCACGGGTCATGGGCGGTGTCGCGGCCGTCGGTCATCGAGGTGGGCAGGGGCTGGCCCGTGAGCCCCGCCGTGTGCGCGGTCCAGCCCGCGGGAACAGCGCGGTCGGCGGGGATGTCGCGGTCGAGGACGGTGGCGAGCAGGTGGGTCCACGACCTCGGCACCACGCGGAACAGCCCGTACCCGCCGCCGCCGACCGCGAGCCACTTGCCGCCCGCGGTGTGCTCGGCCAGCTCGCGCAACCGCCGGTAGATATCCCGGTGTCCGTCGACCGAGAGGCCGAGGTTCGCCAGCGGGTCCTCGGCGTGGGTGTCGACCCCGCACTGCGTGACCAGGATCTGCGGGCGGAACGCCGTGAGCAGCGACGGCACGACCGCGTGGAACGCCCGCAGCCAGCCGCTGTCCGATGTGCCGGGGGGGAGTGGCAGGTTCACCGCGGAGCCGGTTCCGTCGCCCTCGCCGTACTCCCCCGGCCAGCCGGTGCCGGGCCAGAGCGTCAACGGGTGCTGGTGGATCGAGATCGTGAGTACGCGGGGGTCGGAGTAGAAGGCGGCCTGCACGCCGTCGCCGTGGTGGACGTCGACATCGATGTAGGCGATGCGGTCGAAACCGTGGTCGAGCAGCCACGAGATCGCGACGGCGCAGTCGTTATAGACGCAGAAACCGGCGGCGCGGTCGGCCATCGCGTGGTGCAGGCCACCGGCGATGTTGACGGCGCGATCGGCGCGGCCCTCGGCGATCTCGCGCGCGCCCAGCAGCGAGCCGCCGCACACCAGCGCGCTGGCCTCGTGCATGTGCATGAAGATCGGGTTGTCCTCGGTGCCGAGCCCGTGGCCCACCCCGAACGGCATCTCCGGTGCCGACTTCACGGCCGACAGGTACGACGGCACGTGCACCCGCTGCACCTCCTCGTCCGGCGCCTGCTGAGGAACCAGCGGCTCGACGCCCTCCAGCACTCCCAACTCCGTGGCGAGGCGGATGGTGAGGTCGAGGCGGACCGGGTCGAGCGGATGGTCGTCGCCCAGGTCGTAGCTGAGGAACTCCGGGGTCCAGATCACCGCCGCCGTCGGGCTCACGATGTGGCCCCGGCCGTGGCGGGTCGGGCGAGCGGTCCTGTTCGTTTCCTGTCACCCGCCCGCTGCAGGATCTCCGTCCATGGGCGGCGCCACCGGAGGTGGGTCACGGCACGGCGCCCGTCCGGGTGGGGGCCTGGCTGCGGCGATGCGGGGTGCCGCGGCGGGATCTGGAGAGCGATGAGTGCGACCATCCGACCATCCTGCCCGGTATGCCCGCAGGTCGGCGAGGCGTTGCGCAGATAGGATGTTGCCAGACCGAAGGGGTTGCGCCGCGTGAACGATCTCATCGACACCACCGAGATGTACCTCCGGACGATCTACGAGCTCGAAGAGGAAGGCGTGGTGCCGCTGCGCGCGCGGATCGCCGAGCGCCTGGGGCAGAGCGGCCCGACGGTGAGCCAGACCGTGGCGCGGATGGAGCGGGACGGCTTCGTGGTGGTGGCCGGAGATCGACACCTGGAACTCACCGACGAGGGTAGGAGCCGGGCCGTGTCGGTGATGCGCAAGCACCGCCTCGCCGAGCGCCTGCTGGTCGACGTGATCGGCCTGGAGTGGGAGCTGGTGCACGCCGAGGCCTGCCGCTGGGAGCACGTGATGAGCGAGGCCGTGGAGCGCAAGCTCGTCGCCCTGCTCGACAACCCGACGATCTCTCCGTACGGCAACCCGATCCCGGGTCTGGACGAGCTCGCCCGGATGCCCGCCACCGTGACGGGCGGCACCGCCCCGCCGACGCTGGAGGTGGGGCTGCAGCGGCTCGACGAGTTCGCCCGCCGGGGCGGGGGGCTCGTGGAGGTGCGGCGGATCGCGGAGCATGTGCAGGTGGACGCCGATCTGATGGCCGTGTTGAAGGGCGCGGGAGTGGTGCCGGGCCAGGACGTGGAGGTGCGTTCCATCTCCCGCCTCGGCGACGCCGTCCCGGTGGAGTCCGGCGCCGGTTCGGTGGCTGCGGTGGCGCCGCTGATCGCCCACGCCGTGCTGGTGCGCTCCCGCTGACCGCCCGCGGTCCGGGCCCGGCCGGCACCGTGAGACGGTGTCCTCCGCGCCGCAGTGGCGATCGAGGCCACCGGGCCGATCGAGGCCGTTGTGCTGGTGCAGGCCACCGTGCCGATCGAGGAGGACG
Organism: Pseudonocardia sp.; assembly: GCA_043716935.1. GTDB lineage: Bacteria > Actinomycetota > Actinomycetes > Mycobacteriales > Pseudonocardiaceae > Pseudonocardia. The sequence goes on from JAYSXW010000087.1 coordinate 16,584, forward strand.
TCCGTGAAGTTGCTCGTCACCGGAGGGGCCGGCTACGTCGGCAGCGTCTGCGCCGCGCACCTGCTGGCTGCCGGGCACACCGTCACCGTGCTCGACGACCTCTCCACCGGCCACGAGGATGCGGTGCCGGACGGTGCCGAGTTCGTCAAGGCCGACCTGGCCGACGCCGCCGACGACGTCCTGGCCGGTGGGTTCGATGGTGTGCTTCACTTCGCCGCCCGCTCGCTGGTGGGCGAGTCGGTGCAGCACCCCGAGCTGTACTGGTTGGGCAACGTCGTCACCTCCCTGCGGCTGCTGGAGGCGGTACGGCGGTACGGCACGCCGCGGCTGGTGTTCTCCTCCACCGCCGCCACCTACGGCGAGCCCGAGCAGGTGCCGATCCGCGAGGACTGCCCGACCCGGCCGACCAACCCCTACGGCGCGAGCAAGCTGGCCATCGACCACGCCATCAGCTCCTATGCCGTCGCCCATGGGCTGGCCGGGATCAGCCTGCGGTACTTCAACGTCGCGGGGGCGCACGGCCGGTTCGGCGAGCGGCACGCCGTGGAGACCCACCTCATTCCCATCGTGCTGCAAGTGGCCTCCGGACTGCGGGAGGCCGTGTCGGTCTACGGCGACGACTGGCCCACCCCCGATGGCACATGCGTGCGTGACTACATCCATGTCGACGACCTGGCCGCGGCGCACCTGCTCGCCCTGGAGCACGCCTGCCCGGGCGAGCACCGCATCTACAACCTCGGCAGTGGCACCGGTTTCTCCGTCCGCGAAGTGATCGAGGCCTCCCGCGCGGTGACCGGGCACCCGATCCCGGCTGTCACCGTCCCTCGTCGCGATGGCGACCCCGCCGTCCTGATCGCCTCCAGCGCCGCCGCCACCGCCGATCTGGGTTGGCGTCCGGAGCGGACCGACATCGCCGGAATCGTCGGCGACGCATGGGAGTTCACGCGGAGCCGGCGGAGCGCCTGACCGGGCGGTCACCG
>JAYSXW010000088.1:0-1979 GCA_043716935.1 Pseudonocardia sp.
GTGTCGTTCCACAGCAGGGCGGGCCGCACGACCTCACCGGCTGCGGTGAGGCAGACGAGCCCGTGCTGCTGCCCGGCGACGGACATCGCCTCGACGCCGTCGAGCCCGCCGGCATCGTCGATGGCGGCCTGCAGCGCGCTCCACCAGGCGGCGGGATCGACCTCCGTGCCGGCCGGGTGCGGTGCCCGCCCCTGCCGGACCAGCGCACCGGAAAGAGCCTCCCGAACGACGACCGTGCACGACTGCGTCGACGAGTCGACCCCGGCGACGAGACTCATCTCGACCCCTTCCCCGGCGTCCGACATGTCCGCGGAGCGCCTCCGCTGGACGTCGGGGAGACCGTCATCGCGCCCCCATCAGGTGCTCGATCGCGAGCTGGTTGAGGCGGACGTAGCCGTAGCCGCGCTCGCCGGCCTTGTCGGCGTCGTAGTCCTCGTAGGTGCTGCGGTCGGCGACGAGATCGGCAACGGTCTCGCCCGCGTCGAGAGTGGGCGTCGCCAGGTCCGCCACCCCCGCGACGGCCAGTGCCCGGGCCACCTCCGGATCGGCCCGGAACGCCGCGGCCCGCTCGCGCAACAGCAGGTAGGTGCGCATGTTCGCGGCCGCGGACTCCCACACTCCGGCCCCGTCCTCGGTGCGCAACGGCTTGTAGTCGAAGTGGCGTGGTCCGTCGTAGGCCGGTCCACCGCCCGGCGCGCCGTTCTCGATGAGGTCGACGAGCGAGAATGCGTTGATCAGGTCGCCGTGGCCGAACACCAGGTCCTGGTCGTACTTGGCGCCCCGCTGACCGTTGAGGTCGAGGTGGAACAGCTTCCCGGCCCACAGCGCCTGGGCGATCCCGGCGCTGTAGTTGAGCCCGGCCATCTGCTCGTGCCCGACCTCCGGGTTCACCCCGACCATGTCGCTGTGTTCCAGCTCCGCGATGAACGCGAGCGCATGCCCGAGGGTCGGCAGCAGGATGTCGCCGCGCGGCTCGTTCGGCTTGGGCTCGATAGCGAAGCGGATGCCGTAGCCCTGCTCCATGACGTACCCGGCGAGGGTGTCGATGCCCTCGCGGTAGCGGTCGAGCGCGGCCCGGATGTCCTTGCCCGAGTCGACCTCGGCGCCTTCGCGACCGCCCCAGAACACATAGGTCGACGCCCCGAGCGACGCGGCCAGATCGAGGTTGCGCAGCACCTTGCGCAGCGCGAACCGGCGCACCGACCGGTCGTTGCTGGTGAACGCCCCGTCCTTGAACACGGGGTGGGTGAACAGGTTGGTCGTCATCATCGGGACGACGAGCCCGGTCTCGTCCAGCGCGGCGCGGAACCGGGCGATCAGCCGGTCGCGCTCGGTCTCGGTCGAGCCGAAGGGGATCAGGTCGTCGTCGTGGAACGTGACGCCGTAGGCCCCCAGCTCCGAGAGCCGGTGCACGGACTCGACGGGGTCCAGGGCGGCCCGGGTCGCGACGCCGAACGGGTCGGCGGCGGGCCAGCCCACCGTCCACAGCCCGAAGCTGAAGCGGTCTTCGCGAGTCGGCTGCACCATCATGAACCCCTTTGTTCGACGACTGAACAAACACGGAACGGTAGCCTGGCGCCCGTGCGTCTGGCTACGTGGAACGTGAACTCCGCCCTCTCCCGGCTGCCCCGGCTGCTGCCCTGGCTCGACGAGCGGGCCCCCGATGTCGTCTGCCTACAGGAGACGAAGCTGTCCGACGAGGCGTTCGCCGAGACCTTGGACGCGCCGCTGGCCGAGCGCGGGTACGCCGTCGCCCACCACGGCGAGGGCCGGTGGAACGGGGTCGCGCTGCTGTCGCGCGTCGGGCTCGACGACGTCACGCGCGACCTTCCGGACGTGCCCCGGTTCGTCGACGCCGTAGAGGCCCGGGCGGTGAGCGCCACCTGCGGCGGGCTGCGGGTGACGTCGGTCTACGTGCCCAACGGCCGCACCCCCGACGACCCGCACTACGCCTACAAGCTGGAGTGGCTCGCGGCGCT
>JAYSXW010000089.1:0-1963 GCA_043716935.1 Pseudonocardia sp.
GCGCGGCCGGGCCCGCCCGGCGCTGATCTCGCCGCGCAGGTGCGCCGGGGTGGCCGCGCAGGCCACCACCGCCACGGCGGCGATCACCAGCAACATGAACGCGCTCAATGCGTCCACGCGCAGCAGTCCACCGGCCGTGGCTTGCGGGCCGAAGCCGCTGACCTGCACCGCGAGGGTGATCGCCGCGGCCAGTACGACGACGGCGCTGGTCGCGCTCAGCCACACCGTTCGTCGCCCCCAGCCGGCTACCAGATAGATCGCGGCGGTCAGCAGCGGGAGCAGGATCGGGGCCAGCAGCAGGAGCGGGACCAGGCTGCCGGGGGCGGTGGAGGGAGGAGGCATCAGTCGTGCAGCTCTCGTAGTTCGTCGAGGTCGGTGTTGCCGAACGCGGTCTGCATCCACCCGGTGAGCACACCCAGCACCAGCACCGCGAGCAGGATGTCGAGCGATACTCCCAGCTCGATGACCAGCCCGATCCCGGCGGTGGTGAGGAACCCGACGGTGGTGATGCCGTTGTCCATGAGTAGGAAGCCGATCAGCTGCGAGAGCGCGCGGCGGCGGGTGACCAGCACGAAGAACCCGATCAGGACCACCGCCATCCCGCCCGGGATGGCCGCGGTGGCCGGTGACGGGGCGAGAGCCACCAGGGGCGCGGAGACGGCGAGCGCGAGCATGGTCAGGCCGGCCGCGGCCAGCAGCGACGCGGCCACGTTGACCAGCGGGCGGGTCTCGCAGCGGTGCGGCCCGGCGGCGGTCAGGGCGCGGCGCAGCAGATAGGGCAGCAATCCGGCGCGTAGGAGCAGAACCCCGGCCGCGACGACTCCGAGCTCAGCGGAGCCCTCGTGCACGGCCAACACAAAGACCAGCCCGGCCAGCGCCACGCCCTGCACCGCGAACACGCGGATCACCATGGCCAACTCGCGGCGCCACAGCACCAGCACAGCGGTGATCAGCACGATCCCGCTGGTCAGGTTGAGCAGCTCGACGAAGACGGCCTCGTTCATCGGGTTCTCCGATGCGCCCGCGCTGTCATGTGCGCTCCTGTGTTGGGAAGGGGGTTCAGACGAAGAAGAACGACGCGACCACCGCGAGCAGCGCCAGGACGAACGATCCGGCCAGCAGCTCCGGTACCCGGAACAACCGCAGCTTCGCCAGGAACACCTCGCCCGCGGCCAGCGCCGCGCCCAGGGCGGTGACCTTGACCGTGAACACGAGCGTCCCCACCGCGAGCGCACCGGCGCTCGCATCAGCCGCAATACCCCACGGGGCGAACAGGGTCGCCCACAGCCCGAGGAACACGCTCAGCCGCATCGCCGAGGCCAGCTCCACCATTGCCAGGTCCGGTCCGGCGTACTCGAGCACCATCGCCTCGTGCACCATCGTCAGCTCCAGGTGCGTGGAGGGGTTGTCCACCGGGAGCCGGCCGGTCTCGGCGACCACGGCCAGCCCGAGCGCCACGGCGGCGAGCAGGCTGGCCGGGGTGATTACCCGGCCCGGGTCGTTGAGGGTCGAGGTGACGATGTCGGCCAGGTTGGTGGATCCGACCGGCACCGACAGCGCGAAGATCGCCACCAGCAGGGTGGGCTCGACCAGGGCCAGGATGGTGATCTCCCGGCTGGCGCCCATGCCGCCGAACGCGGTGCCGGTGTCCAGCCCGGCCAGCGCCAACGCCGCAGCCCCTAGCGTCAACAGCGCGACCAGCACGAACAGGTCCGCGCCGGCCGCGGGTACCGATGCGCTGGTCACGAACGGTGCGACGGCCACCACCGCGACCGTGGTGGCCAGCATCAGCAGTGGCGCCACCCGGAACACCTCGCTGGTGCCACGCGGGGTGACGGGCTGCTTGCGGGCCAGCTTGCGCAGGTCCCGCCACGGCTGCAGCACACCCGCTCCGACACGGCCCTCCATCCGCGCCCGGATCTGCCGCATCGCCCCCACCAGCACCGGGGACCCGAGGGTGACC
>JAYSXW010000090.1:0-5752 GCA_043716935.1 Pseudonocardia sp.
GCAGCCAGCCCGCCCAGCACCGCCAGCACCACCACCAGGACGGGCGGACCGCCGACGATGCCCGCGATCAGCGCGGGCGCGAGCAGGACGACACCGATGCCGATTCCCGCCAGCGCCGCCAGCACACTGACCCCGATCAGCCCGAGCAGGCGCCGCCGCGCGATCGCCCAGGCCCCGCCGATCCCGATCCGCCGACCCAGCACGGCCTGGCTCAGCACCACGATCAGCATGCCGGCGAGGATCGTCGAGCCGACGAAGGAGATGAGCCCGTCCACCCCCAGGCTCCCGAACAGCCCGCTCAGGTTGAGCTCCGTGGTGCCCGGCGTGAGCGGCGAGGTGAGCAGCGAACCGGTCAGCAACAGCGCGATCGGGAGCCGCACCAGCTGCTCGACCGTCGTGACGACCGCGGCAAGGGCGAGCGTCGCGACCGGGTTGGCGCGGATGTAGGTGATGGCGCCGTCGAGGATCTCGCCGAGCCCCAACGGCCGCAGCGGGATGATCCCGGGCTTCACCACCGGGGGGCGCCAGGGTGGCGGCGCGGAGTATCCGGGCTGGACGAAGCCGGGCTGGACGAAGCCCGGCCGGACGTCTCCCGCCGGGGCGTATCCCGGCGGTCCGGGCGCCACCCACTGCGGCGGTTCGGTCATCTCGGTCCCCCCAAGCACGTGCGTGCCGCCATCGTGCCAGCCGTGGCGCGTGCGTGGAGTGTGTCGCACGCCCCGCCGTCAGGGTTGCGGGACGGCCCCCACGGGTGGGGCGGGGATCGGGGTGGCGGTGCGCCGGGCCGCCAGCGCGCCGAGGGCCGCCGCCACCAGGCAGGCGATGGCGCCCATCGCCAGGCCGGCGCGCCCACCGAGGTGCTGGCTGACCACGCCCGCGATCGGCCCGCCGATCGGCGTGGAACCGAGGAAGGCCACGGCCCACAGCGCCATCACGCGACCGCGCATGTGCGGGGCCGACACCAGCTGAAGCGTGCTGTTGCCGATCGACAGGAACGCCACGCTCGTCGCCCCGACCACCGCCATCCCGGCCAGCGCGACGACCAGGGTCGGCGCCAGTGCCGTGCCCAGCATCGCCACCCCGAACGACGACGACGCGACGACCAGGGCCCACAACCCGGTGCGTCCGCGCGCGGCGACGAACAGCCCGCCGGCCACCGCGCCCATCCCCATCGCGGCGGTGAGGAAGCCGTAGGTGCTGGCGTCACCGTGGAAGGTCTCGCTCGCCACCACCGGGAGCACCACCTGGAACTCGTAGGCCAGGCAGCCGACCAGCGCCATCATCAGCAGTGGCACCGCGAGCGCCGGATTGTGCCGCACGTAGGCGAGGCCCTCGCGGAGCTGGCCGGGGGCGCGGGGCGTGGGCGTTGACGGGCGCAGCTCGCCCACGTCGAGCCGCGACAGCGAGACGACCACCGCGACGAAGCTGACCGCGTTGAGCAGGAAACACACGCCGAGCCCGCCCGCGGCGATGACGATGCCCGCGATGGCCGGCCCCACCGCCCGCGCGACGTTGACCAGCACCGAGTTGAGGCTCACGGCGTTGCGCAGGTCCGTCGGGCCCACCATCTCCAGCACGAACGCCTGCCGCGCCGGGTTCTCGAAGCAGTTGTTCACGCCCAGCAGCAGGGCCAGCGCGTAGACGTGCCACAGCGCGACGGCACTGGTGATCGTCAGGACACCCAGAGTCAGTGCGAGCACTCCCATGCCCGACTGCAGGCCGATCATGAGCTTGCGTTTGTCGAGCCGGTCGGCGACCACGCCCGCGTACGGGCCGAGCAGCAGCGTCGGCAGCGTCTGCAGCGCAATGACGAGCCCGAGCGCGGTGGCCGAGCCCGTGAGCTGCAGCACCAGCCAGGACTGGGCGATCGACTGCATCCAGGTACCGACCAGCGACACCGACTGCCCCGTGACCCAACGGCGGTAGTTCGGGTTGGCGAGCGAGGCGAAGGTCTCCCGGCCCAGCGCCCGCAGGCCCGTCATGACTCCGTCAGTTCGTGGGCGAGTGACTCCAGGGCGGGGAGGGCGGCCAGCAACGCCGCGGCGTCGGGCATCCGGGTCAGTCGCGCGGTGAGCAGCGCGGTGCGCTCGGCGCGTTGCCGCCGGTGCAGGTCGTCGCCGACCGGGGTGACCTCCACGCGCGCCGCGCGGCCGTCGGCGGGATCGGGGCGGCGCAGCAGCAGCCCGGCGTCCTCCAGCTTGCCGACTATCCGCGACAGCATCGTCGGGTTGACGCCCTCGATCTCGGCGAGCTCGCTGATTCGTACGGGGCCTTCCCGGGCGACGGTGGCGAGCACCGAGGCCTGGGTGGGGGTGAGGGCGTCCCCGCCGGGGTTCTCGATGCCGGGGTTCGGGGCGTCGAGCGCCCGGTCGCCGGGGGTGGCAGCGCCGGCCGGTCGGGGGGCTCGGATCCGCTGGTGCCGGGACTGGCGGTCGAGCCGGTGAGCTATCCGGCCGAGGGCGACGCGCAGCCGCGCGATGTCGTCCGCGTCGAAGGTGTCCATTTCTCCCCTTTTTTACTTGCCTACTGGCAAGCATACGCTTGAGCGCATGACACGGCTCCACCAGCGGCACGTCAAAGGGTGACGCCCGCCGTAGGGCGTTGCGTCAACGCTCGTCCCAGGTTCGCGGCGCGTCGGTTCGCGGCGCCGATGGATATCGTTGCCGGGTGATGGCCCGGTCCGGCCGATTGATGTCGGCCAGGTTCGCCACCCCCGCCCGAGATGATCGAGGAGCGTGCCGTGACCAGCATTCAGCCCCAGCTCTGGGTGGACCGGGGAGCCGCAGCCGTGGCGTTCTATCAAGCGGCGTTCGGTGCGACTGTCGTTCACCAGGTCGGTGAGGGTGATGACATCGTGGCGCAGCTGGCTGTCGGTGACGCGGTCTTCTGGGTGGCGGCTGCGGGCTCGGACCCGGAGCGTCTGACCCCGCTGTCGGCGAAGGGTGCGACAGGCCGGACGCTGCTGGTGGTCGACGAGCCCGAGACCGTGATGGTGGACGCCCTCAGGGCCGGTGCGACGGATGCGGCGCCTGTCGATGATCAGCACGGATGGCGACTGGGGAGATTCGTGGATCCGTTCGGCCATGAGTGGGAGATCGGCAGGCCGCTCGGGAGCTGGCCGCCGGGTTGAGACCGGGGCGACGGCGTGGTCGTGCGTAGGGCGGATGCGTGCGACGGGTCAGAAGCGGCCGCCGCCGCCGCGTCGGCCGCGGCTGGACGTTCCTCCGAAGCTGCCGGGTGAGCGGCCGCCGCCTCCGAAGCCGCCGCCGCGGTGGCCGCCGCCGCGGTAGCCACCTCCGCCCAGCGCCCCGGAGAGGATGCCGCCGAGCACGAGGCCGCCGAGCTCGGAGCCCAGACCCCCACCGCGCGACGGCCTCGACCAGCTGTCGACGTCCGACTGTGCCAATCCCAGTGCCTCCTGGGCGAGCGCGTCGGCCTGCTGCGCCTCTGCGAGGGCGGCGACGGGATCACCGCCGCCGCTCGCCAGCTGGAGGTGGCGCTGGGCCTCGGCCAGGCGGGTGCGGGCGGGCGCGCCGACGGCGCCGCGCCGGGTGCCGACGAAGTCCTCGGCCGCGGCGACGGCGGAGCGCGCGGTCAGCAGGGTCTGGTCGAGGGCGGCGCCGGCGCGTCGGTCCCGGTCGACCGCCTGCCGCCCCTCCGTCAGGGCCTGGTCGAGCGCGGTGCCCGCCTCGTCGAGCAGGCGCAGGGCGTTGATCGGGTCGGGGGCGGCGGTGGCCCGTTCGGCCGAGGCGAGCGCCGCCTCCGCCCGGGCGACGAGCGGGGCGGGGCTCTCCGGCAGGGCCTGGGCCTCGGCGAGGTCCTGCTCCACCTCGGCCCGGGCCTGGGGGTAGCGCCCGGCCGCGTCGGCCAGCTCCCCGTCCCGGCGGGTGACGGCGTCGAGCAGCGTCTCGACCTGGGTGATCGCGTCCTCGGCCGCGCGACCGGACACGACGGCGACCGCGGCTCCCGCGCCGGCCAGCTCGGTGCGGGCCTCGGCGGTCTCGGTCGCCGCGGCGGCGAGGAGAGTCCTGGCCTGGGCGAGGTGCCCGGCGACCGGTTCGACGGCCGCCGCGGAGTAGCGCGCCTGCAGCACCGCCCAGGCGGCGTCGGCCTGCGGCAGGCGCGCAACGACGGCGTCGAGACGGGTGCCGAGCCCCGCGACGTAGGCGGGGGCCGTGGCCTCCAGGCTCCGCAACCGGTCGAACGCCTCGACCTGCGCATCGAGCCGGTCGTCGGCCGTGGCGCAGGCCCGCAGGATGCCGGTGTACATCGCCCGCTTGGCCGGTTCGTCGTCGGGCTGGTCGTCGTCGAGCTGCTGCCGGATCTCGAACGCACCGAGCATGTCGGCCCGCGACTGCTCCAGGGCGGCGGCGAAACCTGCGACGGCCTCGTCCCCGAAATGGCCGCGCGCCGCCGAGAGCTCCTGCTCCGACGTGCGCACCGCGTCGTCGACCTCGATCAGGGCCGCACTCGCCCGGTAGGCGAGGTCGTCGGTCGGGACGTCGCTGAATTCGTCACGAGCGTGGACCGGGGTCGGGGTCGCCTCGGGCTTGCGCCGCCGCCGCCGCGTCAGCAGGTAGGCCCCACCGCCCACCACGACCACCCCGCCGACCACCGCCACCGCTACCCCCGCCGCACTCCCGGCGCCCCCTCCGCCGTGCAGCCCGTCGGCGAGGGCGACGGCGGCTCCGGACCAGTCGCCACCGGCCAGCGCCGGCTCCACGTCGTCGCTGAGGATCTTGCCGGTCGTCGCCTCCGACTGTGCGAAGTTGTCGTCGATCGACACGCCATAGACCCGGTCGGAGACGGCGACGGCCATCAGGATGTCGTTGGTGCCGAGCTGGGACAGAGTGGCGGCCTGATCGGCCCAGCGCTGCCCGTCGGCGCCGTCGAAGCTGTCGACGTAGACGACGAACAGGTCGGTGCCGTTCGCGGCGCGAAGCTGCTCGATCGCGTCGGCCACCCGGGCTGCCTGCGCGGCGTCGAGCACCGCGGCCCGGTCGGTGACCCGGTCGGCCGCCCGGAACGGCGCGTCCGCGGACGCCGCCCCTGCCCCGGCCAGCACGAGCACGGCGAGCAGGGCGGCGAGCATGACGAGGCGGCGCACGTGGCCATCATCGCGCGGCCGGGTCCTCCCGATCCTCCGGGTGCGTCAGATCCTCCCGCGGGTGGGCCGGATCGGCGGACTCACCGTGCCGGATTCGTCGGCCGTTGTGTCACCGACGAAAGTGGACCGGTGGTCCACCGGGTCGGGATTGGACCTGAGCGGGGCGGCGGGCGTCCGGAGGATGGGGGCATGGCCGCTGTCGACCTCGCCCCGCTCAACCCGTGGGACGTGCTGCACGAGGGCCTGGCCTCGCACCTGCCCCTGAGCTTCGGGTTGATCACCGCGATCATCGGAGTCGGGGTGCTGCTGTCGTGGATTACGCTGCGGCAACGTCCGGGCGTCGGTACGGTCGCGAACCTCGTGATGATCGCGGTGTCGGTGGACGCGGCGCTGGCGCTGATCGCGGTTCCGTCGGGCGTGGCGGCCCGGATCGCGCTGTTGGTCGGCGGCATCCTGCTCAACGCGGTGGCGACGGCCGTGTACGTCGGTACCCGTCTCGGCCCCGGCCCGCGGGACGGGCTGATGACGGGTGCTCCACGCGCTCGCCATCGGCCCACGCACCCAGCTGTTCCTGCCGCTGGCCACCTATCGGGGTCGTGAGCAGGAAACTGTGCCGGAGCACCACTCACCGGGGGGTGACACCCA
>JAYSXW010000010.1:0-6539 GCA_043716935.1 Pseudonocardia sp.
AGCGCGGTGCGCAGGTTCGCACGGCCCGACACGGCGGCCCGGGCCTCCACCGGGCGTCCTTGGGGCGGACGAGCGGTCTCGCCGCCCGCCCGGGCGATCAACGCCTTGGCTACACGTCGCTCGTGGCTGGTGGTCACCGGCGTCATGGTGCCGCACACACCGTCAGGGATGCGAGCCCATCACCTTCGCCACCGCGTCGAGAGCGCGGCTCGCGGTGGACTTGACGGTGCCGCGGCTGATGCCGGTGGCGTCGGCGATCTCCGACTCCGACAGCCCGCCGTAGTAGCGCAGCACCAGCACCTCGCGCTGTCGCGGCGGCAGGGTGGCCAGGGCGTCGACGACGGCCTGGTGCTCGGCGGAGAGCATCGCGAGCGACTCGGCGGAGCGCGCGGTGACCTGGTGGGGTGGCACGTAGTCGCGTGCGGTGCGCCGTCGGCGCAGCACCGAGCGCGATCCGTTGACCACGGCCGTGCGCAGGTAGCCGAGGGCGGCGGCCTCGTCGCGTAGGCCCGACCAGTGCCGGTGCAGCCCGGTGAACGCCTCCTGCACGACGTCCTCGGCGGTACTCGGGTCGTCGACCAGCAGGATCGCCAGGCGCACCATCCGCATCCGGTGGTCGCGGTAGAGATCGGCCAGCGTCCGGGGCGCGGTGAGGTCGGCGACGGGTGGATGGGTGTCGAAGCGGCGCAGCTGCCTCAACGTCATCTCGACGGCGCTGTCCCGCTCGGCCCTGTTCCCTTGGGCGCCGCTCATGTACGCCAGCGTAGCGGTACGTGATACTCGCCAGGCGGTATCCACATTGCTTCGAGGAGGGTCACGTCGTGCCGATCGCCACGCCCGAGATCTACAACGAGATGCTGGACCAGGCCAAGAGCGGCGGGTTCGCCTACCCGGCGATCAACGTGACGAGTACGGAGACACTCAACGCCGCCCTGCGCGGCTTCGCCGAGGCCGGCAGCGACGGCATCGTGCAGGTTTCGACAGGCGGTGCCGAGTTCCTGTCCGGCACCCGCGTCAAGGACATGGTGACGGGCGCGGCGGGGCTGGCGGAGTTCGCGCACGTCGTCGCGGATCGCTATCCCGTGCACATCGCGCTGCACACCGACCACTGCCCCAAGGACAAGCTCGACTCCTACGTCCGGCCGCTGATCGCGCTGAGCCAGGACCGGGTGGACCGCGGCGAGAACCCGTTGTTCCAGTCCCACATGTGGGACGGCTCCGCCACCGAGCTGCACGAGAACCTCGCCATCGCCGCCGAGCTGCTCGACCTGGCCGTCAAGGCGAAGATCGTCCTGGAGATCGAGATCGGGGTCGTCGGGGGCGAGGAGGACGGCGTCTCCCACGACATCAACGACAAGCTCTACACCGCACCGGGTGACTACGAGGCCACCGTCGATGCGCTGGGGGCCGGGGAGAAGGGCCGCTACCTGCTCGCCGCCACGTTCGGCAACGTCCACGGCGTCTACAAGCCGGGCAACGTCAAGCTCCGCCCGGAGATCCTGCGCGAGGGCCAGGAGGTGGCCACCGCGAAGCTGGGCCTGCCGGCCGGGTCCAAGCCGTTCGATCTCGTGTTCCACGGCGGCTCCGGCTCGCTCATCGAGGAGATCCACGAGGCACTGGGCTACGGCGTGGTGAAGATGAACGTCGACACCGACACCCAGTACGCGTTCACCCGGCCGATCGCGGGGCACATGTTCGCGAACTACGACGGCGTACTGAAGATCGACGGCGAGGTGGGCAACAAGAAGGTCTACGACCCGCGCACCTACCTCAAGGCCGCCGAGCTGAGCATGGCCGAACGGGTCGTCACGGCCTGCCAGAACCTGCGGTCCACGGGCACCGCGATCAGCAGCTGACGCCGCCCGTGCGTGGATATCGGTGTCGGGACACCGATATCCGCTCACGACTCGTCGGCCTCGTCGCGGGAGTAGCCGCCCGACAGCGCAAGAACGCGCAGGACCTTCGCGTGCTCCACGAACTCCCGCCACCGCCCGTCCTCGGTGGGGAGGGTGAGCTTGAGCATCACAGGCAGGTCGCCGTCCCACCGCTGCAGGTGCGCGGCGATCTCGGCGTGCAGGAGGTCCTCGGCGTCCGCCTTCCGGTCACTGTGGATGTCGACCTCCGGTTCGAGGATCGGCACCAGGCCGGCGTCGGCGATCCGGGCGCCGAACTCGAACTGCTGCTCGACGATCGCCTCGACGCCCGCCTGGTCGGCACCACTGACGAACGACCGCATCTTGGTCCCGAACATGCCCATGGCCGCCCCGCGCGCGAGGAGACCGTCGAGGTCGGGGATCGGCTTCATGAGCTGGACGCCGTCCACCGCGTCGTCCAGGCCCGCGTCGACCTTGAGGAACGGCACGATCCCCTTGACGTTCCACAGGTAGTCACCGGTGGGACGCCCCTCGACACGGCGGTTCATCGTGTCCTCGAACAGGATCGCGCCGAGCACCCGGTCGCCGGTGAACGCCGGGCTCGTGACAATCCGGGTGCGCAGCGTGTGCACCCGGTCGAACATCTGCGCGTCGCCGTCGTAGGAGTCCTCGCCGACGCCGTACGCGGCCAGTGCCTCGGGGGTGCTGCCGCCGCTCTGGTCCAGGGCGGCGAAGAAGCCCGTCCCGGTCCGGACCCTCCTGCTGCTCGCCGTTCATGACCCTCTCTACCCCGGCCCGTGCGCGGCTAACGGTGCCGGAGCCCTGTTTTCCCCGGACGACCGAGGGTGGCGCAGACTTGGCGCATGAGTCTGCACGGCAATCTGCTCGGACCCGAACCCACCCTGCTGCCCGTCGACCCGGCCGCCGCGGAGATCGACCGGGGCATCGAGCCCGCCGAGGTCGCCGCCGCCCGGCCCACGTCGAGCATCGCGTGGGCGGTGCTCGCCGAGCGTGCGCTCGCGGACGACCTGACCATCACCGGCTACGCCTACGCCCGCACCGGCTACCACCGCGGCCTGGACCAGCTGCGGCGCAGCGGCTGGAAGGGCTTCGGGCCCGTGCCGTTCGCGCACGAGCCCAACCAGGGCTTCCTGCGTGCCCTCGCCGCATTGCAGCGCGCCGCGGAGGCGATCGGGGAGACCGACGAGGCCGAGCGCTGCCGTGTGTTCCTCACCGACTCCGACCCGGCTGCACCGGCGGCCCTGGGCCTCTCGTAGGTCCGGACGTCATCGCTCCCGTGAGACGTACTGCACGCCTGCGTGCCCAGCTCGGGGGGCGGGCCCACCGACTCGCCCTGTCCGCCCTGCCCATCGCGCAGTGCGCCGTGGCGGCGGGTGCGTCGTGGTTCGTGGCGAGCGACGTCGTCGGGCACGCGCGCCCGTTCTTCGCCCCGATCGCCGCGGTGATCACGCTGGGGGTGTCGCTCGGGACGCGACTGCGGCGGGTCGTCGAGCTGGTGGTCGGAGTGGCCGTCGGGATCGCCGTCGGGGACCTGCTGATCTCCCGGATCGGCAGCGGTCCCTGGCAGATCACACTGGTCGTGGCGCTGGCCATGGCGATCGCGGTGTTCGCCGACGGTGCCGCACTGCTCGTCGCGCAGGCGGGGTCGTCGGCGGTGCTGGTGGCGACGCTGCTGCCGCCCGGTCAGGCCGGCGGGCTCGATCGCTGGGTGGATGCCCTGATCGGTGGTGCGGTCGGGTTGCTGGTGGTCGCCGTGCTGCCGTCCGATCCGGTGGGACCGGTGCGCCGCCAGGCCAGGGCTCTGCTCGACGAGCTGGCCGCGGTGCTCGCCGGCAGCGCCGACGCCCTCCGCGACCGCGATCCCGATCTCGCGGAGGCCGCGCTCGACCGGGCGCGGGCCAGCCAGCGCCTGATCGACGATCTGCGATCCGCCCTGCGCGGCGGCCACGAGACCACGCGCGTGTCGCCGCTGCTGCGCCGCCGCCGACGGGTGCTGGGCCCGTTCGGTGAGCTGGCCGAACGCGCCGACTACGCCATGCGCAACGCCCGCGTCCTCGCCCGTCGCACCTACAGCGCCCTCTCCGACGACGAACCGGCCGTGCCCGAGCTCGCCGACGCCGTGGGTGAGCTGGCCGTGGCCGTCGGCGTGCTGACCGATCAGCTCGGGCGGGAGGGTGACCGCGTGCGCGCCCGCGAACCCGTCCTCGATGTCGTCCGGCGCACGGCTGAGCTGACCGACGGCTGGACGCCCGGCCCGTCGGAGATCGTGATCGTCGCGCAGCTGCGCTCCATCGCCCTGGACCTGCTGCAGGCCACCGGCCTGCCTCGGGCCGACGCCATCGCGGCCATGCGGAGCCCGGCCGTGTAACGGTGATTGTCGGGTTGGAGCGCCTCATTTTGTCGGGTGACCTATCCGTCAGTTGTCGGGTGAAGTTGGCTCATGTTGTCGGGCGAGCTGGTTCGGAGGCGGCTGCTCCCGAGCTCCAGCGCGTGTCCGACCTGCTGGCCGCAATCAAGTCCGAGCTCAACCGCGACCGCCGGCCGGGTCGGTTCGTGCTGGCCGGCTCGGCTCGGCGCGGCACGATGCGGTGCCCGAGCTGGCGGACTATCTGACCGGGCGGGTCGAACTCCTCCGCCTGTGGCCGTTCGCGATGGCCGAACTGCGGCCGGGGGCGGCGTCGATCGTCGACCGCCTGTTCGACGGCGCCCCACCCGGACGTCGGTCGTCGGCGGCCGACCGGGACATGATCGTCGCCGACGTCCTGCGCAGCGGGTACCCGATCGCCGTCGGTCTTCCGGACGCTGCGCGCGCCCGCTGGTTCGCCAACCTCGTCATCGAGCGGGTGTCGGACGATGTCGCCCCCGTCCGGCACGGCAACCTCCTCGGTCGCTTCCTCCGGCTCGCGGCAGCAGGTACGGCTCAGACGTGCAACGCGGCTGAGCTCGGTCGTGATGTCGGGCTCGGTCGCGATCAGGCCGCGAGCTACCTGCGCCTGCTGGAGCTGGTATATCTCACCTTCGAGCTGCCCGCGTGGTCGACGAACCTGACCTCCAGGACCGTCAAGCGGCCGAAGCTGCACCTGGTGGACAGCGGGCCCGCCGCGCACCTGCAGGGCGTCTCGGCGGAGGGCCTGCGTTCGTGTCCCGCGCGCGCGGGACGCCGTGCCGCGAAGAGATGGTGCACCCGGGGTTGCCCCGGAGTCGGTCGGCCCGCCGTGACGCGCACGGGCGGGCCATCGCCGTCTCGTCCGGGCGCCGCTGCATCGGAGGCGACGCTACCGCGCCGCACCGACACGACAAGCCCGGTTCCCCGACTCGCGCGCACGTACGCCCCGACTCGCGGGTTCAGGGGCGGACCAGGAGCCAGTCGGACGTGTGGCGGTACCACGCCCAGCGGTGGACGGGGCGGGGGTGCTCCACCCCGTCCAGGATGACGGTCGTCGGTTCGGCCCCGAGCTGTACGGCCCGCCCGAGGGCCGAGCCGCGGCCGGCGGCGGCCCCGGGCGGAACCGGACGGGCGCGGCCATCGGGCCGGCGGCGGGTGCGGCCTGCGCGCACGGCGATGCCGTCCGGCCCCGGGACGACCACCAGCCACGGGGCGTAGCCGCGCAGCACGAGCACGTCGTCGCAGTAGCACTCGCCGCGCAGCCCGAGTACCTCGGCGCGGCCGACGAGAACGCCGCCGCTGTCGTCGCGGACCAGCGGCACCGGCGCCGCTTCCCCGTGTCGGGCACAGTGCTCCGCGGCTGCGCCGTTCGGCAGCCCCCAGGCGAGGGTCGCCGGGCTGCGGCGTACCGGAAGGTAGGCGACCTCCACGTCGAGCCGTCCGGTGCGCAGCAACCGCACGAGCACGGCGGCGAGGTCCGGGTCGGTGCCTGCGACGAGGAGGCGCCGGGGGTCGTGGGCGGCGAGCACCGGGTCGAGGTCGGTGCGCCCGGGTCGCGGGGGCAGCGCGACGGCGGGCACCCCGGCAAGACCGGCGGGGCGCCGACTACCGTGGTCGGCGTCTGCCGAGCAGATCAGCAGCACCGCGTCCGAGCTCATGAACTGGAGTTTCACATGCCCGCGATCGTGCTGATCGGCGCCCAGTGGGGCGACGAGGGCAAGGGCAAGGCCACCGACCAGCTCGGTGGGCTCGTCGACCTGGTGGTCAAGTTCAACGGCGGCAACAATGCGGGTCACACCGTGGTCGTGGGCGACGAGACGTACGCCCTGCACCTGCTGCCCAGCGGCATCCTGTCGCCCGGCTGCACGCCGGTGATCGGCAACGGCGTCGTCATCGACCTCGACGTGCTGTTCCAGGAGATCGACGGCCTGGAGTCCCGCGGTGTCGACACCAGCCGGCTCGTCGTCAGTGCCGACGCGCACCTGATCCCGTCCTACAACGGGGCGCTCGACCGGGTCGCCGAGCGCTTCCTCGGCAACCGCCGGATCGGCACCACGGGCCGGGGCATCGGCCCGACGTACGCCGACAAGATGAACCGGGTCGGTATCCGGGTCCAGGACCTGGTCGACGAAAAGATCCTGCGGCAGAAAGTCGAGGGCGCGCTCGCGCAGAAGAACCAGCTGCTGGTCAAGGTCTACAACCGCCGCGCGGTCACGGTTGACTCCGTCGTCGAGGAGCTGTTGTCGTACGCGGACCGG
>JAYSXW010000091.1:0-17283 GCA_043716935.1 Pseudonocardia sp.
GCCCCGATCACGACCTTGCCGAAGAACGCGAAGTTGGTGGCGAACACGTGGCGGGGCCCGAACGGCGCCGACTCGTGCACGTAGCGCCAAACCGCCCAGCAGCGCAGCTCGTGGATGTCGTGGCCGCTCCACCAGGCGTCGAACGCGTGGAAGAAGCCCGACTGCCGCAGACACACCGCGGCGTGGTCGACCGGTATCCCCAGACCGTCCAACCACGCCGTCCACGGGAATCCGTCCGGCCGGGCGGCAAGCTCGGCCACCGTGAGCGTCACCGGCCGCGCCGAGTCGCGCCCCCGTGCGTCGGCACGCACGTGGTGACACGCGAGCGCGTACTCCAGCCGCAGCGCCGTCGCCGCGACAGCCTCGACCTCGGCCACTCCAACGGCCGCGAGCAGCGCAATGGCGTGCTCCGCGTAACCCGAGCGCAGCCGCGCGAACTGTGGCGCGTCGTAGTGTGCAGCTGCAGGCAGCCCGAGCCCGCCCTGGCTGAGCACCAGGACGTGGTGACTGGCCGTTGCGGTGTCGGGGGCAACCGTGATGTCGACATGCCCCGGCACCCCCCTGCGGGCCAGCGAGCCGAGCAGCCCGGCCAACGCCGCGTGGTCTGCGGCGTCGGCCAGCTCGGCGAGATCGGCGCCGTACACGCTCGTCCCGCGTGACTCGATGGTCTCCTCGTCCATGAAGCTCGTGAGCAGATCGGCGATCTGCCGTCCGGCCACGTCGGTCCGCGCACCGTCCGCCGCCGCCCGGATCACCTGCTCGACGTCGCACTGCACCTTCTCGGAGAGCAGCGAGAGCACGCTGACCTCGGCGCGGTGGCCCCTGAGCGGGTAGGCCGCACTCCAGCGGCCGTTGACGTGGGCGTCGAGGTCGTCCTGCGGCCGGACGGCCGGGTCGAGGGAGGCGGCGACGGTGTCGATGCCAGCGGCGAGCGCGGGTCCGATCTCCTGCACGAGTGTCATGGCCTCGCCCTATTCGGCCGTGACGGGTTCGGCCGCCGGGCTCGGGGTGGCCGTCCTGCGGACGCCGCGCGCAAGCAGCGCCACCGCGAGCAGCACCGCCACGCCCGCGGCCAGGAAGCCGTAGCGCGGGACCGTGATGGCCATGATCGCGCCGCCGAGCACGAAGCCCAGCGCGGGGCCGGTGTTCGACACCGCGCCGAGCGCCGCGAAGGCCCGGCCGCGGTGGGAATCGGGCACCCGGACGTTGAGCAGGATGTGGGTGACGGTGGCCTGCGCTCCGTTGCCGATGCCGCCGAGAAGATAGAACGGCAGGATCCACCACACCGACGTCACGAGCGAGGTGCCCAGGATCGCGACCCCGATGGCCACGAACGAACCGATGAGCACCGACTCGTGGCTGAGTGTGGGGAACCGGCGCACGATCATCCCACCGGGTACCAGGCCCAACATCCACGCCGACACGATCAGGCCGTACGTCTCGTCGGACGCGCCGAACGACTCCTTCACGTAGAACACGATCAGGACGTTGATGATGCTCGCGCAGGCCATCACCGCGCCGCTGAGCACGAGCACGGAGAGCAGGAACCGATCGGTCCACACGTTGTAGGGCATCTCGGTCGACCCGGCGTCGGCCGCGGCCGTCTTCGGGCCGCCGCGCCTGGGGTGCAACCGGGTGGCGATCATCATCGCGCCGAGCGCGACCAGCCCGAAGCTGATCGCGTCGATCACCAGTGGGACCGAGGTGCCGAACGCACCGGTGAGCAGGCCACCGACACCGGGGGCGATCACCATGCCGGCCATGGCGGTGGTCTGCGATATCGACGACGCCCTCGGCACGTTCTCCTTGCCGACGATGGCGCTGGGCAGCGAACCGAACACCGGGTGGGTGAACGCCAGCCCGGCCGAGAGCAGTACCGACAGCCCGATCAGCGCCGCGGCCGAGGAGAACATCGTCATCGCGAGGCAGACGATCCCCTGCAGGACCGCGACGGTCACGACGAGCCGTCGGCTGTCGAAACGGTCGGCGATCGAGCCCGTCAGCGGGGCCAGGAGGATCGCCGGGATGGTGGCGGCCAGCAGCAACCCCATCACGGCGAACGAGCCTGCCCCCGAGGCCTGCAGCTTGAGCGTGATCGCGGTCTCGGCGACGATGTCGCCCGCGAACGACAGGCCGCGCATCCCCGACAGCAGGTAGACGTCACGCCATTGCGCGCGGCTCGCTGTCGTCGGCGCGCGGCCCGGCAGTTGTGTGTCGGTCATGTCGAATGCACGTCCTCTTGTTCGTCGGCGATCTCGAGCCCACCCAGGCGGGCGAGGCCACGTGCGGCACCGATCGACCGGCCGGCCGCGACTCCGGGGAAGAACTGGTCCGCGGTCACGCTGCGGCCCGTCCCCAGCGAGCGCAGCGCGGTGGCCACGGCGTCGGGCACCGCGAGTTGGTGGTTGTTCACGGTCAGGCCGGTGCGGCCGCGGTTGCCCACCCCGATGTCGACGACGACGTCGCTGCGCCGCTCGGGTCGACCCAGCTCCTCGGTCGTGTACGAAGCCTCGTCGCCGGCCCGGTCCTCGGCGGTCGCCCACACCCGCCACGTCTTGCGTCCGTGTGTCTGCACGACGGACACGTCGACGGAGTCGTGATGTGGGGTGAACCCGGGGTTGCCGGCGGGCGTCACGAAGAGCACCACCTCGACGGTGGCGGCGAGGGCCTCGGCGGACACCTCCGTGAGCTTGTTGCTCGGCACCCCCGCGCCGCCCTTGGACACCCGCGGGTAGGACGGCGCAACGGTCTCGAGCGCGAGGATGTCGTCGAGGTCGGCCGGTGTCGGGAACTCGCCCAGGCGGTGCGCGGGTGCTCCGGAACGGAGCATCGGTGCGCGATCGAAGTAGTCGGTGAAGAACTTCTCCCGGTCGCCGACGAACTCGTCGAAGGTGGTGCCCATCTCGTGTTCTCCCGCCTTGTCCGCCGGGTCAGACCGCGGCGACCTCGAGGACGCCGAGCTTGGTGAGCCCGCGTGCGGCCTTGGTCGAACGCGCCGCGTCGGCCCCGGGCACGAGCATCGCCGCGGTGATGGAGCCGGTGGTGCCGAGCCCGATCAGGCCGTCGGCGAGCGCCGTCGGCACCGCGATCTTGTTGCCGCCCACCGTGAGCTGGGTGCGGCCGTTCTTGCTGGGCCCGACGTCGATGGTGACGGCGGTGCGGCGCAGCAACACGTCCGGCCCGATGTCCTCGGTCGCGGTGATCGTGGCGAAGGTGTCGCCCGACGAGCTGCCCGGCTGGGTGCGGCCGACGTGCGCGTGCCGGTCGAGCTCGGCCTCGATGCCGACGAGGCGGAGCCGATCGGCCAGCATCGCGGCCTTCTCGGCGAACGTGGCGGCCACGCGCGCGTCCCGGAACGCCCCGACGTGCGGGTACTCGTCGAACTCACCGTCGGCGACCAGCCGCTCCACGGTCTGGACCAGCAGGTCCTTCCACATTCGCGGCCGCATCATGATCGACAGATGCAGCGAGGCCTTGTCCTGGGCCTCAGCGGCGTGCGGGGTCCCGTAGGGGAGGTACAGCACGTCGCCGGGCTCCATCAGGACGTCGATGACAGGTTCGCCGAGGCCTTCGAGGGTGTACTGCTCGTTGTCGCCGAGGCGCTTGGCCGGCGGGTTCCAGAGCTTCCAGTACTTGGTGCCCTCGAGCTGCACGATGAACAGGTCGACCGGGTCGTGGTGAGGCGGGTAGCCCTTCTTGCCGGCGGGGGTCAGGAACGCCACCGAGTCGGTGCGCACGGCGGTGTGGTCACTGATGACGCGGATGAACTCACGCATCTCCGGCACGATCTGGTTGAGCGAGCACCAGGTGACCGTGGCGCCGGCCTTGTAGAGGTCGTAGATCTTCTCGGGGTCGACGACGTCGGTGATCGTGGTGCCCTGCACCACGACGTTGCGCGTGTACCCCCTCTCCGGCACGCCGTCACCATTGAGGTTCACTTTGATGTAGGGCGGGCGAATGACCTCGAGGTTCACCAACTCGTCGAGCCGGGCCATCGACAGGAGGTCGCGCGGCGAACCGAGCGCGTTCTTGCGGAGCATGGGCTTCTTGTTGAAGTACTCGGCGAAGAACTGCTGCTCGTCCCCCACCAGATCAACGAAAGTGCGTGTCGCCATCTCCAATGCCTTTCTGTTCCGGAGGCTGTGAGTGCGGGATGTCGCGCGCGGCGGCGGTGGCGGGCCAGCACGGGTCGAACGACCCCAGGAGGGGGAGGCGGCGCCGTCAGCACCGACTCCCCCGTCCGGGAGGCTTCTTACTGGATGTTCTTGTAGTAGGACATGACCAGCAGGTCGGCCGAGGTCTCGATGAACTCGATGTCGTCGAACTGCTCGTCGAGAACGGTGTTCTCCATGGTGAACCTCCACTGAGTGTTTCTTGGATGGGTTTAGACTCGGATGATGTCCGTATTCCGAATCTGAGGAAATCATGAACCGTTCGCGTCCATTGCGCAAGACCGCCGGACGCCTTTCGTGAGTCTTGAAATACAGAGCGAGATGTGCGAAGGAGGGCCCGGCCGCGAGCCACGACCAGCGCTTTCACCGGGGCAAGTGAGGAAATTCCTCAGTTGCTCGCGGGTCACCCCGACGCCGCACGGCGCCGATCGAGGCGCGCCACCACGTCCTGCCAGAGCTGCAGACATATCGCTCCCAGCTCGCTGACCAGCTCGATGTCGTGCTGGGGTACCGAGCCGACGAGCCGCTCGAGCAGGTCGTCGTCGAGTGCGGCCGGAGCGAGCAGCCGCAGGAGCATCCGGCCGGTCTCGCTGAACCGCAGCGACGGGTCGTCGCGCAGCTCACGCAGCAGCTCCCCGGGGGCTCGCGACGACGGCCGCCCACCCACGGGCAGCCCCACGTCGGTGCCCGGGTCCCGAGCCGATGACGGCATCGGCTGCGCCTTCTGCGGAGGTGGTGCCGCCGGGGGCGGAAGTCCGAGGCCTGTGCCGCCCGGCTGCGGGCGGCGAGAGATCCCGTCCGGCTCGTTCTGTTCCCGATCGCGCACGCTGCGCGCGGTCGCGATCGACACCCCGGCGTCCGCGCTCACCGTGCGCGGCGACGCCGCCGGGTTCACCGCGAGCATCTCCCGCACCCGGGCCCGGGACAACGCCGACTCGACAGGCCGCACGCGCCCGTCGCGCCCGATCCGGATCGCCGCCGGCCCGCACGCCGACGTGCGCCGCAACGTGCCGACCGTCTTGGGTGAGAGCCCGACGATCGCGGCCACCGAACGATCCGACCACTCCGGCCTGCCCTGCAGAATCCGGGCGGCCGCCGCCTTCCGATCCGCCAGCGACAGCGGCAGCCCGTGCTCCACGTTGGCGCGGACGGCCGCCACGAAGGCGTCGTGGTCGTCGCCGTCGAAGAAGACGACGTCGATGCTGGTGTCGCCGCGCAGCTGGGCGGCGCGCACGCGGTGCAGGCCGTCGATGACACGGTTGGTGCCGCGCTGGACGAGGACGGGCGGCAGCGTGGCCTCCGTCGCCAGGAGCACGCGCACATGGTCGTCGTCGGCCCCGGCCAGCCGGGGGGACCCGGCGACGGTCAGCACTCTGATCGGCAGCCGGCCGATACCGGGCCCGGCACCGGGTGACGGCGCCCCCGTACGGATGCCAGTGGGTCGGTTCATGTGGGTACCCCTCGTCTCTCGACCGTCAGAACCTGGATGAAGCTGTCCCCGCTTGCAGAGCAAGGGCGCGGCAGAGAACGAACGCCAGCTGTGGATCCAGGGCATTGGTGCCCAGCAGATCGACCAGGGCGACGTCGTGGGGAAGCATCGGGCCCGTGCAGGACGAAGCCGACGGGCCGCGGAGCTCGCGCAGGTCGGCGCGAACCGGAAGGCTCCCGGGCTGCTCGTCCCACGCCGGGCCGTGCAGCGTGCAGTCGTCGACGAACCGGACGTCCACCCTGCTGAGCAGTCCCACCGGCAGTGGCCGGCCAGTGGCGTTCACCACCAGGGCACCCCGGGCGAGCTGGGCGGGCCGGGCGCTGCGCCGAGGACATCCCGCGACGACCACGAGGCTGGCTCCGAACACGGCTTCGTCGATGCTCGCGGCCGATCCGAGAGTGGGGTGGCGGGCCACGGACCCACCGGGCGGCGGCGCCGTGATCGATCCGTGAACCACCACGTGGTCGACCCCGGGCAGCTGATGGGCGACGAGCAGCGCGCGTGGGCCGGCCGTGTCGGTCGTGTCGAGCACCGCGGCGGTCACCACGCCCGGCGCCATCAGCAGCCGAGCGACGGCCAGCGTGAGGGCGGCCGAGCGCACGGCCCTCAGGGCGGCTACGGGCAGTGCGTAACGCACGGGCAGCACCGGGTCGGCCACCACCAGGCGCTCGGCACCGACCGGATCGGTCACGATGACAAGCGCGAGTGCGGGCGCCCGATCGGCCGGTCGGGCGGGCGCCACGGAGGCGGCCGCGTCGATGTGGGTGGCCGCGCACCACAGGTCTCCCGCTGATACCTGATGAACCGGTCGCGCCATCCGCCATCACCTCCGGGGGGACCGGACGACCGCGGGATGCGACGTCCCCGGAACTCACCGTCGGGCGTGGCGCTTCTGGTCCGCTTCTCGTCGACCACACAGCCGCGTCGGCGCGTCGGTGGGGAATCGATAGCCCTTCGATGGCGGGACAGGGTGTGCTCTGTCACGTCCCACTACCGGCTCCCAGGAGGACACATGTCGTACGTCCCGTCGTCGCCCCGCCGCCCCAGCCTCCGTGCAGTGGTCGGAACATTCATCTGCGCGGCAGTTGCGGCGGCAGCGCACGGGGGGTCCACCCCCGGCGACACGCACTGGGGCATGACCGGTGCCCTGGCCGCCGGTGGCCCGGCCGTGGTGACCGCCAAGCCGGCCGACACGCACTGGTGAGCCGGCCCGGGTGAGCGGCTCAACCGCCGGCTGCCGCGATCTCCGTGCCGCTTTCCGGGCGTGGGTCGACGGCGGTGACCCGGCCGGCCGGCCGGGCCGGTGGTGAGGCCGGGCGCCGACCGGCCACCACATCGCGGAGGAAGGTCTGCGTCCGGTCGTGGGAGGCCCCCATGCCGAGCTCGTCGAACAAGTGGGCGGCGGCGGCGAGGCGCGCCGCTGCGGCGCCGAAGTCGCCGGACTCGCTCGCGATCTCGCCCAGCAGCGCAAGCGACCTGGCCTCGATCAGATTCTCGCCGACGGCTCTCGAGAGATCGAGTGCGTGCCCGAGGATCGTGACGGCGTCGTCGCGGTCCTGCTGTCGCCGGGCCAGGGCCATCCCGTACAGGGCATGGGACTCCCCGATCCGGTCGCCGATGTGCCGCACGATCCGTAACACCCGTCGCAACGCCGCCTGGGCGTCGTCGATGCGATCGGTGGCCAGGTGCAGCTCGGCGAAGCGCTGGATCACCTGCGCCTCCACCCGCAGACAGCCCACCTCCTGGCAGATCTGCAGTGCACTCGTCAGCAGCACCTCGGCACGTTCGTGGTCGTCGCGATCGAGCCAGTACCGGGCCTGGCTGCGCAGGATGTGGGCCTCACCGACGCGGTCCCCGGCCCTGCGCATCATCGGCAACGCCTCGGCGTAGCTCGCCATCATCGTCGTGGTGTCGCCACGCAGCGCGTGGACGTGGGCTGCGTTGCGCAGCACGAGCGCGCGACCGTGGTCATGGCCCGCGTCCCGGAAGCCGTCGAGGGCCGCGGTGAAGTGCGTCCCGGCGTCGTCCAGCCGGCTCTGGTACATGGCCAGCGTGCCCAGCGAGTACTCCATGGCGGCCACCCCGACTTCGTCGCCGCCGCGCTGCGCCGCCTCGCGGGCCACGTGTGACGTTTCGCGCCAGTCGTCGAAGTAGCCCTTGCCCTCGAAAAGGGTGACGGCGGCGAGCGCGAGATCCCAGCTCAGCTCCGTCATGTCCGCAGCTGCCGCCTGCCGGACGGTCGCGACCAGCGACGAGCGCTCGCCGTCCCACCACGTCGCCATGCTGGGCAGGTGCACGGCATCGACGGCCGGCCAGCGTGGGGCACAGCCGTGCAGCACGGTGTAGTCGCCGCCGTACTCGGCGCGGTGTGCGGCCTCGGCCAGCGACAGCCAGCCGCTGACCACGCGTTCGAGGGCGCTCCGGCGCTGCGCCTCGGACACCTCGACGAGCAGTCGTTCCCGGGCGTAGACCCGCACGAGATCGTGCAGGCGGTAGCGCACCAGCCGCGCGTCGAGATAGTCGACGGCCTCCAGCATGTGGGCCTCGACGAGCAGGTCGAGGCCCTTCTCGACCTGCCCGATGGAGCGGTCGAGAAGTGCGGCACCGATCCACGCCGGGAAGTCGGGCAGGTCCACGAGCGCGAGGATCCGGAACAGCTCGCGCGCCGGCGGTGCGAGGGCCCGATAGGTCAGCTCGATCGCCGAGCGCAGCTCGAGGCCCTGATGCGAGAACTCGTCGAGTCTGCGCGCCTCGTCGTGCAGCCGGTCGACGAGGCCCTGGATCGGCCAGGTCGGCCGCGCGGCCAGCCGCGCACCCGCAATGCGCAGGGCGAGTGGCAGGCCGTCGCAGAAGGTGGCCAACTGTTCGGTGGCGGCCGGTTCACGTTCGACCCTCGTCCTGCCGATGGTGCCGGCCAGCAGTGCGACCGAGTCGTCGAACTCCATGCGGGCGAGGTCGATCCAGTACGCGCCGTGCAGCCCGGCCAACCGTGTACGGGTCGTGACGATCACCGCACAGGACGGGCTGCCCGGCAGCAACGCCTGCACGTGCTCGGCCGCCGCAGCACCGTCGAGCACCACCAGGACCCGCCGGTCCGCCAGCCGGGTGCGGTAGAGCTCCGCCCGCTCCTCGGGATCGTCGGGCACCGACTTGCCGGGCACCCCGAGTGCCCGCAGGAACCGGCCGAGCTGCACGGCCACCGGGTCCTCGACCGCGGGTGCGTGCAGGTTCGCGTAGAGGTGACCATCCGGATAGTTGCAGCCCAGCTCGTGGGCGGCGCGGACCGCGAGGCTCGACTTGCCGGCTCCGCCGGCGCCGCAGATCGCGACCACCGGCACCGCGTAGCCGTGGGTGGAAGGCCCGTGGATCTCGGTGAACAGCTCGCGGATCCGAGCCAGCTCACCCACCCGCCCGGCGAAGTCGGCGACGCTGGCCGGGAGCTGGCGAGGCACCGCCGAACCGTCGAGCGCGGCGATGATGCGCTGAGGCGGCGCACCGAAAGCGGACGACCCGGGGAGGGCGCCGGCGAAGTCCTCGGTCGGGCCATCAGCAGTGAAATCGACGGCGGGAGCGGGGATCCGATCGGGAGCAACCAGCAGTTCCGGGTCCCTGACCAGGATCTGCCGTCCGAGCGCCTGCAACTCGTGGCCCGGCTCGATGCCGATCTGGTCGATCAACGTGCTGCGCGCGCGCCGGAGCACCTCCAACGCCTCGGCCTGCCGTCCGCTGCGATAGAGGCCGATCATGAGGAAGCCGTGGAGTCGTTCCCGTAGCGGGTGCTGCGCCACCAGTTCCCACATCTCCGCCATGATGTGGTCGTGCCGCCCGAGGAGCAGGCACAGGCGGATCCGTTCCTCGACCACCGTGAGGTGTCGATCGGCGAGCTGGATCGCGCCGCGGCGCACGGCGTCGCTGGTCACTCCCGAGAGCGCCGACCCCTGCCAGCAGTCCAGCGCGGACTCCAGCGAGGCCACAGCTTCCGAAACCGCGCCGACTTCGGCCTGAGCATGCGCTTCACCGACGAGCCGGCTGAACCGCAGCGTGTCGAGATCGTCGTCGTCGAGCTCGAGCTGGTAGCCCGGGACCCGGGTGAGGATCGCGTTGGGCCGTCCGGCGGCAGCCAACACACGTCGAAGGGCGGAGATGCTCACCTGGATCTGGCTACGAGCAGTGCTCGGCGGATTGTCGTCCCATACGGCGTCGATGAGTTGATCGACGGACGTGACCCGGTTGACGTTGAGGCCGAGCGCGGCAAGCACGGTGCGCTGCCGCGGACCACCGAGGCCGAGGGAGACACCGTCCGTGACGATCTCCACGGGTCCGAGTAGGCGCAGCAGCAAGAAGCCTCCCCTCGAAGCTCGTCGACACGGACCGGACATTGATCTACGCGCAGCGAGCAGGTACGAGCTTAGCCCATTGTTGTGAAAGCCTGAGGGCCGAATGGGTTGCGCCGATACGTGGAAATACGGCAGATCGGACATGGGCAACAGCTGGAAAACATGATCCCTACCGGAGTGCAGGATCGCCGAATGGGGCTCGAGCTGCCGGCAGGTGATCGCCATACCGAGCGCTCGCGTCGACGACGAGCGGTGCTCGATGATGGCGCCACGGGAACTACCGCCAGCTCCTTCTCGGGCGCCGCAGCCTGAGTGCGGTGGCCGGTCACGGCTCGTGTGGGCGATCACGCAACGCCCGGAACAGGCACACCTCGAACATGGTGCGCACCACCCGCCCGGTCCCGGCGATGATCGGCGCGCGGGCGGTGTTGTTGGATCGAAACACCAACGTGCGCAGCAGCTTCACCATCCCGACCCAGTAGTGGTACGAGTAGGACGCGAGCAGCTCGACCTGCACGTTGCGACGGAACTCCGGGCCTGCCGCTGCTTACCGATAGGCCGACTTCCGGGCTGCCCTGGCTGCGGAGCGGTACCCCGGCCGCGTCCGGTCGGGATGCGTGGCCGGACGGACACGCGCCTGGACGACTTGAGGAGAACCGAGAGCCACGAGCCCATGCGCACTGCCATCGGCCACCGCTGGGCCGAGTGGGACCCGGGCGGCCGCGTTGGGCGCCGCCCTGCCGGTCGTACTGGCGGTCGGAGCCGTCTTCGCGGCGCCGTCTGCTGCGGTAGTCCCCGTCGGCGAGATCAGTGGCTCCATCGGGGCCGACCGACCTCGCCGACAGATGCGACTCACCCGCGCACAGGCCACGCGGGCATCGGATGTGGCCTTCGACGCCGGCGCCGTCAAGTGGCCTCTGTGCGCTGGCGACTGGCTGGCAAGCTCCTCGGCTGGGATACGCGGCGGCCCCCGCCCGCGGTGGAGCGGGCGGGGGTCGGCGCTGCGGGGTCGGAGCGCACGGGTGGGCTATGGGTCAGCGGGGGTTCCAGGGCAGGATCTGCTGAAGGTTGTTCCATGCGTCGCGGGCTTCCTTGCCGCGGTCGTTGGTCCAGCCCTGGACGAAGTCGCTGCCCCGCTGGATGGTGTTGCCGGTGTCCTGGACGGCCCGGTTGAAGGTGTCGCCGGCGTCCTGGACGGCCCGGTTGAAGGTGTTGCCGGTGTCCTGGACGGCCCGGTTGAAGGTGTTGCCGAGCCTCTCGGCCTGTGTTCCGATGGCGTCTTGAACCTGCTGTTGCATCTGGGTGACGGGGTTGACCAGAGCGGGGGACGGGGCGCTGGCGCCGGAGTTGTCGATCTGGAAGGCCCGCTGGTAGTCGGCGGGGGTGCGGGACTCGACCTCCTGACGGAGCGAATCGATGGTCACGTTCTCGACGGTGCGTCCGTCGGGGAGAGTGGTCGTGTCGCGTCCGGAGCCCACGACCAGGCGGTTGGTGCCCGGTGTGACGCACTGGACCTGGAACGGGGTGTTGCAGTCGGGCTGGCGAGTTACGGTTCGCCCGACGTCGTCGACCCGGGTCGGTGCGCCGGATCCCACGACGAGCCTGTTGGTGCCGGGCGTGACGCACTGTGACTGACCGGGCGCGCTGCAATCGTAGAACTGGGTCATTGTTCGTCCGGTGTTGTCGACCCGGGTCGGTGCGCCGGAGCCCACGACGAGTCTGTTGGTGCCCGGGGTCAGGCACTGCACCTGGCCGGGCGCGCTGCAGTCGGAGTAATGGGTGGGTGCAGGCGTTTCCCAGTTGCCGGTGCGAAGCATGTTCAACCCGCCCCGCGCCGTGCCGGTGAGCATGGTCTGGGAGTTTTTCATGATCCGGCCGATGTTGTTGACGTACTCGGTCGCTGAGGCGTTGGTGGCCTGAACGCTTGGTTCCTCGGCCAGGAACTGCAGCCGTTCCTCCAAGGAGACCGGCCGCACCCGCCCGTCCTGGAGCAGTTCGTGCAACGGAACAAGCGGAGCGGCGATCGTCGCCAATCCCGCCGAGAGACCGTTCAGGCCCGTGTCGAGCACGTTGCCCGCTTGGCCCACCACCGCCCCGACATTGTCGGTGAACGCGTCACCCACCGTGCCATCGGACGTGATCACGTCCTGAGTGGCGTTGCGCCCGAGCGTGGTCCTGTCCCGGAACGCCAACCCCGCCCCGGCCACCGCGCCGGCCACGCAGTTGACCTTTGTCGTCAGCCCGGACACGCAGCCGGCAACGGCGTCGTTGACGACCCCAGCGGTCTGCTGGACGGTGTCCGAGCCGAACGTGTTCGACAGCGGCTGCACCACCCCTGCGTTGAAGCCGTCGATCACGTCGTCAAGGCCGTCGCGTTGCGGGGGTCGATGAAGAACCCGATTGGTGACGAACTGTTGGATCGGCGGCAGCACGAACGGTGCGAGTAGTCCTGCCACCGACGCCCAGCGCGGCACGCTGGTCACCGTCGGGCGTGTGAAGGCCCGCTCGAGCGTGGCGGGCGCCATCTCGGGCACGGCTTGGCCGGCGAGCCGACGCACGGTGTTGTTGATTTGCCCTGGTAGAGCGGCCGCCCTGTCGAAGACCTGCTGCGGGAGTTGACGATTGCGCAGGCTGACGTTCGCGAGGGTACCGATCGTTGCTCCGAGTGCGCCGTCGCGGGCCGCACGGTCGGCGTAGTACTGGGTGTTGTTCTGCGGGACCGGCCTGCCGTTGGCGTCGACACCGAAGCCGAAGGCGTCGGTCTCCAGAGAGTCGATGGTGTAGTTCGCTGCGCCGAGCGTCGGTCCGATGCTCGCGAGCGCCCACCACGGCAGACCGCTGTCCAACCGCGCGTTCCTCAGCCACGAGGACCCGCGCATGTTCGGGTTCGCAGCACCATAATTGTTGATCACTGGATTGATCCTGCGCAACGCCATGTCGGCCGCGGTCACCATCGTGGTGTCGACGGCCTGCGAGTGCAGGTACCGGTCCAGGTCGCGGTCACCGGAGATGGGGATACCGCCCGCTCCGCCCAACATGAACAGATCTTGACCGAATCCGGTGGGAGCCCGTGACGCGGCCGCCTGGAAGGCGTTGAAGATCGAACCGTTTAGCGTCGGGTCAAGCATACGAAAGGCTGTGCCGACGCCGAGAGCGAAAGGCACACCGACGGCGGAGTAGCCCAGTGCTTCCTGGAAACGCCTGGTCGCGTCGGCATCCGGGGTGGTGCCCGCGCTTCTGGCGCCGCTCCCCGTCGGAGTCCCGCCGGGGGCCGGCGTCCCTACGGTGCCGTCGGCCAGCACACTGCTCGGCTGCGCTGTGGAGTCACCGGTGGGGAGCTGGGGGAGCCGGACCTTGCCTCCTGCACCGAGTGCGGCGGATCCGAGCCGGTCGTCCCGAATGTCGTCCGATTTTCGCGCCGTGCTCGGGTCCAAGAGTCCGCCGCCGGGGTTCGCGACCGGGGTGTCGAACGCGTCGAGCTCGGCGCTGTTCCGCCCGGTGCCCAGCCCCCGAGCGGTGACCGTCGGGCGGTACATGCCACCCGCGGTGACGGTCGGTTGCGGCGCTTGCTCGGTGGCGACGTCGTCGGTCGTGGGTGCGTCACCCCACGCGATGCGATCGGGGTCCACGACAGGGAACAGCGGTGGCTCGTCGGCCGAGCCGCCGGTTGCAGGGAGGAGCAGCCGGTCGAGAGCGTCGGAGTCCTGCTCGCCGAGGAAGCCGAACTCCGGTTCGGGGCCGTCGAGTGACCCGACCGTGGTCGGCGGGCCAAAGTCATCGGTGGCATCGCTCCAGGTCTGTCCGGGAGCGAACAGGCTGCTGCCGCCGTTGCCGAGCAGGGCCCGATCCAGCACTGCGGTGGTCTCGGGGTCGGTCTGTCCGATAGTCACTCCGGGACCGGTGGGCGGAGCGACCCCGACGTCGGATCCGGCGGTCGGCAACAGGCCCGCGTTGGCGGGGTCGACGCTCACGTCGAGCATCGTTGCCGGGGCGAACGTGGGTGCGGCGGCCGGGTCGGCGGACAGGCCCAGCAGTTTGTCGAGCTGCTCCGTGGTCTTCCTGTCCGTAAGCCCGATGGTGCCCCCGTCGAGCGGATCCGTATCCGGTCCGCTCGCCAGGACGGTCGGTGGCGCGACATCACCGGCAGCCGGGAGGGTCGGCATCTCCCCCAGGTTGCTCGGCGAGCCGGACGTGGGGGCATCGACCGGTCCGAGCGCGATGTTCGGGCTCAGCTGCGCCGGGTCGCTGCCCGGCGTCGATCCGATGGGGAGGTCGAGGGCTGTCATCGGGGCGATGGATGAGGGCGGTGGTTCGGGGTCGGTGAAGGAGCTCTGGGCGACAGGGCTGAGGGGTTCGGTGTTGAACACGGAGGTCGGCTCGATCACCGGTTGCGGATCGGTCCGGGGCGGGGCGACGGAGTCGAACGACGGCGAGGACAGGGCGCTCACGTTCGGCAGCGGGTCGGACCCGTTGTCCTGGAGGCCGGCGACCAGGTCCCCCGGTCCGGATGCAGGTCCGAGGTCGAATGACGGGGAGCCGGAAATCGGTTCGACGTCGTCGAAGGTGGGGCTCGATGACGGGGGATTCGGGCTGAAGGCAGACGAGGCGGACCCGACGTTGGAGTCGGTGCCGAGACCAGGCATGTCGTCGACCGAGCCGAAGCTCGGCGCCGAGGACTCGAAGGACGAGGTGCTCGAGCCGGACCCCGACCCGACGTCGTCGAAGGTGGTGTCGGCGGATGCCGTTCCGGAGCCCAGCGCCATCAGGCCGGCCGCGCCGGCCACGACCGCCCCGGCCGCCGCCACGGAATGCGGTCCGGCCCACTGCCGGTCGCCGAGGGCGTACGGATTCTTCAGGCTCGGTCGACTCCGCCGAGGGAAACTCTTCGCCACCGGTCACCACCCATTCCACATCGTTGTGCCGCACTCGTCACTGGTGACTGTGCTGCACAACACAACAGATGGGCATGCCAGCAACGGGTCCGGAACATGCCATGACACGCACGCCGCGGTCGCGGTTGAACGGCTCGGACTCACTGGGTCGCTCTCGACGCGAGGCGAGCAGCGACGAGGTGGTCACCGCTCGAGTGATCGCGTTGCTCCGGTGGGCGCGAGGAGCATGCTGTCAGCGGCGGTGGACGGACGGCAGACAACCGAACCGGCGGCCGGGTCAGACGCGCCGTAGCAATTGTCGAATCCGGCGCTCCGATCCCATGTCATCGACTACGACAGCCATGCATCGGCGACCCGGGCCCGGTCGTCGAGCGGCACCCTGTCGTTGGTCCCGGCCGCGCCCACCACCGCGTGCTCGCCCCGTCATCGCACCTGGCGCCCGTACGGGATGTGGCCGATCGCGTTGCCGACGGAGCCAGTCCTCAGCCGATCCTCTCGTAACGCAGATACACCGTGCCGCCGCGGAAGGTGCGCTGCTCGACCAGCCGCAGCCGCAGCTCGGCGCCGAGCGGGAGCTACGGCTTGCCACCGCCGCTGAAGGCCGGCACCACCATCGGACGGAACTCGTCGATCAGGTCCAGCAGCGATGCCGCCAGACCAGCGCCGCCGACGGACAGGTCGCCGTCGTCCTTCTTGAGCCGGACCACCTGGTCGATCGCGTCGGCGCGGCGCACCAGCCGGCACCCGGGCGCGACCGACTCCAGCGAGTCGGAGAACATGATGCGCGGCGTACTCGCGAGCGGACTCCGCCTCCACCTCACCCCGTCGGTCCGCTCCGGCGCCGTCCAGAACTCCTCCGTGACCTCATAGAGGCCTCGGCCGAACAGAAGCGCCGCCGTCTCACGGGTCTGCTGGTTGGCGAAGCGGTGCACCTACTCGTCCGGCTCGGAGAACGCGATGCCCCCGGTCGGATCCTCGATGTAGCCGTCGAGGGAGATGCTCATCGTGTAGCCGGGAGTGCCCACAGGGAAGTAGACCGCAGATCCCGCTCACCTCGGACTTGGAGAACCGTTCTGTTGCGGTGTCAGTTGCGGACACCGCCATGGTCGTGGATCACCTGGACCAGGCCTGCGGCCCGGACACCGCCAGCAGGGCGGCCCGGTCGAGCTTGCCGTTGGCGGTCAGAGGGAAGGCGCCGAGGCGGACGAACGCGGACGGGACCATCGCCGGGGGCAGCAACCGGGGCAGGTGCCGCCGCACGTCGGCGTCCGGGACCCGGTCGGCCCGAGCCACCAGGTACGCGACGAGACGGGGGTCATCGGGATCGTCCCTCCTGAGGATGACCGCTGCGTCGCGGACGCCCGGCAGGGACCGCAGCACGGCCTCGATCTCGCCGGGTTCGATGCGCACCCCCCGGAGCTTGACCTGGTGGTCGATGCGGCCCCGGTACTCCAGCTGCCCGTCCGCGGTCCGCCGGACGAGGTCGCCGGTGCGGTAGAGCCGCGCTCCGGGTGCCCCGCCGAACTCGTCCGGTACGAACCTCTGGGCCGTCAGTGCGGGGCGGCCGAGGTAGCCGCGAGCGACGGCCACCCCGCCGATGTACAGCTCGCCCACGACGCCGGGGCAGACGGGATCACCGCGTCGGTCCAGGACGCGCGGCCGGTAACGGTATCGGCACCGCCCGGGCCCTCAACGCCGTCGGATGGGACCACCATCTGCTCGGCGAGAACCACGGGGCCATCACCTACTGCGGAGCTGCCGTCCGCGACCTGGAACGCTTCGGTGATCGGGCCGTCGCGGGGGCCACCTGGGACAGCCTGGGCAATGCCCCCGAAGCGGCCCGCGCGGACGCCGCGCACGACGAGTTCGGCCCGCTCGCGGACGACGCCCTCGTCTGCGGCGTCGCCGGGCTCGTGTTTTCATCTTGTGCGAGAGGAGCCGACCGTGCGCCCGATCGCGTGCGATGTCGCGCGTGTGGTCGTCGCGCGGTGCCAGCGCGACGAGAGGCATGACATGAGTGGTAACGCCACCGCCCGCTTCACCGACACGGCGGTCCTGTCGGTGTGCGGGGTGGACGCCCCGCGCGTCGTCACGTCGGCGGAGTTCGACGAGCGGTTGGCCGGGACCTACCGCCGGGTCGGTCTACGGCCCGGGCTGCTGCAGAACCTCGCCGGTGTCCACGAGCGCCGCTGGTGGCCCCACGACGTCGGATTCGCCGACGCCGCCGCGATGGCAGGCGCCAAGGCACTGGCCGAGGCGGGCGTGGATCCCGACCGCGTCGGGCTGCTGATCGACACCTCGGTGAGCCGGGCCCATCTCGAGCCCTCCGCCGCGGTGGCCGTGCACGCCGCTCTCGGCCTGCCCCCCAGTTGCCTCAACTTCGACCTGGCGAA
>JAYSXW010000092.1:0-5710 GCA_043716935.1 Pseudonocardia sp.
GCGCACCCACCGCGACCAGCGCCGCCACCGGACGGCGGGCGCTGAGCGACACCGCGCCGGCGGCGACCGCCGAGATCGCCAGGGCGGCGCCCGGCTCCATCCGCCCGACCTCGACGCTGGCCGAGAACACGAACGACACCGCGAAGGTGGCGGCGGTCAGCACCACTCCCCACCCGGGACGGTGCGCGACGGTCACGTCGTCATCGTGCCGGAATGGCCGGGTTGCGGCGCTGGTACGCCCAGAAGGCCGCCGCGGTGGCCACCAGGCCCGCCGTCGCGAGGGCGATGTTCGGCAGGTCCCGATGGATCAGGTGTGCCCCGAGCGCGAGCAGGATGTCGTAGCAGAAGCCGGCGAACGCCAACCCGGTCAGCAGCCGCGAGCGCCGCGACAGGATCGCCACCAGGCCGAGCGCCTTCGCGATGCCCTGTGGCACGACCACCCATGCCGGGTAGCCGAAGCCGGCCGTGGCGACGCGGGTGGCTTCGAGGTCGGCGAAGGTCAGCACGACGGAACCGACGAAGATCAGCAGAAAGGGCGCGGTCGCTGCCCAGTACGCACGGGCGCTCAGCCGCGCGTTCCCGGTGGTGGCGCGCAGGACGTTGGAGGAGGTCATTTCCGGGACGCCAGGTCGGGCCCGCGCTCGCTCGGATCGGCCGCAGGATGGAGGAGGCGGGGCGGGCCCGGCTGTCCTGCCGGTCACGTGCCGTCGTCGAGGGCGGTGCGGCCGGCAGAGGTGCCCCCGGCCCGGCGCACAGCGGTCGTCCGCGCGTGACGCGTGCGCGCGGCCCGAAGTTGCAGTTGACGCAATTTGCATCGAGTGCAAGACTGCCCGCATGACCACCTCGGCCCCACGTCCGGACGGGCGAGAGCGCCGCAAGCGTGCCACCCGGCGGGCGCTGCGCGCGGCCACCCTCGAGCTCGGGCTGGAGCGCGGGCTCGCCGACGTCCGGATCGAGGAGATCGCCGAGCGGGCAGGGGTGTCGACCCGCACGTTCTTCAACTACTTCGACACGAAGGAGGACGCCGCCCTCCTCGACGTGTTCACCGTGACCGATGCGGAGCTGGCCGCGCTGCCGGGTCCCGCCGACGTCCTGTGGGGGCAGCTGGCGGCCCTGTTCGGCGTAGACGTGGAGCGCGTCGGCGAGGACGGCGCGGACCTGCCGCGCCTGATGGAGCTGCAGCGGCAGCATCCGGTTCTGGCGAGCCGCCAGATGGGCCAGTTCAGCCGGTTCGAGGCCGGGCTCGCGGCGACCATCACCGCTCGGTTCCCCGATGACACTGCGGGCCGCCTGCGGGCCGAGGCGATGTCGGGGTCGTGCATCACCGCCGTGCGGGTCGGGCTGCAGGCCTGGGCCCGCGCGGGCTGGCAGGGCTCGGCCCGGCCGCACGTCGAGGCGGCATTCGCGGTGTTCGACCCGGCTTTCACCGGCTGACCCGCCTCCCACTGACCAACGAGACAGATCGGGCTACCCCCGTGCCCGATCTCCTACCCGCGAAGGAACCGCGATGACCGCCTCACGCCCGCTCGACCTGCCCGGATCGCTCTCGTCTCTCGACATCACGGACCCGGCGTTCAAGGCCGATCCCTTCCCCACCTACGCCCGGCTGCGTGCCGAGCACCCGGTGTTCCCGGTGCAGCTCCCGCGCGGCGAGACCGCCTACCTGATCACCCGTTACGACGACGTGACCGCCGCCTTCCGCGACGATCGGCTGCCCAAGAACCAGCGCACCGCGTTGACCCCGGAGCAGTTCCGGCGCGGACCCCGGATCCCCGGTTTCCTGTCGGCGCTGGAGCGCAACCTGCTGTCCCTCGACGGGGACGAGCACGACCGGCTCCGCGCACTGGTGCACCAGGCGTTCACCCCGCGCCGGATCGAGGCGATGCGCGAGCAGGCCCAGCAGGTCGCCGACGGACTGCTCGACCGCGCCCTGGCCCGGACCGAACGAGACGGCCGGTTCGACCTCCTCGCCGACTACGCACTGCCGTTGCCCCTCACCCTGATCGCCCGGATCCTCGGCGTGCCCGAGCGCGACAACGACCGCTTCCGCCGGTGGACCACCGCCCTGTTCTCGATCACCGACGGCAACCCGATCCGGACGATCCCGTCGGTGCTGCGGTTCCTCCGCTACCTGCGCAGGCTCGTCGCCACCCGAGCCGAACACCCCACCGGCGACCTCATCTCCGGGCTGGTCACCGCCCGCGAGAGCGACGACCGGCTCACCATCGACGAGATCGTCGCGTTGATCGTCCTGCTGCTCACCGCCGGCCACGAGACCACGGCGAACCTCATCGGCACCGGCACGCTGGCCCTGCTGCAGCACCCCGACCAGTTGGCCCGGCTGCGCGACGGCCGTCCGGGCGACGATCCGGCCGTCGCCCGGACGGCCGTCGAGGAGCTGGTGCGCTACGTGGTGCCCGCCGAGACGGCCACCCAGCGCTACGCCCGGCAGGACGTCGTCCTGGCCGGCGTCACCGTTCCCCGCGGCGCGACCGTGCTCGCCGTCATCGCCTCGGCCAACCGGGATCCCGCCCATTTCACCGACCCGGACACCCTCGACCTGACCCGCAGCCCCAACCGGCACCTGTCCTTCGGGCAGGGCACGCACTACTGCCTCGGCGCGTCACTGGCCCGGCTGGAGGCATCGGTCGCGCTGCCGACGCTGCTTCGCCGCGTCCCCGGCCTGCGGCTGGTCGTTCCCCCCGAGCAGTTGACGTGGCGGGGCGGGATCATCCTGCGCGGCCTGCGTGCGCTTCCGGTGAGCGCCGGATGACCTCTGCCGCGCAGGGTCGGCCGCGACCCCCGTTCTCCTGGCACCATCGATCCCGATCCGGGTTGTCGTCGGGCTGCCGAACCGTGATCATGCGTGACGGTGCGGATCCCGTGGCGGACGAGGAGTTGGTCGTCGAGTTCGCCCTGACCCTCCTCGACCATCCCGGCCTCGAACTCGAGGAGATCGCCGCGATGCCGGTCCGCCGGATCGGCCCGGACCGGATGCTGGAGCTCGCGCCGGAGATCCTGGCGGCCCGGGGCGAGCTGCGGGGCGCGACGTTCGAGTGGGCCGTGGAGCACGTCCTGCGGATCGTGCTGAGGTTGCGGGGCGACCGGTAACGGGCTCCCGTGGGCTGGTGGTGGTCATCCCCCCACGAGGCGCAGGGGCGCGGCACGCACGGCCTCGGTGGAGCTGGACATGCCGAGTACGAGCAGGCCGAGGACATCGAGCATCGCCCAGCAGTGGTCCTCGGCCGGACTGTCGGAATCGAGGTAGAGCATCCACCTCTCCTGCGAGGTGTCGAGGCTCGCGACGGCGTCGCGCAGTGGCGTGTAGACGACATGGAGGATATTGCCCAGTCCACCGGCCAGAGCCTCGGCGGCTGCCGATGAGGTAACTACCATCGCGATCGCATTTTGCAGGAACACAGCTCCGCTTCCTATGCGTTCCGACGCGGCGCTGCGTCGCGGGGACCGGGCTTCAGCACTGTGCGGACGGACCTCGTCGGAAGCCCGACGGGGGTACACAATCAACGTCATGTTCATCGTTGTGCGCCGGCCGATGTTTCAACTCTGCCAAGTCGATGACCGATAGGATGACGTACCCGGCCGGATCGTCACGATGTGTCGCCCTCAGATTCCGTCGGTTGGACCGTTCTGATGGCGACGCGAGGGGGCGACGGCCTTCGGCCACTCCAGCAGCAGCCCGGCGTCACCGGAGGCCGGTGCGCCGCCGTCCACCTGCACCTCGGCGATCGCCCCGTGGATCAGAGCCAGGATCGCGTCCCGCATCCGCTCCGAGAGGGTGTCCGTGCCGGGGGGCAGGAGACCGGCGAGGTCGCTGCTCGGTGGGCGAGTGTCCAGGCCCACGGCCCGCGCCGCCGCCAGGACCACCGTCGTAATGTCTACGTCGAGTACTTCGGCGATCACTGACAGTGATGCAGGGTCAGGGAACTTGCGTTGTGTCGCACCCGAGCCGAGCTGCTGCCATCGCCCCCGGCTCAGCGCCCGTCCCGAGCGGCGTTCCAGCTCCGAGTACGACCAGCCGTACCGGACCATCCGGTCACGTATGAGCTGGTGAAGGGTCAGCGACGGCTCGTTGGCCCCGCTCGGATCGATCAACGCTCAGCCCCACTCGTCCTGGTGCACACGCCACTCGGCCATCACCGTCCATGGGGCCGGGCCGGCCCTTCCGCAGGCTTGTGGCCCGACTGCCGACCACTGCCAGTTGCAACTCCGCGTAGCGCCGCTTGACAGAGATGATGACAAGGGCGACGCTGCTCGTTGTCAAGCCCCAGGCGACGTCCGACAAAGATCAAGATGGAGTGTCTTCGGCAGAGTAGCGGTAGGAAGCGGTCACGTCTGGCCGCCAAACGGCCTAGAGACTTCCCCGCCTGGGTCCTGGCCGAGCGCAGTGTTGGGACGCATCCGGCCCACCCCGTCACACCGATGTGGTCCGGAACCTGCTCGCCCGCGGGCGGGTAGACCATGCCCTGAACAGTTGAATCGCTCTTCGACGCGCCATACCCCCGCACCGGCGACGATCCGCCCCCCCGCCGCCCGGAATAGCGGCTTCCCGCTGTTTACCGAGGGCCAATGGTCCCTCATCGACTGCGGTGCGGCCTCGATACTCGTGAACCGAAGGACACACCATGAAGTCGTACCGTCACCTCCTCGACGGAGGACGCGCCCGGATCGGAACGGCATTCGCCGCCGTGGTCGCGGTTCTCACTGCCGTGCTGCTGACGGTGTTCGCCGGCAGTGCGAACGCGGCCACGCTGGTGCCCCTGGGCACGGCGGGCAGCTTCGCCGTCCTGGCCGGCACGGCGGTCACGAACACGGGGAACACCGTCGTCTCGGGAGACCTCGGGGTGAGTCCGGGGACCGCGATCTCGGGATTCCCGCCAGGTCTGGTGAACGGGACCCAGCACTCCGCCGACGCGGTCGCAGCACAGGCCCAGTCCGATCTCACGGCCGCCTACAACAATGCCGCGGGCCAGCCCGCCACCGCGGTGCCGACGGAGCTGGGCGGTCAGACCCTGCTCGCCGGGGCCTATCGGAACGCGATCGCACTGGGACTGACCGGGACCCTCACCCTCGACGCGCAGGGCTCCTCCGACGCCGTCTTCATCTTCCAGGCCGGCAGCACGCTGATCACCGCGTCGAACAGCACGGTGGCGCTGGTCAACGGAGCCAACGCCTGCAACGTGTTCTGGCAGGTCGGCAGTTCCGCCACGCTGGGTACCGGCACCACATTCATCGGAACCGTCCTGGCCCTGCAGTCGATCACCTTGAACACCGGTGCGAGCGTGCAGGGCCGGGTGCTGGCCCGAAACGGCGGGGTGACCCTGGACAACAACGCCATCACCCGGCCCCTGTGCTCCCCGACCACCACCCCGACGGCGTCGCCGACGGCGTCGCCGACTGCGTCCCCGACGGCGTCGCCGACGGCGTCGCCGACTGCGTCGCCTACGGCGTCGCCGACTGCGTCCCCGACTGCGTCGCCGACTGCGTCGCCGACTGTGTCCCCGACTGCGTCGCCGACGGCATCGCCGACGGTGTCCCCGACTGCGTCGCCGACGGCATCGCCGACGGCATCGCCGACTGTGTCCCCGACTGCGTCGCCGACGGCATCGCCGACTGTGTCCCCGACGGCGTCGCCGACTGTGTCCCCGACTGTGTCCCCGACGGCATCGCCGACTGCGTCCCCGACGGCATC
>JAYSXW010000093.1:0-1935 GCA_043716935.1 Pseudonocardia sp.
CTGCTCGTGGGTGCCGGCGTGTTGAGGTCCACTCCCGCCCCGCTCCGACACGGCGCGGCCGTCGTCGCCGTCACCGGTGGCGCGCTGTCCCTCGTGGTCGCCGTGACACCGGCGCTGCCGATGAACCCCGGCGTCGCCGCCGCGGCTCTCGCGGATCCGGTCGCCCGTCCCGCCGCGGAGGTCGGTCCGACGGTGACCCAGGCCGTCCTGCTGCGCTCGTCCGTGCAGCCCGTTGTCCCCGTTCCGGACGTCCTGGACGCGACGGTCCTGGTCAAGGCGGTGCAGATCCAGGAGACGCTGGCCGTGGAGCAGGCCGCGGCCACCCAACGCGCCGCTGCGGAGGCCGAGCAGGAGGCGCAAGCTGCGCAGCAGCACGCCGCTGCCGTCGCCGCGAAGACACACTTGACACACAAGGCGGACTCGAGCAGGCGCGCGGCAACCGCACGCCCCGCGACCGGGAGGACGGGCTGCGGAATGGACACCTCGGGCCTGGGCGCGGTCAAGCCGTTCGTCCGCGACGCGGCGAAATTCCTCGGATGCCTGTTCGGCGAGCCGACGACGATCGGCGTCGCCGGACGCGCTGGCGCGTCCGACCATCCGGGCGGCAGGGCCGTCGACTTCATGGTCGACCGGGCCACCGGTGACGCGCTGGCCGCCTGCGCCCTGCGCAACCAGGCGGCGCTGGGCATCACCTATGTCATCTGGCGCCAGCGCATCAACACCGGCGGCGGATGGAAGACGATGGAGGACCGCGGGGGCATCACGGCCAACCACTACGACCACGTGCACATCTCGTTCGGCAGCGGTGCGGGCGACGCACCGGTGACGTGCTGAGCGCGATACACCGAGCGTGACCCAGCTGCGGCGTTGCGGCGACGGTTGGAAGCGGATGAAGGACCGCGGGGGCGGCACCGAGAAACACGTCGATTTCGTACACGTGTCGTTCGAGCGGCGGGCCCTTGGTTCCGAGCCGTAGGCCGAGTCCTGGCGCTACCCCTCGGGGTGGCCTCGTGGCCGCTGCGCCCGTGGGTGCGGCGGCGCTGCTTCAGCTCGGTCTCGAACACGTGCCGACGCCCGCCCGGGGTCTCCTCACACACGCGCTCCTCCAGGCCGGTGAAGGTCGTGTGGTGGCCGTCGTCGAACTCCTCGACGACCTGGAACGTCCACCGCCCGAACAGGACGTTTCGGCCCACCAGCTCGCTCTCGACGCGCTCGGCGAGCTCGTCGTGGCCCTTCCCGCGCAGGCCCTTCACGACGTCGTCGAGCAGCAGGTCCGCGTGGCCCATGAGCTGGTGGAACGAGTGGAGGTGTCCGCGAGCGCGCTCGATGTACTCCAGCGAAGTGGAGAACGTGCCGTTGGCGTCGACGACGGCGTCGGCCGCCCCCTCGGGGCGGGAGTGCCGCATGTCCACCGAGGCGTCGACCGAACTGTCGTCCGTGCCCGCTCGATACCCGCGCCGGACCCGGCGAAACCCGGGGCACCGGCGTCCCGAGCCGGACGCCGCCACGGCGGCGGCCGATCCATCCCGGGATTTGCCGCAATGGCGTCAGGAGCGGGACGGTCGTCAACGCCGACCACGGCCCGCTGCCGGTCGCGACCGTCCTGGTGCTGTGCGGCCAGCTGCTCGACGCGCTGATCGCCGTCCACGCCGCCGGGCTGGTGCACCGCGACGTCAAAGCCGGCCAACCTGCTGCTGGAACCGACTGCGCTCCTCGCTCAGCTCGCCGACGACCCCGACACCCGCCGGCTCGCGACGTCGGAGCTCGCCCTGCGGATCGAGGCCGCCCGCTCCGCCGACGCCCGCGCGCACTTCGCCGAGGTGGCGGACGGGCGCTTACACGGGCATACATCGCCACGGACCGTCGGCGGGCGCTAGCGTGAGCCCGACAGATGGTCGAGCTTCTGCACCGATGGAGAACTCATGCGGGTCGGCG
>JAYSXW010000094.1:0-5678 GCA_043716935.1 Pseudonocardia sp.
GTGGTCGAGGGCGACTACCCGGCCTACGGCAACAACGACGACCGCGCCGACGCCCTCGCCGTCGGGTTGGTGGAGAAGTTCATGGACCGGATCCGCCGCTACCCCACCTACCGCGGCGCGACCCCCACCCAGTCGGTGCTGACGATCACCTCGAACGTGGTCTACGGCAAGGCCACCGGCAACACCCCGGACGGCCGCCGCAGCGGCGAGCCGTTCTCCCCGGGGGCGAACCCGATGAACGGGCGCGACCAGCACGGCTGGGTGGCCTCCGCGCTCTCGGTCGCCAAGATTCCGTACGACCAGGCGCGCGACGGCATCTCGCTGACCAGCAACCTGGTGCCCGCGGCCCTGGGCAAGACGCCGGTCGAGCAGGTCGCCAACCTCACCGGGATCCTGGACGCGTACGTCGACGCCGGCGGCTTCCACGTCAACGTCAACGTACTCGACCGCGCTACGCTGCTCGACGCGATGGACCACCCGGAGAACTACCCGCAGCTGACGATCCGGGTGTCCGGCTATGCGGTGAACTTCGTGC
The DNA here is from genome assembly GCA_043716935.1 of Pseudonocardia sp. Lineage (GTDB taxonomy): Bacteria > Actinomycetota > Actinomycetes > Mycobacteriales > Pseudonocardiaceae > Pseudonocardia. The sequence goes on from JAYSXW010000094.1 coordinate 536, forward strand.
GGCTCACCCGGGAGCAGCAGCTCGACGTCATCCACCGCACCTTCCACGGCACGCTCTGATGCGCACCGTGCAGCACCTGTCGCTGACCCCGGTCCGCGAGCACCACGGCGGGTCGCGGGCCGAGCTGGAGGCGGAGCTGACGCAGGAGGGCGACCCGGAGATCGGCTACTTCCACTCCTACGAGATCGTCGGCGCGGTCAACGGCCCGGGCGTGCGGTTCACACTGTTCCTGTCCGGCTGCCCGCTGCGCTGCCAGTACTGCGAGAACGCCGACACCTGGACGATGGGCAACGGCCGGCGCGTCACGATGGGCCGGATGGTCGACGAGATCGCGAAGTACGCGCGGTTCATCACCATCGCGCACGGCGGGATCACCGTCAGCGGCGGCGAGCCGATGCTGCAGATCCGGTTCCTGGAGGCGCTGCTGCGCCGGTGCAAGGAAGATCTCGGCCTGCACACCGCCGTCGACACCTCGGGGTTCCTGGGCGACCGGGCGAGCGAGAAGTTCCTCGACCTGGTCGACCTGTTCCTGCTCGACATCAAGTCCGGCGACCCCGACACCTACCGCCTGGTGACCAGCGCCGAGCTGGCACCGACGCTGCGTTTCGCCCGGCGGCTCTCCGACCGGGGCAACCGGATGTGGGTGCGGTTCGTGCTGGTCCCCGGGCTCACCGACGCGCCCGACAACGTCGAGGCGGTGGCCGCCTTCGCCGCCACCCTGAACGGCGTCGAGCGGGTGGAGGTGCTGCCGTTCCACCAGCTCGGGGCGAACAAGTGGGCCGAGCTGAACCTGCCCTACCAGCTGGCCGACGTCGCCCCGCCGTCGCAGGAGCTCATCGAGCGGGTCGAGAACCAGTTCCGGTCCCACGGTCTGCCCGTCCTGTGAGTCGGGTGCTGCTGGTGGTGCCCACCGGTCACCGGGTCGGGCTCACCTCGACCAGCCTCGGCCTGGTCACGGCGGTCGACCGCGCGGGGATCGCGGTCGGCTTCGTCAAACCCGTCGCGCAGACCCCCGGATCCGACGGTGACCACACCGCCGAGCTGGTGCGCCTCACGACCCGTCTGGACCCGCCCCCGTCGGTGCCGGCGGAGCGTGCCGCGCAGTTGCTGGGCGGCGGGCTCATCGACGAGCTGATGGAGAACGCGCTCGCCGTCACCGAAGCGCCGTCGCTCGCCGGATGCGACGTGGTGATCGTCGAGGGGCTCGCCCCGTCATCGGAGAACGTGTGGTCGACGCGGGTGAACGCCGCGCTCGCCACCGCGCTCGACGCCGAGGTCGTGCTCGTCGCCGGGGGCGCCGACCCGGGTGCCGATCCCGCCGACCGGCTCGCCGACGCGGTCGCGATCGCCGCCGCCCCCTACCGTTCGGGCGAACGACGGCGCGTCGTGGGCGCCGTGGTGAACCGGGTGCCGCACGCATCGCCGGTGACCGTGTCGCGGATCGCCGCGGCGTTGCGGCGCCACGGCATCCCCCTCGCCGGCGCCGTGCCGTTCCGCCCGGAGCTGACATGGCCCCGGGTCGTCGACGTGGCCCGCGAGCTCGGCGCGCGCACGCTCGTGGCCGGGGACGACGCGCGGCGGGTGTCGGAGGTCGTGGTGTGCGCGCAGGGGGTGCCGGGCCTGCTGCCGCTGCTGCGCGAGGGCCACCTGCTGCTGGTGCCCGGCGACCGCCACGAGGTCGTCATGGCCGCGTGTCTCGCCGCCGTCAACGGGGTCCGGCTCGCGGGGCTGCTGCTCACCGCGGGCGTCGAACCGCACCCGGAGGTCACGCGACTGACCGCGGCCGCCGCCGCGACCGGGCTCTCGGTGCTCGTCGTCGACGACCTCACCTACCCGGCGGCGGTACGGCTGCACGCCCTGCCCCCGGACGTGCCCGGCGACGACGCCGAGCGTGCCCACGCCGTGGCCGCGACCGTCGCCGACGTCCTGGACCCGGCGTGGATCCAGGGCCTGCCGGAGCCGGGGCGCCTGCGCCGGTTGACCCCGGCGGCGTTCCGGCACCACGTCGTCGAGTCCGCCCGGAGCGCCGACGTCCGGATCGTGCTGCCGGAGGGCGCCGAACCGCGGACGGTGCAGGCCGCCGTCCGGTGCGCCGACCGCGGCATCGCCCGGTGCGTGCTGCTCGCCGCACCGGACGCGGTCCGCTCGACCCTGCGGACGCTCGGCCTGGGGTCTCGCGGCCTGGGGTCTCGCGGCGTCGAGATCGTGGACCCCGCGAGCGTCGCCGACCGTTACGTCGACCGGCTCGTCGCGCTGCGCGCCCACAAGGGCATGACGCAGGAGATCGCGCGGGAGCGGCTGGCCGACCCGATCACCGTCGCGACGATGATGCTGGAGTCCGGTGAGGTGGACGGTCTGGTGTCCGGGGCGGTGCACACCACGGCCGCGACGGTGCGCCCGGCGCTGGAGCTGATCCGGGTGGCCCCAGGCGCGCGGCTGGTGTCGTCGGTGTTCTTCATGTGCCTGCCCGAGGAGGTCGTCGTCTACGCCGACTGCGCGATCAACCCCGATCCGAGCGCCGAGGACCTCGCCGACATCGCGGTGCAGAGCGCTGCCAGCGCCGCCGCCCTGGGTATCGACCCGCGGGTCGCGATGATCAGCTTCAGCACCGGGTCGTCGGGGTCGGGACACGACGTCGACAAGGTGACCGACGCGACGCGGATCGCCCGCGAGCTGCGCCCGGACCTCGCGATCGACGGGCCGCTGCAGTACGACGCCGCCGCAGTGGCCTCGGTGGCGGCGAGCAAGCGGCCGGGAAGCATGGTGGCCGGACGCGCCACGGTGTTCGTGTTCCCCGATCTCAACACCGGCAACACCACCTACAAGGCCGTGCAGCGCAGCGCCGACGTCGTCAGCATCGGCCCGATGCTGCAGGGCCTGGCCAAGCCGGTGAACGACCTCAGCCGCGGGGCGCTCGTCGAGGACATCGTCTACACGATCGCCCTGACCGCCATCCAAGCCGCCGCGCTTCGGCCCGCCGGGGCGGGACGTTCTGCTCTGCCGCCAGGGGCCGGGCGTCGGACAGGATCGGCGCATGACCCAGACCGTGCGCAGACCTGACGCCGACCTCAAACGCGACGTGATCGAGGAGATCCGCTGGGTCCCCAGCATCAACAGCACCCACATCGGCGTCGCGGTGAACGACGGCGCCGTCACGCTGTCCGGGGAGGTGGACAGCTACCCCGAGATGCTGCTGGCCGGCTCGGCGGCGCAGCGCATCCACGGGGTCACCGCGATCGCCCAGGAGATCACCGTCCGCAGCGCCGGCGGCGGACAGGACACCGGCATCGCCCGGGAGGCCGGGGAGGCGATCCAACGGGCCGTCGACGTGCCGAACTCGGTGCAGGTCGCCGTCCACCACCACGTCGTCACGCTCACCGGCGACGTGGCCTGGCAGTACGAGCGGGAGGCCGCGGAACGGGCGGTGCGCTACGGCAGGGGCATCCGCACGGTCGTCAACGCCATCACGATCCGGCCCGGCGCCGTGGCGATCGGGGCGAAGGAGGCGATCGGCGCCGCGCTGGTGCGCAACGCCCAGCTCGAGGGCAGGCACATCACCGTGACGACCGACGCCGACGGGATCGTCACCCTCGACGGGTCGGTGCGCTCCTGGGCCGAGCGGCGCCAGGCCGAGCACGCCGCCTTCGCCGCGCCCGGCGTCACCGGCGTGGCCAACCACCTGCAGATCGAGCGCTGAGCGGAGCGGGCCGGAACACCGCGGGTGGGGACGGTCGTGCCCGGGTACGCTTTCCGGCGTGCGGACCACGGCATCGGCCCACCGGACATCGACCCGATGAGCGGGCTCTTCGCGCTGCTCGACGACGTCGCCGCGCTCGTCAAGCTCACCGCGGCCTCGCTCGACGACATCGCGGGTGCCGCCGGGCGCGCGGGGGTCAAGGCGGCGGGGGTCGTCGTCGACGATGCGGCCGTCACCCCGCGGTACGTGCAGGGGCTGGAGCCCAAGCGCGAGCTGTCGATCATCGGACGGATCGCCCGGGGCTCGCTGCGCAACAAGCTGCTCTTCATCCTCCCCGCCGCGCTGCTGCTGAGCCAGTTCGCGCCGTGGCTGCTCACGCCCGTCCTCATGCTGGGCGGCGCGTACCTCTGCTACGAGGGCGCGGAGAAGCTCTGGGAGCTGCTCTCCGGGCCCCACCCGGCACCGGAGGAGACTCGGGAGTCCGCGGCCGCCGACCCGGCCGCCCACGAGAAGAAGGTCATCTCGGGTGCGGTGCGGACCGACTTCATCCTGTCCGCGGAGATCATGGTCATCGCACTCGACGAGGTCGCGGCGGAGAGCTTCTGGTCCCGCGCGGTCATCCTGCTCGTGGTGGCGGTAGCCATCACGGTGCTCGTCTACGGCGTCGTCGCCCTGATCGTCAAGATGGACGACGCGGGGTTGGGGCTGGCGAAGCGGGACTCCGGGCCGGTGAGCGCGCTGGGGCGCGGGCTGGTCCGGGCGATGCCGATCGTGCTCTCGGTGCTGTCGACCGTGGGGATCGCGGCCATGCTCTGGGTCGGCGGGCACATCCTGCTCGTGGGGCTCGACGACCTCGGCTTCGCCCCGCCGTACGCGTTCGTGCACGACCTGGAGGTGCTCGTGCAGGACGCCACGGGACCGGCCGGCGGGTTCCTCGGGTGGCTCACCAACACCGTCGGCTCGGCCATCGCCGGGGCGGTCGTGGGGGCGGTCATCGTGGCGGTCGTGCATCTCGTCCGCAAGCGGGCCGCCGGCGCCGCGCACGCCTGACCAGGTCGAGCGGCGAACAGGGCCGACGCGAGGCGCCGGCCCTGTGGATCGACCGTTCGGCGACGCTCAGCGCAACCACGGGTTGCGGTGGACCAGGGGCAGCCCGGCCCACGTGCGCCCGAGACCCCACATGTCCCCGGCCGCGTAGACGGCCAGCGCGATCACGAGCACCGCGTTGACGAGGTGGTTGTCGATGAACGGGTTGGTCGACGACGTGGGCTCGCCGGCCGCGTTCAACGCCGCCATCGGCCACGAGGCGAGCCACATCGCCATCAGCAGCACCGCGCCGGCCACCGCCGCCACCCGCATGCCGATGCCGAGCACCAGCGCCAGGCCGATGCCGAGCAGGCCGATCATGAACAGCCAGTCGGCGACCGGGTGGCCGGCCATCGACCG
>JAYSXW010000095.1:0-5663 GCA_043716935.1 Pseudonocardia sp.
CCCGGCGGCAGGGGCAGTTCAGCAGATCCTGAACGGGGCGGGCGGCCTCCTCCAGCCACAGATGCCCTGACCGGCAGCACGACCCACGGGCGGGAACCCCGGCCGGATAGATCCGGCCGGGGTTCCCACTGTCCACTCCCCCGTCGGCACCGCGGTGTGGGCCGAGCGCGGGTTCCGGTGCGTGGTCGGGTGCAGTGCGTTCGGCATCCGGCGATGTCGTTCTGACCATGACGCCCCGCCGGAAACCGGCATGCTGCAAGGGCGTGCGCGTCGCGGAGTGTCGTCGTGTTGTACCTCTGGAGTCAGGTAGGTGTGAGCGCGGTGGAACGAGCCCTGCGGCGGCCGGGGCGGCACTGGCGGGCGCTGCCGGGCTTGTGGTGCTGGGGCCGGTCCGGCCTCGGCCGACGCGTGGGACGACGCTGACGCCTGGTCCGGTGGGGGCGATTCACTGCTCTCGGGGCAGGACGATGTCGACTGGTCCGGCACGACCGGTAGGTCGGGCGGCTGGGCGTCGTCGTCCGGGTCGGATGCCGGCACAGCGGCGCCGGTCGAGCTCTCCTTCGCGGGCTCGGTGCTCGACCCGGCCGTCGACGAGCTGCCAGCCGCGCCACCGCGCCCAGCAGGCAGCGGATCGGCGACTCTGCACCGCCCGCGAGCCCCCGGAGCCTGCTTGAGCCGTGTGCCGGGCCAACTGGCAAGCACGGTTCTGAGGGGGCCCCGGCGCAGCAATGCGCCGGGGCTACCCGACCGTGACGTCCGCCCGACCAAAACCCAACTCAAGATCAGCGGCTGTCACCGCTCCGAGACCACCGCGACGGCCTGGCTGCGCAGCCGCGCCTACATCTCCACCGTCGCCAAACACGGCGACAACATCCTCGACGCACTCCGCGACGCCATCACCGGAAACCCCTGGAAACCACCCGCTAGTGGTCCCGCTCGTTAGTTCTTCGGGGGTCTGAGGTCCTGCCAGGCTGTGGGGTCGTCGAGGTAGAGGCCGCAGGCCAGGTCGAGGGCGTCCTGGCAGGTGCCGAAGGGCAACCCGTTGGGGAAGATCGATTCCTGGTAGTCGTCGTGGCTGGCCCGGTAGATCCCGACCCGCCAGTCGTGGGCGGACCCGACGTAGCGCAGCCGGCACAGCGGCAGCGACCCTGCATCGGTGGTGGCCCCGACGTAGGTGAACACCCCGTGGTGACGTACGTGCAGCTCGAGGATCTGTGACCAGCGTTCCCGGGCCCGAGCGGTCAGCCGCTGCCGCAGGGAGATCTTGGTCGACTCGGGGAACCTGACCGCCACCTGCCCATCGTGACAGCCCGGTCCGGCAGCCCGGTCCGGCAGCCCGGTGGCGGGCTGTTGGGCCCTGGCGATCACCAACTGGCCGCTCGGGCGGGTGATCACGGCGTGTCGCCGGGCTGTGGGCGCTCATCGGCGAGGACAACGCGGGGCATGCCGGTCACCAGCCCGTTCGTCATCGTGCTCACCGCGGCCGAGGAAGCCGCACTGAACGCGCGCGTGCGCAGCGGCCGGACCGAGTATCGGGACCGGGTCCGCGCCCGGATCGTGCTCGCCGCCGCGGCCGGTGACTCCAACGCCAGGCGTCATCCACCCCCGCAAGAGCGACAACCCCAACCCTGACACGGATGCTGGGCCTACCGAGCTGAGAACAGTCAGAATCGGGCTGGCCGACGGCACGCGTCAACCGGGTCACGTCGACAGGCACCCGGTCGCCGGTAACCCGGGCCCGCCGACAACCCCACGGTGTCGACGGACCCGGGCTGAGTCCTCCGCTCCAGCGCCTTCTTCGCGCGGGAGATGCCGGAGGCCCACCGCTGAACATGCGTCCCGGATTCGTCCCCGACATCCGGGAGCCTTTGGCCTGCGCGCCACGGCAAGCCCGTTCGGGCGGCTGGCCCCCCGCTGGGAGTCAGGCTCCACGCCCGCTGGTGCAACGAGCCGGCCGGGTCGTGATCACCGTGAGGTTGACGGTCGTGGTGTACTTCGGCGGCGGTCGGGCGACAAGGAGGCCTAGTCCTACATGCGGGGGATCCGGGTAGGGCTGTTGTGTGGCTACCTGGACCCGACGCGGGATGGGGTGGCCGATTACACGCGCCGGCTCGCCGTCCATCTGCGCCTCGCCGGGGTTGAACCGCTCGTCGTTACGACCCACGAGTGGGCAGCCGCGGCGGGGGAGGGCGTCGTCGGTGTCGCAGAGCGGTGGGATGTTCGGGGCGTGGCCGCGGCTGCCCGGGCATTGCGCCGCCTGGACCTCGACGTGCTGCACGTGCAGTTCGCGCCGTCGGTCTTCGGTTTCGCCCGCGCGGTCGGCCTGTTGCCCGTGTTCTTGCCGCGGCACATCCCACTGGTCGTGACGCTGCACGAGTACGGCGTGTGGTCCGGGCACGGCCGGGGGCGCTCGGTGTTGTGGTCGGTGGCCGAACGGTGCGGGTACGCCGACCGGGAGACGCTGCTGCTGGCACTGCGGACCATGTGCCTGCTGGTGTCATCACCGGAGCAGCTGGACGTGTTGCGAGCCCGCTTCGGCCGCCGTTCGCCTGCCGCGCTCGAAGTGCCGATCGGCCTGAACGTCGAGGCCGCGAACAGCGATCGACCCCAGGTCCGGGCGGACGTGCGACGCGAGCTCGGCGTGGCACCTGACGCCCCTCTGGTGGTGTTCTTCGGGTTTCTGCATCCGGAAAAGGCGCTTGACCGGCTCATCACCGCGGTGGCCGCCATCGGAGCGCACCGTCCAGGGGTACAGCTGCTGCTGATCGGCGGCGTGGAGAGCCACTCCGTGCCCAGCGCGGCCGCGCTGCGGCTGCGCCGGGAGCTGGAGGGGGTCGCCGCGGCGTGTGGCGTGCAGGATCAGGTCCACTTGACCGGCTACCTGCCCGGCGCCGAGGTCTCCCGGCTGTTACAGGCCGCCGACGCCGCAGCGTTCCCGCTCAACGACGGCGTCACTCGCAAGTCCAGTTCGTTGCTGGCCGCGTTCGCGGCCGGCGTACCGGTCGTCGCTACCGCACCCCCCGGCGTGGTGAGCGGGCCGACCGAGACCGATGCCGTGCTCCGGGTGCCGCCGCGGGACACATCGGCGCTGACCGACGCGCTGGAGCGGGTGCTCAGCGACCGAGCGCTTGCCGACCGGCTGGCGACGGCCGGTCGGGCTCTGGCGGCGAGGCAGGGCTGGGACGCCATCGCTGCCGTGCATGCCGAACTCTACGCCCAGGTCCAGGCCTCGCGGCGAGGCGGCGGGCCATGGACACGAGCGGCGCAGGCGGGCAGGGTGGGGCTCTCGACGATCGGGGAGGACGCGGATGTCACTGCGTGAGCAGGTGGTGCAGGTCGCCAGGGGGCTGGCGGGCGCGCTGAGGCACGGGGCCTCAGCAGTCGAGCGACTGTCGGGCACGAGGGAGACCGAGAACCCGGCGCTGTTTCGCTCCCTCGTGTACGGCGATTCCACGCGTCTGCACGTCTCCCCAACCGCTGTGGTCAACAACGCCCTGTTCAACCTCTCCTCCGGGGAGATCACGGTGGGCGAGTACGCCTTCTTCGGCCACAACGTCTCCGTCCTCACCGGCACCCATGATTGGACCAAGTTCGGTGCCGAGCGTCAGGTCGCCGTGCCCAAATCGGGGCGTGACGTCGTCATCGAGGAGGGCGTCTGGGTGTCCAGCAATGTCATCATCGTCGCGCCCTGCCGCATCGGGGCACACGCGGTGGTCGGTGTGGGCTCGCTGGTGCTGGGCGACGTCGAGCCCTACACGGTGGTCGCCGGCAACCCGGCCCGGGTCCTGCGGGCCATCCTCAGGCCCGGCGAGGCCGGAGCCAAAAACGTGGATCCAGACGCCGACGCCACGGCAACGGTGAGGGCCGAATGAGCTCGGCCGCGACCGACGCGCGAGGATCGACCTCGGCCGGACGCATCGATGCTCTCGAGGCGCAGGTGCGCACCCTCGCCCGCGAGCTGGCCGAGACCTCGCAGCGGGTGGCGGGGTTGGAAAGCGAGTTGCGCGCGACGGTCGACGGTAGCGGCCCGCGGTTCGCGGCGCTCTATGCCGGGTTCACCGACCGCTTCCGGGGTTCGACGGCCGAGGTCACCGCGAAGCTGAGGGGGTACTTGCCCGACGTACACCGGCTCGTCGGCGCTGTTGGCGCGGCCGGCGTGGTGGGCAGCAGGGTGGTGGACGTGGGCTCCGGGCGAGGGGAATGGCTGGCGCTGTTGCGTGAGGCCGGTGTGCCCGCCTCGGGCGTCGACGTCAACCCCGTCTTCGTCGAGTCGGGCCGGGCGCGTGGTCTCGACCTGGTCCAGGGCGACGCAGTTGCGCACCTGCAGGGCCTACCGCCGGACTCCGTCGACATGGTCACCGCCTTCCACGTCATCGAGCACCTCGACGTGGAAACACTGCTCGCGCTGCTGGCCGCGGCCCGCCAGGCCCTGCGTCCCGGGGGATGCGTGCTGTTCGAGGCACCGAACCCGAGCAACCTGCGCATGGGGGCGTGCGACTTCTACAACGACCCGACACATCGCTCACCGCTGCCGCCCGCCCTGACCGAGTACCTCGTGTCCGCGTCCGGCTTCGGCGAGGTTGAGGTGCGACCCCTACACCCCGACGACCGGTCCCCCTTCGGGCCTGCTGACCCCGGCACCGGGCAGCACGTCCAGCAGGTGGTGGCGTTCATGCTGTACGGACCCCAGGACTACGCCGTTCTCGGCTACAAGCCTCACCCGGACCGGGCTTGAACACCTCGGGGAGTCGGCGGCGGGTCCTCTACCTCGACGGCTACACCGTCCCGGCGGAGCGGGCGAGGCTCACCGGTGGGGCGCCGTCCAGCGACGCGATCGGCTACGGGATCACCGCCTCGGCGGCGCTCCGCACCGGGTTGGGGGCCGCTGGGTTCGAGGTCGTCCGCCCCGCCATCGGCGTTCCTGACAGCAACGACGCGCGTGTCATGCGGCTGCAGTGGCTGCTGTCGTCGTATGACGGGGTCCTCGACGTCTTGAGTACGTCGCCCCCCGACGTCATCTTCTTCTTCCACGCCTTTTCCACGTTTCCGGTCGAGGTCCGGCGCATGCTGCTCGACCTTGGGCTCGAGTTGCCGATGGTCGGCTACACGCACGGCAGCCATTGGGATCCGACCGACACCTTCCGATCCCAAGCCTATCCCCAGATGGAGCTCCTCGACCTGGCGAACCTGCACGCCCTGGACCGGGTCTTCCTCGTCTCGGACTATCTGCAGGCGACGCTCTGGCGCACCATTTCCGCCTTCAACGCGCCGCTGGCCAAATCTATTGACGTCAAATGCGAGGTCGTCGGCCTGCCGCTGGACGTCGAACGGATCGACGCATGCCGCACCGACGAGCGCTGGCCCCGTACCACCATCGTCTTCAACCACGCCCCCGTCGACAGCAAGAACCCTGAACTGTTTGTACGCGTGATGCGCCGGGTCCTGCCCCGGTACAACGTGCAGGTGCTGTTCACGCGTTCCTTCCGGCCCACGCAAGCGGGCGGGGTAGCCGTGGCGGCTCTCGCGGCGCACTTCCCCGAGCAGGTGATACTGGGACACGACCTACCGCTGCCGGACTACTACCGGGCGCTGTGGATGGCCGAGTTGCAGGTCTCGACCGCGACACATGAAAGCCTGGGCGTCTCGACGCTCGAGGCCATGCA
>JAYSXW010000096.1:0-5661 GCA_043716935.1 Pseudonocardia sp.
TCGTCAGGAGTGTCGCGACGGCCACTTGTCCGGCGGGGTAGTAGCAGGCCGGCCACACCGGCCGCTTCAACGCGATGGAGATCGGCCCCGCCACTCCCACACAGACCGCCGCCGCGTCCCCGCCGAGGTTCGCCCAGTAGTTCTTGTCGATGCCCTGCAACCCGGGGATCCCGCTGTTCCCCGCCAGCTTCAGCGCCGAGTCCACCGCGAGGTTCGCGACCGGAACGGCGAAGTTGATGCCGGCGATGGTCCGGTTGTTCAGCGGGGCGTCGAACCGGATGTCGGGGTCGGCCAGCTTGAGGCCCGAGAGCAGACGCTCGTCACCGGTCTCCAGGAAGCTCGCGAAACGGTTGACCTGCCGGTTGGTCACGGCCTGGTTCGCCGCGGGGTTGAGGACCCGGCGCGCCAATTCCTGGCTGCCGATCGCTGCTGCCGACCCGATCGTGCCCTTCGCGATCACATCGGCGATCGGGTTCTCGAAGATCTGCTGGCCGTTGACGCCGAGCAGGGCGAGGTCACGGAAGACGCCCAACGGCTGGCCCGGGAGCTGGCGGACGAACGCCGGCCCGAAGCCCATGCCCGTCTGGGCCTTGATCGTCGCCGCGTTGACCATGCTGGACGCTGCGGTCCCGAGCCCCGCGTAGACGCCGGTCTTCGCGGTGGGAGTCCAAGCCTGGGCACTGAACAGGTTGAACGTCGGGTTGATGCGGAACAGGTCGGCCACCGGGTTCGAGCTCGGGCCCGACCCGACAACGGACTGCGAGACACGGTCGGGGGCCGCACTTGCCGCCGCGGTGGGGTTGTCGGGTGAAGTCGGGTCGGTCCGGGTCACGCCGGTCTGGTCCGGCCGGGTACGCGCCGTAGCCGATGGGCGGCGGCGATGCTGCGTTGGCACCGGCCTTGCTGCCGGTCCTCGGGGCGCCGCCGATCTGTGTTGCGCTCCTCGGTGTGCCGCTGGTCGGCGTGCCGCCGGTCACCACGCTTTTCCGGGGCGTGAACGGCGACGTGCCGACGTCGGCCGGGACCTGGCCGATCCACCTCGCCGGCCCGAGAAGCCGGTCGAAGGCGGCGGTGGTTGCCGGATCCGTGGTGCCGAGCCGGATCCCGTCCCGATCGGTCGCGCCGGGGGAGCCGAGGATCTGCTGCACATCGAACCGGTTCGTCGGCGCAGTGCCGTCATCGGCGAGGAGCCGGTCCAGTGCGGCGGTCGTGGCCGGATCGGTGAACCCGAACCGTAGGGGCTCCGACCCACCCGGTCGGCTCGTCGCGGGGGAGAGCAGCTCGTCGAGTACGCGGGTCGTGGCCGGGTTGGTGAACCCGAAGGCCGGCTCGCCGTCCCCCGATGCGGCTCCCACCACCCCGTTCCACAGCCCGAGCGCCCGCTCCTGGTCGGGCGGCCGGGCCGCGGACGCGAGAAGCTCGTCGAGGGCAGCGGTCGTCGACTTGTCGGTCGTCCTGATCGTCACTCCCGGCCGATCGGGCAGGTCGAGGGCGTCCTCGCTCGACCGTGCCGTCGACGGCACCCCGTCCGCCGGGAGGAGCCGGTCGAGAGCATCGGACGTCGCGCGATCGGTGACCCCGAACCGCAACCCGCCGGCTCCGTCGGCCCGCGCCGGCGCCGGCGCCGGCGCCGGCGTCATGACGGTCTGCGAGGAGGTGTCTGTTCCGGGGCGTCCTGCCGGCAGGATACCGGTGAGGTTGGTCGGTGCGACGAGAACGCCCTGGCCGAGTCCGGGCACCCGACCGTCCGGCCTCTGCTCGAGCGGCCCGGACGCCGTGCCGGCCTCCGATTCCTCCGGGGGTTCCATCGGGGCGGTGGATCCGGCGGCCGCGGCGAGCATGTCGTCGAGCTTCGCCGTTTCCGCGGCTCCGGTGATCCCGAACTCGCTGGTGGAGGGGGCGAGCCCGGTCGCGGAGGAGGGGTCCGTCAGGACCGGCGAGCCGAGGGCGAACGTGTAGTTGTCGGGAATGACGGGCCCCGTCCCAGCCGATCCGGTGGCGGGTTCCAACGGCGACGCGAGAGCGGTCGTCTCGGGCGCGTCCATGAGACCCAGCGATTCGCGCGGCAGCTCCGTCGGTTCGGTGGCTGCGGTCGGTCCGGTGGTCGTTCCCGGGTTGACGGACGCAGGCTGTCCGGTTGACGTCGCCGAATGGGTCGGGTCGGTGGATGCGGGCGAATGGATGGCGAAGGACTTGTCGGCTCGAATCGGGTCGAAGATGGCCGGGGGGGTGGGCGAGCCGCGAGCGGGTGCGAGTACGGCGTCGAGGGCGGCGGTGGTCGGACCGTCGGTGAATCCGATCGACGATCCCGGGATGACCAGCCTGGCGATGTCGTCGACGTTCGGCTTGGTGGCCGCGCGGTCTCGATTCCGGCCCGGAGTTTCCGAACTGGCCCAGGACGAACTCGACGGTCGTCGGAGTGTTGGTGGACCGCGCCGACTGGACGGCCGGTGCGAGGGCCGCGTCGAGAGCCGCGGTCGTCGCGCTGTCGGTGAGGCCGAGCTCGCCGGTGAGGTCGAGTGTCGAGTCGGCAGCGGGGGCGCCTTCCCCGCTGCCGGATTCCACAGCCGTCGGATCCAGTGCTTCGAGGTCGGACCGGGCGGACCCGGTCGTGGGGACGGTGCCGGTCGTGATCGGGTCCGAGGTGGGCGGTGTGACCGGCTGGACGGGCGGTGCCTCGACGAGCGGTGCCTCGACGGGCCTGGTCTCGGTGACAGCCCGTTCGCTCGTGTGCTCCTCGGCCGCCGGAGCTTGGATGGTGGGTGATGAAATGGAGGGTGATGCGGTGGTGGATGGCTGGACCGGGGCCGGGGTGGCTGGATCGATGGTCGGTGGCGGCGGTTCCACCTCTGCGACCGGTGCGGTGACGGGGGTGACCGGTTCAGGGATCGGGGTGAACACCGGGGTGTCGGCGATGGTGAAGGTGGCCAACTGGTCGAAGGTGGTTCCGGGGAAGATCGGTGTGGTGGAGAGGTCCGCGAGTGCCGGGGTGAAGGTGACCTGCGGCGGCCCTGACGAGTCGTCGACCGGCGTGTCGGCGGATGCGTTCCCGGTGCCTAGGACGACCAGGCCGGCGACCCCACGAACACTGCGCCTGCTGCCGCGGTGTGCGTGCGACTCGGTGTGGGGCTGACGGAGTACGGGTTGGGCAACCGCTGGTCGGGCGTCACGGGGTCCCTCCGGTGTGTCGGTGGTCACGAGAAACTCCACCGTGACGGATGAGCCGGCGCTCGTCGCATGTCATCCGGAGCCGGCGCCATGTCGTTGCGGGGGTGCGGCGGGCTGGTGCGGTGGGATGGATGTCCGGTCATGGTGCGCGCCGCATACGGCATGCCCTGAACCGCCAGCGCTCGCCAGAATACGACCTGTACCTCCCGGGTCGCCGGGACTCCGGCGGCTCCGCCCTCGGGTCCGCCGGTCCGCGCCCCCCGTGAACGGAGTTCACCGATGTCTCCCTCCCCCCGCTCGACAGCGCTCACCAACCCCTACCGCGTCGACGACAGCCCGGCCCGCCTCCACAACGGACGAATCGCGGGGCGGGCCCTTGCCGTCGGCGCGCTCGGGCTGGGAGCGGTTGGGCTGATCGGCGGCACGGCGTCCGCGGACGAAGGCGACACCGGCGTGGACGGAGCGGTCCAGACAAGCCAGGACGACATCGGCTCCGGGTCAGCGGTGCTGCAGGCGGAGTCGGTGCCGCAGCCGGAGTCGGTGCCGCAGGCGGAGTCGGTGCCGGTCGAGCAGCCGCAAGAGCAGCCGGTGGCGCAGCTGCAGGAGCGGACGCAGCAGGTGAGCGACATATCAACAGAGAACAGCCGGCCACCGGCTGGCCTGGAACTGCAGGCCAACAGTTCCCTGCCCGTCCCTTCCGCCGATTCGACCGAGACCAGCCCGTCAGGTGGCAGTGACGGCGGCCGTGCTTCAAGCGCCGATGCATCGACCGGCGTGCCGGTATCGAACGTCCCGGTGCCGGACCGGGAATACGTTCCGGCGGAAAGCGTCCGGCTCACTCCGTTCACCGCCGACGCCGTCGGGGCCGATAACGGCGGCTTGGGCAACTCCACCGCCGGGATTGGCAGCGGACAGGCCCTTACCTCGTTGCCGCAGACCATCCGGCTACCCGCTGACGCGCGTGCCTCGACGAGCAACGTCGCGCGGCCGACACCGGGCATCCAGGTGACGTCCCCCTCGGTCGACCTGGGCAAGGGCAGCGTGGTGTTCGACCCCAAGAACGGCGTATTCGGCGTGAAGGACGTACCGGCCGATCTCGGTCGGCTGCAGCTGTCCGACGCCGGCACCGTCCCGATCCTCGGCGACGGCGGCCGCGCCATCGGGCGGTTCGACACGTCCACCAACACCGTCTTCCGGATCGATCCGCGTACGCTGTCCGGGTACGTGGACGCCGAGCCTCGGGTACTTGGCCCCAACAACAGGACGAGGATCGACCGCCCGAACGACCCAGGCAGCATCACGGCTCAGACCCAGAACCAGGGGTCATTGACCTTCGGCACCCGGCCGCCGGCCAGTTCCCCCGCGGGCCAACAGCGTGCCAGCTTCGACGGGGCCAACTTCACGGTCGGCGCCGACGGCGCGTTCCGGACGCAGAACAACTCCGGTCCCGCCGACAACAACGTCGGCTTCTCCGGCACCACGCAGTTCCCGATTACCGCGCGCTATGACGTCGGCCGGAACAACCCCCGCGACGCAGCCAGCTTCACGGCCGGCGCCGGCGTGACGCCCCAGGTCACATTCGGCCCCGACGGCACCGCGGCGTCCTCTAAAATATGGGCCGACGCGGCGGGCTCGTTCCGAATCGGTCCCCGTCTCAACGACAAGAATCAACTCACGGAGAACGGTGTGACGGCCCTGGGGTCGCTCGGTGGAAGGTTCACCGGGACCAACACAGACGCCGGCCGCAGCACGTCCTACAACGTCGGTCCGACCCTGCAGGTGCGCGCGCTGGAGAATCAGGACAACGGCAGGTTCGTCGCGTCCGGGGGCCTCGACGCGGCAGCTGGTGTTCGCGGCGGCTCTGTGAATACCGGGTCCGGATCGGACTTCACCCGCCCGAATCCCTACTACAAGATCGGCCTCAACGGCCAGGTCGAGTTGAACACGGGGCCTGTCGGCACGAGCCGGTTGGGCGTCTACGGCCAGGGCGGTGTTAACGTGGCGGGAGACTCACAGACAGGGCCTGGAATGTCGGGCCAGCTAGAGGGTGGGTTCAAGGGGAACCTGCAGCTCAGCCCCGTCACCACCCTGAGTGGGAAAATCGGCTACCAGGCGAGCACGGTGCCCGGCAGCAGCGGGCCGGTGGGCGGGATTGAGGTGGCGACCAACCTCAACAAGGACCGCATCTCGCTCGGCGCCAATGCCCGGACCGTCGACAACGACAACCAGGTCCGCTTCGAGGTCAGGTTGACCCCGGGTGAGGCAGTGCGCCCCCCGCGAACGGCGCCCGCGGAAAACACTGTCGCCTCGACCACCCCGTTCGACAACGCCATCGCCGACGTGACGCCCACAACCTTCACCAGCGGCGGCGGCGGCTTCACCATCGGCTCGCAGCAGCTCTCCTCGGGTATTCCCGTGATCCGGGTACCCGGACAGGCCCCCCCGGCTGGGGCGACCGGGGCCGCCGCCCTTGCCGGGACCTCCAGCATCGGC
>JAYSXW010000097.1:0-5653 GCA_043716935.1 Pseudonocardia sp.
TCCGGTTCCTCAGCAGTGCCGGCATCGGGCTGCTCGCCGAGGCGGCCGCCCGTGGTGGCGTGGACCTGTCCCTGCTGGTGAGCGACGGCACCCCGGCGGCGAGGATGTTCGCTTTGTCCGGACTGGGCGAGCTCCTGACCGTAGCCCTCGCCACGACATCCGCCTCCTAGCCGTATTTTCGGCCGACCATCGCCATGTGGACACCTTCCCGAGGCGGTGGTGCTCGGCGCGGTAGACCGTGCCGACGACGATGGCGCCAGCGCGGCCGACGCTCGCCGAGACAGCGGGCCGTGGTCGCGACGGCGTCCCACGCCGCGCGCGAGTTCGGGGTGCGATCCGGGATGCCGTTGCGCACAGCCACGAAGCGCTGCCCGGACGCGGTGTGCCTGCCCGCCGACAACCCCGCCTACGAGGGGCCCCGGTAGAGGTGATGTTGCGGGCCAAAATCGCGACAAACTTCGGAAAGCCCGCCGGGACCTACCGGCTGACCAGGGAGAACTGGTTCGACGTCCTGGGCGACCGCCCCACCGACGCCCGCTGGGGTATCGGGACGAAAACGGCCCGCAAGCTCGCCGACCGCGGTCTGCACACCGTCAACGAGCTGGCCGCGGCCGACCTCGGGGGGTGGGACGCTGTCCGCGGCCCTACATCGGCGCGGCGGGCCGCGGCTCGACCCGGCCCCCGGCGGCGGGGGGCAGGTGGCGGTGCTCGCCCGCCGGGTAGCCGCGGACGTGGCGGGAGACGGGCGGATGGTGGCGCGGGTGGCCGGCAAGCTGCGATTCGTGCCGTTCAGCACCCGTACCCGCAGCGCCACCCTGCCCGCTCCGACCACTGACGCGACCATGCTGGAAGCGGCGGCGTTGCAGGTGCTGGAGCTGTTCGAGGCCCGTCGCGCGATCCGCCTCGCGGGAGTTCGAGCAGAGTTCGAGACCTGAGCCACCGCAGCGCCGCGTCCACCGACTCCGCGACAGGCGCACCCGGCGGCGAGGGCCGGGCCAGCAGGATCACCGGGAGGCCCAGGCCGCGGGCCGCCACCAGTTTGGCGGCGGTCAGGTCGCCGCCGCTGTCGCGGGCGACGAGCACGTCGATACGGTGCTCGCGCAGCAGGGCCCGTTCGGCGTCGGCGGTGAAGGGTCCGCGATCCAGCACGACGTGCCGGTGCCGCGGCAGGGGTTCGGGGGGCGGGTCGACCGCCCGCAGGAGGAACCACCGGTCATCGAGGCCCGCGAAGGCATCGAGGTCGCCGCGGCCGATGGCGAGGAACACCCGCGGACCGAACGAGGGCAACAGCGCCGCGGCTGCGGGCGCGTCGGGGACGCGCTGCCACTGGTCCACCGGGCCGGCGGTCCAGCCGGGGCGGCGCAGGACCAGCACCGGCAGCCCCACCTCGGCCGCGGCGGCGACGGCGTGGTCGGTCATCGTCGCCGCGAACGGGTGCGTAGAATCCACGAGGACGTCGGTGCCGTGCGCGCGGAGCCACGCGACCAGGCCGTCGACCCCACCGAAACCGCCGATACGCACCTCGCCGCACGGCAGCAGGGGAGCTGACACCCGCCCGGCCAGCGACGACGTCACCGTGACGCCGGCCCGGCCGGCCAGGGCCGCGGCCAGCGAGCGCGCCTCCCCGGTGCCGCCCAGCAGCAGGACGTTCACGAGGGTCGACGGCGCAGCAGGTAAGTGTCCATGATCCACCCCTTGCGGGCGCGGTGCTCGGTCCACGTCGCCCGGATCTCGTCCTTGACCTGCTGCAGGTCACCGCTGATCAACACCTCGTCGGGGGTGGCGAGGTAGGCGCCCCAGTAGACGTCGAGGTCGGTGTCGGGCAGGCCCGTGTAGGCGCCCCGGGTGTCGAGCATCACCACGACGTCGTCGACGTCGGCGGGCATGCCGTCGGCGGCCAGCCGTCGCCCGGTGGTGACGGTGAAAGGGCGACCGATCCGGTTGAGCACGAGCCGGTGGGCCGCGGCGAGGGCCTGCACGCTGCTGATTCCGGGGATGGAGACGACGTCGAAGCGCACCGCCTTCCGCCCAGCGATCCGGTCGAGGATGCGCAACGTGCCGTCGTAGAGAGAGGGATCGCCCCAGACCAGGAGGCCGGCGACGCCGTCCTCCCCCAGTTCGTCGGCGATCAGCCGCTCGTAGAGGGCCTCGCGGCGGTCCTGCCAGTCGACGACGGCGGCCTCGTAGCGGCGCGCCTGCCGGTCCCGCTCGGGGTCCGGAACCGTCACGACCCGATGGCCCGGCGTCGCGTGCCGGGCCAGCAGCTGAGCTCGCAGCGCTGCGAGGTCGGCCTTCTCCTCGCCCTTGTCGACCATCAGGAACACCTCGACGCGGCCGATTGCCGCCACCGCCTGCAGCGTGAGGTGCTCGGGGTCGCCGGCGCCGATACCGATGACGAGGACCGCGCGCACACTCAGCCCCGGTCGAGGGCGTCCGGCGCGGGCGGCGCGGGCACCCGCATGATCAGCGAGGAGGGATCGACGCGGATGCGCAGCTCCGTGGCGTCGCCGACGGGGTCGCCGTCGATCTGGGAGGGCTGCGGGGAGTCGGCCTCGATGACGATGGACTTGGCCTGCCAGTGCTCCACCCGGTTGTGCCCCCGGGCGCGGCGGGTGATCACCCGGCCCGCGACCGCGAGCCAACCGGCCAGGCCCTCCGGGGCGATGTTGACCACGTCGAGGATGCCGTCGTCGATGTGGGCCTTCGGCATCAGGACCAGCCCGCCCAGCAGGGTGCCGCTGTTGCCGGCCACGACAGTGCGGGTCCGGCGACGCAGCGGAGGCTCGTCGTCGAAGGTGAGGGTGACGCGGGTGCGCCGCCCGCTGATCCCCCGCAGCCCGGTCATCACGTAGGCCAGGGGGCCGACCCGGCCCTTGAGCCCCTCCGGCGTGTTGGCCATGATCGCGGCGTCGAAGCCGGTGCCGGCCATGACGAGGAACACGTGCTCCTCCTCCGCGCCGTCCACCCGGATACGGCCCACGTCGATCTTGCGGTCGTCGCCGGACAGGGCCACCCGGGCGGCGGCGGCGGCGTCCTGCGGACTGCCGAGGGCCCGGGCCAGCAGGTTGCCGGTGCCGGCCGGGACCAGACCCATCGCCACCCCCGTACCGGCGAGGGCCTGCGCGACGGCGCGCACCGTGCCGTCACCGCCGCATGCGATCACGACGTCGGCGCTCTGCTCGACCGCGTACCGGGCCTGGCCGGTGCCGGGATCGTCGACGGTGGTCTCGAGCCACAGCGGCTCGGCCCAACCCAGGCCCGTGCACACTGCCGTGATCCGGTCGCGGATACCGGACTCGACCTTCGTCGGATTCACGACCACCGCTGGCAGCGGGCGGTCCTCGGGTTCGGCCACCATCGGCTCCGATTCGTCGGGTGTGCGGCGGTCACGGACGACCAGCGCGATCAGGACGGCCGTCACGGGCAGGAGGGCCAGGATGACCAGCCACTGTTCCGCGGGCACCACAAAACCCTAAACGGACCGCGGCCCGGACCTCCGGGCGGACGGCCGGGCCGCGGTGGGACATCACACCTGCGTGAAGACCATCCCGAGATCGTGGGCGACCTGCGCGTTGTGCAGCGCACCATCGCGGGTGCACAGGCCGGCGGCGAGCGCCGGGTCGGCGGCCATGGCCGCGTCCACCCCGAGGTTCGCCACCGCCAGCACATAGGGCAGCGTGGCGTTAATCAGGGCGTGGGTGGACGTGTGGGGCACCGCGCCCGGCATGTTCGCGACGCAGTAGAAGACCGAGCCGTGGACGCGGTAGGTCGGGTCGTCATGGGTGGTGGGGCGCGAGTCCTCGAAGCAGCCGCCCTGGTCGATCGCGATGTCGACGAGCACCGAGCCGGGCTTCATCCGCCGCACCAGGTCGTTGCTCACCAGCCGGGGGGCGCGGGCGCCGGGTACGAGGACGGCGCCGATGACGAGGTCGGCGTCGAGGCAGGCGCGCTCCAGCTCGTGGCGGTTGGAGACGATGGTGGTGACCCGGCCGGCGTAGCGGTCATCGAGACGGCGCAGCTTGGTGACGTCGAGGTCGAGGACGGTGACATCGGCCCCCAGACCGACGGCCATCGCCACCGCGTTCTGCCCGGAGACGCCCGCGCCGATCACCACGACCTGGCCCGGCGCGACGCCGGGAACGCCCCCCAGCAGCACCCCACGCCCGCCGGCCGCGGCCAGCAGCGCGCTCGCCCCGGCCTGCGGGGCGAGCCGGCCTGCGACCTCGCTCATCGGGGCCAGCAGCGGCAGGCTCCCGTCGGGCAGGCGCACCGTCTCGTAGGCGATGGCGGTGATGCCGGAGTCGAGCAACGCCTGCGTGCAGGGCCGTGACGCCGCGAGGTGCAGGTAGGTGAACAGCACCTGGCCGCGGCGCAGGCGGTGGTACTCGGACTCGATCGGCTCTTTGACCTTGAGCAGCAGGTCGGCCGCGGCCCAGACCTTGTCGGCCCCCTCGACGAGCGTCGCGCCGACACTGTCGTAGTCGACGTCGGTGATCGAGCTTCCGAGCCCGGCCCCACGCTCGACGAGCACCTCGTGCCCTGAGGCGACGAGCTCGTGCGCCCCGGCCGGGGTGAGCGCGACGCGGTACTCGTGGTTCTTGACCTCGCGGGGAACACCGATTCTCATGGCAGAATTCTGAACATCCTGCCGTCGTCCGGCAACAAGCATGCACAAGATTCTGTAACTTCGAGCGGTGACGTCTTTTGCTGCGACCGTGCCGCCGAACCCCCCCGTTCGATCGCAGGATGTTCACCCCCGGATCGACGACGTCGATCGAGCGCTGCTGCGGATCCTGGCCGTCGACGCGCGGATCTCGAACAAGGACCTCGCCGAGCGCGTCGGAATCGCCCCGTCGACGTGCGTGGGGCGGGTCCGGGCGCTGCGGGCGTCGGGCGTCATCCGCGGGTACCACGCCGACATCGACCCGCGGGCGCTCGGCCACGACCTCGAGGCCATGATCGCCATCCGGCTCCAGCCGCACGCCCGCGGAGCCATGGGTGAGGTCGTCGGCTCACTGTCACGCCGTCCCGAGGTGCTCGACGTCTACTTCGTCGCCGGCGCCAACGACTTCCTCGTCCACGTCGCCACCGCCAGCACCGACGAGCTGCGGGGGTTCGTGGCCGATCACCTCAACCGCGATCCCGCCATCGCCGGCACCGAGACCAACCTCATCTTCGAGCACACGCGGGCGGCCGGACGGCGGGGGTGACTCCGCCCCGGGTCGCGCCCGGGGCGCCGGCACGGGAGGCTGGGGCCATGCGAGTGCTGGTGGCTGGGGCGTCCGGGTTCGTCGGTGGGCGGCTGTGCCCCGCGCTGGTCGAGGCCGGGCATGACGTGTACGCGATGACCCGCCAACCCGAGCGGTACGACGGTGCCGGGACGGCCGTGCGCGGCGACGTCCACGACGCCCGGTCGGTGGAGGCGGCCCTCGCGGGCTGCGATGCGGCGTACTACCTCGTGCACTCCCTTGACGACGCGAACTTCGAGCAGCGCGACGCCGACGCCGCCCGCACGTTCGCCGCCGCGGCCGCCGAAGCGGACGTGCGGCGGATCGACTACCTCGGCGGGCTCGGCGACGACGCCGACGACCTGTCCGCGCACCTGCGCAGCCGCCGCGAGGTGGAGAAGCTGCTCGGCTCGGCCGGGGTCCCG
>JAYSXW010000098.1:0-1921 GCA_043716935.1 Pseudonocardia sp.
GCACTGGTCGGCCCGGTTACTGGCCGTGGAGCTGAAGATCTCCTTCGCCACGGTGGCCCGGGTCTGGCGCAAGTGGGATCTGCAGCCGTGGCGGACCGGGACGTTCACGTTCTCCACCGACCCGGAACTCGACACGAAGATCCGTGATGTCGTGGGCCGATACCTGAACCCACCCGATAAGGCCGTCGTGGTCTGCGTGGATGAGAAGTCGCGTGATCCAGGCCCTGGACCGGACCGCGCCGATGTTGCCCCTACGGCCCGGGCAGGGCCGAGGCAAAGCCGTCACATGATCTTGTAGGTGTCCAGCGGGCGTTGTGGGTCGCGGGCGTGGTGCCGCAGGGCCCTCGCGGTGTTCGTGTGGCCGGCCAGGCGTAGCGCGGTGATGACGGGGTTGCGCAGTGCGGCCATGATCTGCGGTCCGTTGCTGGTGCGGACCTGGGAGCGGTCCTCGTCGAAGGTCACATCGCGTACCCAGTGCGGGGCTTCTACCGCCCGGTGCCCGCGCAGCCAGCGGGCCAGCAGGACGAGGTCGGCCTGCAGCGCGGGCACGGGCTTCCTAACGTGGTCAAGGACTTAGACACCCTCATGATCACGTCGAGTCCATGCCCGCACCGGTACCCGATCATGGTGTGTCGCCGCAGGTCAGCTACCGCTCATCGCGACTTTGCCTCAGCCCTGGGGTCTCGCCCTGGCTGGCGACGTCGACCTCCAGGCATTGCGCCACGTACCAGTCCTTTTCCTGGTGGACGGCGGCGGTGAGTGTCCGCGAGGCAAGCACAGCGCCTGACGCGGCGTGATGAGTGCCGCTTTTCGCAAGTTGCTCGGTTTGGGAGGCAGGCTGCGTGGTGCTTGTTCGCTTCGGCGCCGCGGCGACGATCGGCACAGATGTCGACCAGGATCAACCGTCGCTCAGCTCTGTTCTCAGCACGTCACGGGCTTGCGACTACCGAGCCTCACGTCGGTCGGGCTCTTGCTCGGGCGGGAGAGCAGCCAACAGTTGCGGGAGATCTGTGGTGATCGTCCGCCAGAGGATGTCGAGGTTGATGTCGAAGTAGTGGTGCACGAGGCGGTCGCGCATGCGGGCGGCGGCGCGCCAGGGGACCTCGGGCATCGCTGCTCGGCCCTCGGGTGTGACGCTCTTGGCGGCCTCGCCGACGATCTCGACGAGCTTGGTCAGCGCGAGCCGGAGCAGCTCGTCGTCATCGAGGTCGCTGCGCTGCTTGCCCGCGCCGTAGGTGACGGCCTTGGTCGCGGCCTCACGCAGATGTCGGATCCGGGTACGGTCGTCAGGCCGCATAAAGCGGGCGGGCGGTCGAAGTGACCTCGTGCCGGAAGTGCGGGCTGAGGTCCTCGGACGTGCGCAGCTCCACCGGCCGGCTGAGGGCGTCCTCGAGCTCGAGCTCCATCTGGGCCAGGTGCAGCAGGCCGGGTGTGTGTCCGGGTTGGAACTCGACCAGGAGGTCGACGTCGCTGTCCGGGCCGAAGTCGTGGCGTAGGGCGGAGCCGAACAGTGCGAGGCGTCGGATGCCGTGGCTGCGGGCGAACTCGGCGAGGAAGGTCTCGTCGAGGGACAGATCCGGTCGCAGCTGCACTCGGCCATCATGCCGTACCAGGCAGCGGCTGTTGCGCGCCTCGTCGACCGGCCACAGGGTGGGGTCCGAGGCCACCGACCCGAACAGCTCGGCCTGATCGCGCAGCACCGCAAGGTCCGACAGGACCCGGCCGCCATCGGCGATACATACCGCGGTGTCGACCAACACCCGGCCGCGGTCGTGAACGGGGATGAACCCGCGCCGGGCCAGAGCCTTCGACAACGTCCCGGTCAGGCCACTGTTGTCGGCGAGCAGTCGCAGTACCGCGGACCCGGCATGCGACACGACCCCGTGCCCACCGACTTCGACACCCAGATCATCGGACCACG
>JAYSXW010000099.1:0-1920 GCA_043716935.1 Pseudonocardia sp.
TACACCGGGTTGTGGTTCCGGCGGATGATCCTCGGCGAGTGGGTGCAGGCCGAGGGCGCGATCTACGAGTCGTGGGATCCGGCCGTGCACGTCGTCGACGAGGTTCCTGACGTCGATCGGGTCATCGGCGCCGGCGTCGATTACGGGACGACCAACCCGTTCGCCGCGGTATTGCTGGCCGTGACCCGTGACGGGCGACTGTGCGTGACTCGGGAGTACCGGCATGACCCCAAGCGGGAGCACCGGCAGATGACTGACGCCGAGTACTCGGTGGCGCTGCGTGACTGGATCGACGCCGCGCCGGCCCCGCCCCGATGGGTGGCTATCGACCCGAGCGCCGAGAGCTTCCATGTGCAGGCCAATCGCGACGGATTACGTGGCGTCGTCGACGCCGACAACTCCGTCCTCGACGGCATCCGGCTGGTCGCGTCGCTGCTGGCCTGCCACCGGCTGGTCGTGCACTCGTCGTGTCGGGGTCTGATCGGCGAGTTGCCCGGCTACGCTTGGGACGACGCCGCCGCCGCGAAGGGCGAAGACAAGCCCGTCAAGATCAACGATCACAGTTGCGACGCGTTACGCTACGTAATCGCGACGACGCATGGTGCGTGGCAGCGACAGGTGCCGCTCACCCGCTGGCAACCGGTCTGATCCGCCGATTCCCACCGCCTCGGGTCGGGGCGTCAACGCCACCCCCGCGCGTGTTCGTTCATCCGCGCGATCAGGGACCGACAGGGCAGGCCACGACCCGTCACCTTTCCGGTGAGCCTGCACCTGCGCCCCGACCCGATTCCCCGCTACGTCCACGAGAGGTAGAACCATGTCGTCACTCGAAGCGATCGACGCCGCATCCGAAGCTGTTCGCACTCCGGGCGCGTTCCGCGTCACCCTCGACGACCTCAAGGCGACCGTGGTCGACGTCGAGTACATCGAACGCGGCGTACTCAACGTCGCGATCCTGCGCCTCGTCAACGGGTTCTGGCTGGTCGGGAAGTCCGCGCCCGTCGACCCCGACAACTACGACGCCGCGTACGGCCGGCAGCTTGCCTACGACGACGCGCTGCGTCAGGCGTGGCCCTTGGCCGCGTTCGCTCACCTCGAAGCGCGGCAGTGACGACGTGACCGCCGAGCAGCCCACGGATGCCGATCCCACGAGTTGCCCTTACCACAACTTGCCGAGCGGTGAGCAGGTGTGGATCACCCTCGGCGGCGGCATAAAGCTCCCGTATAGCGCAGAGTGGGCCTGTAGCGAGTGGCACCTCGCCGTACATCTTGCTCCCGTGTACGAAAGGGCGCAGGTCGTGCTCGACGTCGCGTTGGATCGAGTGTTGTCGTGATCAACGATCGCGACCTGCACGCCTCCCTCGCCCACGACGAATGGTGCAACAGCATGCGCCGCGCAGGTTGGCGCTACGGACCCGTCACTAACCTCCCCGGACTCACGCACCCCAACCTCGTGCCGTTCGACCAGCTCGACGACACCATCCGGGCCCGCTACCTCGCGGGCGTGACCCAGTGACCCGCGGCCACGCCCCCGGCGAACTCGTCATCGACCGCGGCGGCCGGTCGTTCCGCGGCGGCTGCCTCTGCTGGCCCTGCGTCGCCCGCCGCATCCGTCGCGTCCTGCACGACGCACTGCTCGGATCCCGCACCGCCGTCACCTGACCGCCCGAACAAGGGAATTCCCGTGGCCTTCCTCGGACCCGCCCCTGTCGTGCCCCTCTACATCCAGCTCGGCGACGGCGAACGCGAACACCTCGGCGACGTCACAGTCGCACTCAACCCGCGCGGGCATCTCGGCGATGACGGCCGTTACCGGGTAGCGCTCGGCGTCGTCGACACCGCCCTGCTCTCCGACCAGGTCGCCGCCCTGCTTGAGCACGCCGCCCGCACACTCCGGAAGGAAGCCATCTGATGCCCCTT
>JAYSXW010000100.1:0-5622 GCA_043716935.1 Pseudonocardia sp.
CTCGCGGCGGCGGTGCGCGAGTTCACCGAGGAGCTGGGCTTCCCGCCGCCGCCGGGACCCGTCCGGGCCCTGGGCTCGGTACGCCAGCGGGGCGGCAAGGTCGTCACGGTGTTCGCGCGGGCGGGCGACGTCGGCGTCGACTCCCTCACGCCCGGCACATTCACCCCGGGGACCTTCGAGATGGAGTGGCCGCCACGCTCCGGGCGGCGGCGCACGTTTCCGGAGATCGACCGGGCCGGGTGGTTCGACCTCCACACCGCGAGGCGCAAGCTCGTCGGCGGCCAGGTGGCGTTCGTCGACCGGTTCGTCGCGGCCCCGGCGGGTACTCCGCCGTCGTGAGCACCTTCCGAAACGAGCAGGCCCGCGGCGCGGTGGCGGGCGCCACCGACGGGCCGGTCGCCGGGCTCGGTGTTCGCGACCGGCCGCCCGCCCTCGACCCGCCCGCCTTCGACACCGGCACTCTCCTGCGCTCGGCCGCGCTCGGCGCGGCGACCGGCTCGCGCAGCCTGGCCGGCATCACGGCGGTGGCACTGACCTCGACCCGCGGTGACCGCGGCGTGCTGGCGTCGGGCCTGGGCAGCCGCGCCGGCACCGCGGTGACGGGGCTGCTCGCCGTGGGTGAGCTGATGGTCGACAAGCTGCCGTCGGCCCCGAGCCGCGTCGCCCCGTCCGGGCTGTTGCCCCGCATCATCCTGGGCGCGTCCGCCGCCGCGGCGATGGCTCGTCGCGATGGTCGCGACGTGGCCCTGCCCGTCGTCGTCGGCGTGGTGGGCGCTCTGACGACCTCCCTGCTCGGTGCGCGCCTCCGCGCCGCAAGTGCGGGCCGGCTGGGCTCGGACAAGCCGGGCGCGGTGGCGGAGGACGCGCTGGCCGCGTTCCTGGGCTGGTGGGGCGCCCGCCGCCGCTGAGTCTCCCGCCCCTTCCGTCGCGCGCCGGGCCGGTACCCGGAGGCGGTGGAACACACCGAGGGCTGCGGGTGGTTGGGTGAGGCGTGGCTACTCGAGGATTTTTGGGACGCCAGCGCGAGCGGGATGCCCGGCTGCCGCCGGGGCAGTACGACGCCCGCGACCAGTGGCCGGTGCTGCACGCCGAGGCCACCCCGCGGATCGTCACCGAGCGTTGGTCGTTCCGCATCTCCGGGCTCGTCGAGCGCGAGCTGAGCTGGAACTGGGACGAGATCCACGCCATGGCGCGCTCGCGCTACGAGGGCGCGATCCATTGCGTCACCACCTGGTCGAAGTTCGACATGACCTTCGACGGGGTCTCCGTGGACGTCCTGCTCGACGCCGCGGGCCCCCTGCCGAGCGCCACGCACGTGGTGGCGGCGTCGCACAGCGGCTACACCACCAACCTCCCCCTCGACGACGTGCGCGGCGGCAAGGCCTGGATCGTCTGGGACGCCGACGGCCGCCCGCTCAGCACCGAGCACGGCGGCCCGGCTCGGATGATCGTGCCACATCTGTACTTCTGGAAGAGCACCAAGTGGGTCTCGGAGCTGCGCCTGCTCGATCACGACGAGCCAGGGTTCTGGGAACGCAACGGCTATCACGACCGCGGCGACCCCTGGCGCGAGCAGCGTTACCAGGGTGACTGACATGGCCCCGGCCGAGGCCACTGCCCACCGCCGCACGTTGCGCTGGCAGACCGCGCGGGTGGTGTCGTTGCGCGACGAGACGCCGCGGGCCCGCACGTTCCGACTCGCTTTGCCCGAGCCACGGGCTCACGTCGCCGGCCAGCACTACGTGCTGCGCCTGACGGCCCCCGACGGCTACACGGCGGCGCGCTCCTACTCCGTCGCGTCCGCCCCCGACGACACCGGTGAGATCGAGCTGACCGTCGAGAAGCTCGACGACGGCGAGGTGTCGGGGTTCCTGCACGACGTCGTCGAGCCCGGCGACGAGCTCGAGGTCCGCGGCCCGATCGGCGGCTTCTTCGCCTGGCCGGGCGAGAAGCCGGCGCTACTGGTCGGCGGCGGCTCCGGCGTCGTGCCGCTGATGGCGATGCTGCGCCACGCCCGGCGGACCGGCCGCACCGATCTCGTCCGGCTGGTCGTGTCGGCCCGCGCCCCCGGTGACCTCTACTACGCCGACGAGCTGCCCGGGCCCGAGGCGCTCGTCGTCTACACCCGCCACGCCCCGCCGGAGGGCGGACGCACCGCCGGACGGCTGGCCGTCGCCGACGTGGCGCCGTTCGTGCGGGGCGGCGAGGACGTCTACGTCTGCGGATCACCGGGGTTCGCCGACACCGCCACGGCGGTGCTGCAGGCGGCCGGGGTCCCCGTCGGGTCCATCCGGGTGGAACGGTTCGGGCCCTCGGGATAGGGCCGTGCGCGCACAGCGGTGCCTCCTCCAGGGCCTGGAAGGAGGACCGGCCGCTCAGGGATGTGCGGGGCCGCCCCGCAGCCCCCAGGAGTTGGCGCGGTCGGTGGGGTCCTGCGCCGCGAGCTGCCGATAGATCTGCGCCGCGGCGCGGGAGAAGCCGTCGGGGACGCCGACGGCGGCCAGTGCGTCGCCGGCCTCCTCCATCTCCCCCACCCACCGCCACGCCTTGGTCGTCGCATCCGCCGCACCGTCGAGGGCCGACGGGTCCGCGCCGGTGCGGGCCAGCTCGCCGCGCAGCGCCTCGGTGACGCCGTAGCGCTCCGCCGCCTGCGCCATCGCCAGCTCCAGCGCCGTCGCTGCCTTCGTCCGCAGGGCGAAACACGCCTTGAGCGCGCTGGCCGTGCCCAGCTCGGGGCCGAGGACGCGGGCGTCGAAGGGGCTGCCGGCGAACAGCGGCGCGACCGTTCCGGCGGCCGCCCCCGAGAGCCACAGCACCGTCTGC
Source organism: Pseudonocardia sp. (assembly GCA_043716935.1). Taxonomy (GTDB): domain Bacteria; phylum Actinomycetota; class Actinomycetes; order Mycobacteriales; family Pseudonocardiaceae; genus Pseudonocardia. Next base: position 2,824 of record JAYSXW010000100.1, read on the forward strand.
CCGGGCTCCCACGCCGGCGGCCCGATGATCGACCCGTCCACCACGTTCCCGGCCCCGAGCAGCTCACCGATGCCCGCCACGGTGGCCGGGGACACGGCGTTGGCGTCGACGTAGAGCGGTCGACGTGGGCGGCCCCGCAGCGCCTGCGCCACCTGCTTCGCCATGTCGAGGGCCGCGTGCGGCGGGCACACCGAGATGATCAGGTCGGCGCGCCGGGTCAGCTCGACGAGATCGGGCACACCGACGAGATCGGCGATCTCGGCCCGCTTGGACGTCGTGATGCTGCGGCCCGCCGCGGCCCACACCACCGCCCCCGCCACCCGCTTGAGCGCCGAGCCGACGGCCGCTCCCATCACGCCGGGATGCAGGATCCCAATCACCGGGCGGGAGGGCAGCACCGACGCATCACTCACACGCCCATCATCGCCCCCGCCCATCATCGCCCCCGCCCGCCATCGGCCCGGAGCTCACCCGGATGTGGCGCCGACGGGTCAGTCCAGGCAGAACTCGTTGCCCTCGGGGTCGGTCATCACGATGAAGCCGGCGCTCATCGGGGGCGCGGGCTCGGCGCGGCGCAGCCGCGTCCCACCGAGTGCGACGAGCCGGTCGCACTCGACCTCCAGCGCCGCCATCCGCTCGTGTCCCCGGAGCCCAGGAGCCGCGCGGACGTCGAGGTGGAGACGGTTCTTGGCGACCTTGCCCTCCGGCACCTGCTGGAAGAACAGCCGTGGGCCGTGCCCGTCCGGGTCCTCGATGGCCGACCTCGTGTTGCGCTGCCCGTCGGGCACCCCGGCGCGCACCAGAAAGTCATCCCACGCGGCCAGCGGGTCGGCGCCCTCCGAGATGTCGACCCCGGGCGGGCCGGGGTGGACGTAGCCCAGGACGTCGCGCCAGAAGAGCGACAGCGTCGCGGGGTCGTGCGCGTCGAAGGTCATCTGAACGTGGCGGCTCACCTGCTTGCTCCCTTCCTGCATTCTCGTGTCCCACCACCCTGGCCACACCCGGTCACCTCGCACAAGGTGAGGCTTCCTCGCACAGGGCGGAACGGGTGTGACGGCCGTAGCCCGTATGAGGTCGTGGCCGAATTCCGGCCGGTTCTTGATCGTCGACGTATTCGGGGCCGAGGGTGGAGGTCAGATCCCGAGTCGGTCGAGGATCTCCCGGGCCGCGAGCGTCGGTGTGAGCCCGCCCGCGCGGACGTCGGCCTCCAGCTGCGGGACGGCCTCCCGGACGCCCGGGTCGGCACGCAGCCGGTCCGTCAGGCCGTCGGTCACCATGCGCCACATCCAGTCCACCTGCTGGGCCGCGCGCTTGGCCGCGAGCTCGCCCTGCCCGTCGAGGGTGCGGCGGTGGTCGGTGACGGCGGTCCACACGGCGTCGAGGCCGTCGCCGGCCTGCGCACTGCATGCGAGCACCGGCGGTCGCCAGGAGTCGCTCGCCGGTGTCATCAGCCGCAGGGCGCCGCCCAGCTCCCGGGCCGCGATGCGGGCGTCGCGCTCGTGCGGGCCGTCGGCCTTGTTCACGGCGACGACGTCGGCCAGCTCCAGGATGCCCTTCTTGATGCCCTGCAATGCGTCGCCGGTGCGCGCCATGGTCAGCAGCAGGAACGTGTCCACCATCCCCGCGACGGTCACCTCCGACTGCCCGACGCCGACGGTCTCCACGAGCACCACGTCGTACCCCGCCGCCTCCACCAGCACGATCGTCTCGCGGGTGGCGCGGGCCACCCCGCCGAGCGTGCCGGCGCTGGGCGAGGGCCGGACGAAGGCGTGGGGGTCGTTCGCGAGCGTCGCCATCCGGGTCTTGTCCCCGAGGATCGAGCCTCCGGTGCGCGTCGACGAGGGGTCCACGGCGAGCACCGCCACCCGGTGCCCGGCGGCGGTCAGGCGGGTGCCCAGCGCTTCGACGAACGTCGACTTCCCGACGCCCGGCACCCCGGTGATCCCCACCCGGTGCGCGCCCCCGGCGGCGTCGAGCAGCTGCATCAACAGCTCCTGCGCGGCCTCCCGATGGTCGGGCCGGTGGGACTCGACGAGCGTGATCGCCCGCGCGAGGAGCGAGCGCGAGCCCTCCCGCACGCCCGCGGCGAGTGCCGGGACGTCGATCGTGCGCGGCATCAGTGGTCGAGCGCGGCGTGGAGCTTCTCCAGCAGGTCCACCGCGGCCTGCGCGATCACCGTGCCGGGACCGAACACGGCGGCCGCACCCATCTCGAGCAGGGTGGGGTGGTCGGCCGGCGGGATGACGCCGCCGACGACGACCATGATGTCGGGCCGGTCGAGCGCTGCCAGCTCCGCCCGCAGCTCCGGCACGAGGGTGAGGTGCCCGGCGGCCAGGGAGTTGACGCCCACGACGTGCACGTCGGCGTCCACCGCCTGGCGGGCCACCTCACCGGGGGTCTGGAACAGCGGACCGACGTCGACGTCGAAACCCAGGTCGGCGAACGCGGTGGCGATCACCTTCTGGCCGCGGTCGTGGCCGTCCTGGCCCATCTTCGCCACCAGGATCCGGGGCTGGCGGCCCTCGTGCTCGGCGAACTCCTCGACCAGGCCGCGGGCGCGGTCGATGGCCGGGCTGTGCCCGGCCTCGTGGGCGTACACGCCGGAGATGATGCGGATCTGGCCGGCGTGGCGGGTGAAGACCTTCTCCAGCGCGTCGGAGATCTCCCCCACGGTGGCCTTCGCCCGGGCCGCGACGACGGCCAGGTGCAGCAGGTTGTCGTCGTCGGAGCGGCGGTCGCGCCCCGCGGCGGCCGTCAGCGACCGGAGAGCGGCGTCGACCGCCGTCGGGTCGCGTTCCT